>DASYAN010000100.1:0-7416 GCA_036501345.1 Ktedonobacteraceae bacterium
GATCTTACAGGCAGCATTACCAATAAAGGGGCAAGAGATCTTGTTGTGCTAAGGTATATGGCACAAAAAATTCGTGTAATGCTACATTCTATAGAAAAACCAACTGCTGCATCCTGCTTGCCTTTGCGCTATTCATTGGAAGTGTGCCATCACCGTCAACAACGCGTCGTGTTGTATGATCCTCAGTCCCTGCTACAAAATACGACCTTATCTTTTGTAGGCTTTGTGGGTGCAAAACAGAAGATGGTCGATCCGCATGTAGATAACGAACTGCAAAAAGTGGATGCATTACTTGCAAAAGAGCTGGTAAATGCTCCAGGTCTCCTGTGCTACTCTTCGCTAGAATTACGTGCAGGCAAATGGTATAATCTGGTCCTGCTTTCTGATTTCAATCTAAAAACACATCTAAAAAATAGTGCCACTCATAGCTGTGGGGCCTATCAACTTGCTCCCTATTACTATGAGTGGATCAGGATACACAGTGGTAGAATGCCTGATGGACTTGCCAGGAATGCATTGCTATTGCAGAAGACAAAATATTATACGTGCCAGCCTACAAAGCAGCGCTTTACCGTTCATGAATATATGCATCACTAAGTGTATTCCAAGTTTTGATGTGGCATTAGGAGGCATCGAAATTGTCAAATTCTGAAAGACGAAACTCGCAAAAACTTGGAAAGGGTAGAGCACCTTTCTCAACAATCCATTTTGCCAACTTCCTGTCGCCTATTTTGCAAGAGGCCTATGAATATATTGCCAGCTATGTCGGAAATTGTGTGGGGCATCCGACGATATTGGGGGTGGGACAATCTCCGCAGGAATTCAGTGCAGGTCAGGTGGATGTAGGCTTTATCTGTGGGCTAACATACATTCATATGACTAACTGGTCTGACTGCCCTGTTGAGCTGCTAGCAGCTCCAGTACTTTGTGGAGAGCGCTACCAAAGGAAGCCGATCTATTTTTCTGATGTCGTAGTACACCGTGATAGCCCATACACATCCCTGGGTGATCTGCGAGGATGTGTATGGGCCTACAATGAGTATACATCTCACTCTGGCTATAACCTTGTTTATTATAGTTTGCTTGAACGGGGTGAAACACTCCCTTTCTTCGGCAAAACGATCGAAACTGGTTCTCACTTGGATTCGTTGCGTATGGTCATAGATGAACAGGCTGATGTAACTGCAGTTGATTCGCATATGCTCGATGTGGTACTGCAAACAGATGCTGAGGCGGCCAGACAGCTACGTGTGATCGATACGCTTGGGTCTTCGACTGTTCCTCCCGTCGTAGTCGCCAAAAGCGTAGATGCAGAACTCAAACGCCAGATTCAGGAGGCGCTTGTTACACTGCATTATGACAATCATGCCGTATCCCAACTCCACAAAGGCTCAATAGAACGCTTTGTGCCTATTACGAACGAGCATTACCAGGACATTCGTGATATGTTTCTCCGCGTACAGACAGCAGAACTTTCTTTCAGGTGAGAAACCTGCTCCTGGTTTTGTATGATAGCCTATGGCTTATGGCTTGACAATTATTGTCAACTTCATCCCTGGATGCACGGTACAGTAGAGATGGAATGTGCCAACAGTATTAAATGGCCCAAAGGCCTGCTGGACGTCGCCGTCTATTTCTGCATTTACTGTTGGGGCTCCTGGCTCTTTTTCGGACCGGGCATTACCATTGGCATCCCAGGTGCCATTTTCGATAATATGTATCTCGGCTGTATCATTGACCAGCGTGATTTGCACTCCCTTTTTAATAGTAATTGATGGCTGGTCAAAGTTTGAGTCGTTCATATGAACCTGATTTGGGCCGCTGCTTGCCGTGGTACTTGGTCCACACGCTGCCAGCAGGGAAATAAGGATTGTCAGTAAGCCTATTACGGCGATTGCTCCAAATAACTTTTTCATGTTTTAGTTATGCTTTTCCTTTCCAAAACCGTTTCTGTTCTTCATCATCAGGTATGGATGGTGTCCCTGAGCATCAGCGAAAATGACGCTGTAACTCTGAGGTATAATGCTTGCCGACCTGATCTGCATGCTGTTCAAGCCAGGTAGCCAGATGGGTGTGGCCTGTTGGTGGCTGCTGAGAAATGAGCAGGTTTGCCATCAAGCCCTCGACTTCCTGGCGAGTGATCAGTACATCACCGACCAGAGGTTCAATCAATTTTGCCAGATAAAATGCCAGAGTCGGGTTGACATGCATAATAAGAACTTTGCGCTGCAATTTGCTCGCGATCAGTCGTACCAATTCTTCAAACGAAAAGATATCGGGTCCAGTTGCATCTTTAATCAAGCTATCGCTCTGCTGGCCTGCTTGAACGACGAGGTCAGCCATATCCTCGACATAAATGGGTTGGAGACGGTACTGTCCAGAGCCGAAAAGCGGAAAGATTGGGAAGCGACGCAGTAGCCAAGCAATATTGTTAATGAGGATGTCTTCAGTACCAAAGATGACGGTAGGGCGAATGATAGCGTAGGAGAGACCTGAATTGATCAAGTCCTGTTCCAGAGTCGCCTTGCCTTTGAAGTAGGGAAGCAGCGATGTTTCCGTTGGATTGGTAATACTGACATGTACAATACGCTGCACACCTGCCTCTTTGGCCGCTTTGAAGAGAATCTTGGTATTTTCTACCGCTCGCTCATAGGTAGTTGAGCCGTGAGAGAAGCGAACCCAGTAGGTATTGTAGAGGGTTGTGACACCCTGTAAGCTCTCGATAAGTTTGTGTGGCTGATCAAAGTTAAACGGGTATACTTGAACCCGCTCGCCAAATGGGTTGGGATTGTTAGGATGTCCGGTAACAGTGCAGACCTCTTTTCCCTGGTCTAGCAGCCGCCGAGTAATATACTTCCCAGTATAGCTGAAGGCTCCTGTAATGGCGTTAACTTCGCGGGATGTCATGTTTGCTCCTCTCTAGGGGCGACCCCAGAAACTTATCTATAATGCTAAGATTATAGATGGGAAAGTACGAAAGTGCTACCTGAAATTTTATAGGTTATTCACCTGAGTACATCTGTCAGGTTTCCCCCTACTTTTGTAGACATTTGCAATACATTCTTAGTCCCTTTTGGGATAAACACAGACATTGTCAAGTAGTATAATCTCATCATATACTTAAGGATGGGGTCTTATCCTCTGTAATTCTGGACTGGATACTTTAAGCTCGGCACGACTTGGAGCTATCGTATCTGGAGTGGATGTCAGCGATGAAGCGATTTCTTTTGCTCTATGGAATTGCTGCTACTAAAAGTTAAAAGGGGGTACTTTCATTCAATGCAAAATTTTCTCCAGAACCTCGCGCTAGAAAATATTTATGTAGATGGCGGACAATTGATCTTTCATTACTCTGCAGATACTCACGCTTTTTGGACAGAACTTTATTACGAAGGAGTAGATTTTAATACATTAAAAGAGAGATATAGCCCTAGCATTATTGACAACCTCATTTTTCACATTGGCTTTATAGAGGGATTTAAATATTTCTCTCTATTTCCACGTGTATACAATGTGTTGCGCTATTCAAAATTCGTCAACAAGGATTTAATTGATCTCTCTTACTTGATCTATAACAATGTCTTTGCCCAGCATAAATGGGAACATAGTCGTCCTGATTACTCAGGCCCCAAGATTGTATTCGATACCAGTGCATATAAGGATGAGACAACAGAAATACAAATAGGCGATATCGCTATGCTCTTTAGCTGCGGAGGGGGTAAAGATAGCCTTGTGTCAATGAAACTGCTGGAAAGAGCTAATATACCTTATGCTGTTTCGCAGTACTCTCATAGTATCTATGGAAGACATGAAAAGCAACATCAGTTGATTGACCATCTCGTCAAAGATTGCCATCCAGTCGAGCAAAATCGCATGTACATCCTTGATGATTTTCTCGATGGTCCTGCGCTGCGTCATCACTTCGCTGGCAAAATTAAAACACTCTGTGCCCCAGAAACACCCTGTAGCATTTTTGAAGCACTTCCCTTGATGCTTACTCGTGGATACAACTATTTGTGTATTGGCCATGAAAGAGATGCAGAAACGGGTAGTTTTTTCTGGGAGGAAATTAATCAAGAAGTCAATCATCAGTGGGGAAAAAGCTATGAAGCTGAATTGGCCCTTAACTCCTATATTCAGAAAAATCTGGTCAGTAACTTTAGATTCTTTAGCATCTTAAAGCCGATTTATGACTTCTTGATCTTTCAGTTGTTACGAAAAGATCAAGAGTACATTTTTCATACCCATTCTTGCAATATTGAAAAACCCTGGTGCAAGCGATGTCCAAAGTGTATTTACGTGTGGCTCCTTTGTGAGGCATATTTAGACAAACAGAGGTTGTGGGAAGAAAATCTCTTTGATCTTCCAGAGGCGGAAGATACTCTTTTACAGCTAGTAGGATTACAGGAATATAGGCCGTTTGAGTGTGTTGGAGAAATTGATGATGCTAGATTAGCTGTATACTTTTGTATGAAAAAAGGCTGTACAGGAAAAATTATTAATATATTCAAGCAAGAACTAGTAGATCGCGTTGACTTTTCTGCAATTTTGCAGAAATATAATGCAGTCTATACTACAGGTCATCTGATCCCTGACATTTTTGCTAATCGCATCTGGCCACAGTTTTATGCTGCTCAGGTGGCAGGTGACGGTCTTTTTCGATAGTCGAGATTACCTTTGTATTTATTGTGTGTCTGAAAAGTGGAAGCTCTATCTTTGCAGTTTTTCTTGACCTGGGCTCAAGGAAGAGAAGATCTATGAGATTGTCACTTTGTCTCTTGCGCAAAAGCCCATCCATCATCTATACTTGGGATAGGGGGCTGGAAAGTGCAAAGATAGAGGTGGATGGTATGCTAGTTTTCTACATGCGAGGTTGTGTAGATGTAGTGCATATCTATAGTGCTACACAGGTAGGTGCTTGTCTGCCGACGATAGTTTCATCATGAAAAGGGAAAACCATATGAGTACGAGCAATCAAAAAAAAGCCCTTCAAACAGAGTTCCTGAAGAAAAGATACGCCATCCAAGACCAGTTTTTCTCAGAGCAGCGATGTGCAGATCTCTTGGCTATCATTATGCAGTTTAGGCAAGACCATGTGCTACCAGAGATTTACCGAAAGTTTCGAGGTCGTTCGCTGCGCTACAGTGTTATTGATGGAGAAAAAATAGAGCAACATCTTCCTGAAATAGTCCAGTTGCATGAGCAGATCAAGGAGTTAGTGAGAGAAATAAGCAACGAGGATATGGTCCCCTGGGGTGATAAAAAAGCGGGTGTCAATGTGAATATTACACCAAGAGGTGGTTCCTCTCGATGGCATTATGATCGTAATGCCATCACCGTGCTGCTCTATTTAAATGATGTTGAAGGGGGAGAACTCGAATTATATCCTAATTACCGTATTTTCTTGAAAAATAAAGGACCAATCTTTCTTCAGCAGTGGTTGGATAGCCTACTCCAGGTGAGTATCGTACGTCGCCTTTTTGGGAAAGAAGTCGTCGTCAAACCTGCTCAGGGAAGAATGGTTGTTATAAGGGGAAACAGGTCTCTCCATAGTGTTCGACCTGTTGAGGATGATAAAGAGAGGGTGAATATTATTTTGACTTATGATCTTCCTCATGCAGCATTTTATGCAGGTAAAAGACTCAATACGTACTTGTATACGCAAGAAGCGGTTGTATCAGATCGCTTTTAATCGCTTGCTGAGTATACAATCTTTGGTTTAGGAGATAATTTTCAAACCCCGTTCCAGTCTCAAGGTAACGTACTCCTTGATTCTCTCGGTCTCAGCTCTTAGCAAAAGATACGTTATCAGTCTCAGAATTGTCTTGACATGAGCTGAGTGATAGTGTATGATTTGCTGCAATCAACTGAATAGAGTAAACGCGTTGATCAGGATTAGTAGATATCGGTGTTGTCAAATAGCGAGCCGAGATAGTGCAAGTCGGTAGGGCCATGCTACATCGAACCCACCTGAGAGTGTCAGTGAGGAACTGGTCGGTCCCTTCACCGTTAACGGGAGGAGCAGTTACTGGTTAACTGCACTAAGTGGAACTGTACTATAAAGTTTTACAGTTCAAAAGAGGTGGTACCACGGGCAAATATACTCGTCCTTTGTCGGGACGGGTTTTTTTGTGCTCGTTGTTGATAGACTGTGAGGTAAGTTATGGCAACTGAAGAGAAGTTTGTTGAAGAGATTATTGACCAGGAAGACAATTTTTCATTGTGGTACAACCAGGTCGTACGCAAGGCAGAGCTAGCTGACTATGCTCCGGTACGTGGTTGTATGATTATCCGCCCCTATGGGTATGCCATTTGGGAGAACTTGCAGCGACTGCTGGATGCACGTTTCAAAGAGACCGGGGTAGAGAATGCTTACTTCCCACTCTTGATTCCTCGCAGCTTCCTGGAAAAAGAGGCTGAGCATGTGGAGGGCTTTGCTCCAGAGGTGGCCTGGGTCACGCGTGGCGGTGGCGAAGAACTCGAAGAGCCTCTGGCAATACGCCCGACCAGTGAAACTATCATCGGACACAGTTTTTCAAAATGGATTCAGAGCTATCGTGATCTGCCACTTTTGGTCAATCAGTGGAATAATGTTATGCGTTGGGAGAAACGCACTGCCCTGTTTTTACGCACCTCTGAATTTCTGTGGCAGGAGGGTCATACAGCGCATCGTACCCTGGAAGAGGCAGAAGAGCGCACTCGTATGATGCTAGATGTCTATCGTTCATTTGCCGAAAAAGAAGCGGCTATCCCAGTTATTGCTGGACTCAAGAGCGAGAATGAAAAATTTGCTGGTGCGTTACGTACCTATTCGATTGAGGCTATGATGGGTGATGGCAAAGCTCTGCAATCAGGTACTAGCCATAACCTCGGCAATAATTTCGCTAAGGGTTTTGATATTCAGTTCTTGGATGCTGATGGGCAGCGTAGGTACTGTGCAACTACCAGCTGGGGCATGAGCACACGCATGATTGGTGGCATCATCATGGTCCATGGTGACAAATCCGGTCTGATGCTCCCTCCACATCTGGCTCCGTACCAGGTTGTGATTGTGCCAATCTCGCGCAAGGAACATGAGAAGTCAGCCGTAGAAGAACTGGTAACACGTGTAGAAAAGATGCTCAAGGGGAAAGTACGCGTAAAAGTCGATCGCAGTGAGAACACACCCGGTTGGAAGTACAACGAATGGGAGATGCGTGGTGTCCCTGTGCGCATGGAAATAGGTCCGCGCGATGTGCAGAATAATAGTGTGATGCTCGTTCGCCGTGACAATCGTGCCAAAGAGCCTGTCTCTGTAGAGGCCTTAGAGACGCGCCTGCCCGAATTGTTAGAGGAGGTACAGAAGGCAATGTACCAGCGTGCCTTGAAATTCAGGGAAGAGAATACCTATACTACCGAGAGCTACGATGAATTCAA
>DASYAN010000101.1:0-8367 GCA_036501345.1 Ktedonobacteraceae bacterium
CTGTATTTATTTGGGCAAGGAAAGCATTATCACCTTTATGAGAAAATGGGGGCACATCTGCGCACCATAAATGGTGTAACCGGTATTAACTTCGCCGTCTGGGCTCCCAATGCGCTCACAGTTTCGGTCATCGGTGACTTCAATGGCTGGAATCGTTCTGAGCATCCGATGAATTTGCGTCACAACGACCTGGGAGTGTGGGAATGCTTTGTCCCTGACCTGCAGGCTGGTGTACTCTACAAATATGCTATTTATTCACGTTTCAATAACTATGCCGTCGATAAAATCGATCCGTACGGCTTTGCAGCTGAACTACGTCCTAATACCGCCAGCATCGTGGCTGATATCCATCAATACACCTGGCACGACGATCTATGGATACAGCATCGCGAACAGAAGCAGCAATTCAACGCGCCAATCTCCATCTATGAAGTCCACCTTGGTTCCTGGCGGCATATACCGGAACGACATCAGGAGGGAGCGGTAGAAGAAGATCGCTTCATGACATACCGAGAATTGGCACCTGCACTGGCCTCTTACGTGAAAGATCTAGGCTTTACGCATATCGAACTAATGCCAATTACAGAATATCCCTTTGACGGCTCCTGGGGCTACCAGGTCTCAGGCTTTTACGCTCCCACGAGCCGTTTTGGTCCACCAGAAGACTTTCAATATTTTGTTGATTATATGCATCAACAGGGCATTGGCATTATCCTTGACTGGGTTCCATCACACTTCCCGAAAGATGGCCCGGCACTCAGCTATTTCGATGGCACACACCTCTACGAGTACTCTGATCCCCGCAAAGGAGAGCATAAGCAATGGGGAACGTATGTCTTTGATTATGGGCGAAGCGAGGTACGCAACTTCTTGATCGCAAGCGCTCTGTTCTGGCTACGTGAATATCATATCGATGGCCTACGGGTCGACGCGGTCGCCTCTATGCTCTACCTTGACTATATGCGTGAGCAGGGTGAGACTATCACTAATCAATACGGTGGTCGCGAACACCTAGAAGCTGTGGGATTTCTACGCGAGCTTAACGAGGCCGTCTACGGTCAAGTACCGGGCACAATCACGATTGCCGAAGAGTCCAGTGCATGGCCCCTGGTTTCTCGACCTACCTATGTCGGAGGGCTGGGCTTCACCTTTAAGTGGAATATGGGTTGGATGCACGACATGTTACAATATATGCACATGGACCCAATCCATCGACGTTATCACCATAACAATATCACCTTCTCGCTCATGTATGCCTACTCTGAGAACTTCATCTTACCTCTCTCACACGACGAGGTCGTACATATCAAAGGTTCCATGACCAATAAGATGCCCGGCGATCTCTGGCAACGGTTCGCTAACCTGAGAGCTTTCTACGGCTATATGTGGGGGCATCCTGGCAAAAAGTTGCTCTTTATGGGTGGCGAGTTCGGACAGTGGAGTGAATGGAACTATAAAGAGAGTCTCGATTGGCACCTACTCGAACCATCAAGCGATCCGCTCCACCGACAGTTATACGATTTCATGCGGGTCCTCAACAAACTCTACCAGAACGAACCAGCCCTGAGCGCACTCGATTGCGATCCTGGCGGCTTCTCCTGGATTGATTGCTACGACTCCGACAATAGTGTCATCTCGTTTATGCGGCGCAGTCAGTATAGTGACGACACGCTGGTATGTGTCTGTAATTTCACCCCCATACCACGCCATGGCTATCGTGTAGGGGTACCAGAGGCGGGAGAATACTATGAAGTGCTCAATAGCGACGATCCGCGCTATGGTGGCAGTGGATTGCTCAATAGCCAGCCAATGCCGAGCGGTCCCATCTACTGGCAATCATGCCCGCATTCGATACTGCTGACACTGCCACCTTTGAGTACGATTATGCTCAAGCGGCGAGTAGCTAGACAGCAGTCAAACAGAGCATGACTTGGTAAGATGAGCTAGTTAGTCAAGCTAAGCAACTGGAAGGGTTTCTTGGTCGAACGAGAGAATCTCTGTGGGATAAGGTGTATTCCACTTCCCACTTCGACCATACCGCCCACATGAGCGATATGGTCTGAGCTCTCCCTGCCCACTACTTTGGTAGGCCATTACCACTTTTTAATCGAGGCTAGATGCATTTCATCTAGATCTGAAGATGTGATTAGCGGATAGACGTCTCGCGCTTGTGATTGGCCTTTTCCAGACGGCCGTTGCGCTGGTAGGCATCACAGACCCACTGACATATTTCCTCAGGATTATCAGACATGCGCAGTAACTCGAAATCTGGCGGGGAAATGTTCTCAAGTTTGAGCATTGTATCACGCAGCCAACCGATTAATCCGCCCCAATACTCAGAGCCATAGAGAATGATGGGGAAGTTACTGACCTTTTGCGTTTGGATGAGTGTCAAGGCCTCAAAGAGTTCGTCCATTGTGCCAAAGCCACCAGGGAAAATGATGAAGGCGTTGGAGTATTTGATGAAAAGGGTTTTGCGCACAAAAAAGTAACGAAAATCAAGCGAGATGTCCATGTACGGGTTTGATGTCTGCTCAAAGGGCAGTTCAATATTGCAACCAATTGAGAGATTACCACCTTCTTGCGCACCTTTATTGGCAGCTTCCATAATACCAGGTCCACCACCAGTAATGATGCCAAAGCCAGCCTTTGCCAATAAGCTTGCGGTCGTTACTGCTGCAATGTAGTTGGGATCATCCGGCTTTGTCCGTGCAGAGCCGAAGATGGCAATTGATGGAGGAATATGAGCCAGGGCATCAAAACCATTGACGAACTCACTCATAATGCGCATGATACGCCAGGGATCGGTAATTGTGAAATCAAAGTTGAGCGCACGTTCAAAGGCGTGATGCTCTTCTTCTATCTGTTCCTGAGGCACTGGTTCACTTGGGCTGACGAGGGGTTGCGCCTGTCGAACTAGCAGCCGTTCGTCTTCGGTAATCCTATGACCTTGAGTACGGAGAGATTTATAACGCGCTTTTGCGCCTCGACGACCGGTACCATTGAATTTCCCATTGCGATTCATAAACAACACCTCTTGCCGACTAACTAACATAAGCACATTCAATAGAAACAAAGCAACTACTCAGGTAGCAATCCGGCAGATCCACGCGATTTATCGCCCAGGGTAGAGGGGCCCGATTTGATTTATCGCGCCCGCTGCCCCCTTGGGCAGGTTCGCAGAGGAAGAGTCTACAAAACCCTGTTTGTCGCAAACAGGGCTTTGGAAGCGAGATTCTCTCGACAAAAACTAGGCTATTGTTCCGCCGCAAAAGCTACAGAAACGCTGATTGGCCTGCTCGCGTTCACAATGTGGGCAACGGACCAGTTGTGGCTCAACAGAGGACGGTGCTGGAGTACTCGCTGGAGTACTTGAGGGTTGTCCCGTTCCCGCTCCCTTGCCATTGCTCCCATTGTTACCATTGCTCCCATAAGTAGGAACACGTGGGTAGCGGCCAGCCAGAATATCTTTATATTGCTGACTTTCGGCCCAATTGACACTTTCACGTGCGCGTACAATGATGAGTGGATGGCTGACCGCGCTGACCATTAACAGCTTATACATACGGTCCAGCAGATTAACATCAACCTCTTGGTACAAATCTGCTTGCTTGAGAAATTCCTGCGCATCCATTTGATCGCGCTGAAAGAGCGTTCCTCCTGCGAGCTTCATCATCAAAGAAAGCATCACTTGCGAATCTTGGACTACTAGTGAAGCGGCGCGATCTGCAGTAAACTCCGACTTGCGATCCCATTCCAATAACGCCGCTTCAAGAGAACGACCAATCAGACGTCCAAGACCTAATGTCATATCACCAACAATCGTAAGAAGCAAGCTGATGCAGCGGGCCATCGTCTTGTAAAGCACATGACCCGACTTGATATGGCCAAGCTCGTGGGCAATCACTGCCAGGACTTCTTGCTCACTCATCAAATCTATCAGACCAGTTGTGACAATAATGTAGGGACGCTCACAGCCACTCGTCCAGGCATTGGGCACTGGATTCTGTGCTGCATAGAGTTCTGGCTCGGGCATATCTAGAATGGCACAGGCTTCTTGAAATAGGCCATAAAGCTGCGGGCATTGCGTGGAAGAGACACGAACAGTCTGGGCGACATTTTGAATATAAGCAATTCTTTCGGGAAACAACTCGATAAATTTACGTACCACTATGTCTAACCCAGGCACCCGTTGGAGAGCACTAAGTGCAGCACGATCATAGGGATGCTGCAGAGCAATTGGGTCTATGCCCGGAAAACGATGTCGCATATTTGGCTGAGCTGTGGACATATAGCAGAAGACTCCTTCCAGACCCAGCAATCTACACTTCAAACTCAACAATAATCCGAGGCAACTTGAGTTCGGCAGTGCGATGATAATACAATCGTATTGCCTGGGCCACAATCTCATTATCACGAGGATGGCGCAATTTGTCATGCTGCGCAGCAGGCTTAGTAATTACCTGAATACGCCATATGCCATTCATACGCTTGAGACTAGCCGGGGTTGCAAGGCGTAGGAGCGATGCTATACGGGGTGATTGACGGTTCACAATCAAGAGAATATCCGACCAGTGCTCATGCATCAGAGAAGTAAATTGTTCCGCGAACTCATCATATCGCGTGTGGGATGTCTCTTGCTCCATGGAGGGCCTCCTGAATTCAACTCAAGATACCAGGTGTGTTCAATAAATAGGTCCCCTTTTCCTCTCTCAGGTACTACGAATGCGGTAAATCGAGCCCCTACCGATGGCGAATTCTTGATAGTAAATTGGGCGTTGACCAGACCAGCCCTATCAGTACCTGAGTAGTTACTCCCCCTCTCTTCTAACCTCATGCCCAAAAGTAGTCTATTTAACGATCCTCTTTGATCCTCTTTTGTTTCAGGCCCCTTTGACGACAGTTTTGTCAGCAAAACTTCAACACTAGTATTCTAACATATTTCATTCTAGTACTGAGCTTGACTACTAGAATTGCTCAGAAGACCAGAAACTTATTATTGAACACGGATGTGATATGCTAACAGAGAAAATACCACCGTTCCATCAGAAAGGAGCTCGCGAAAACCATTATGACAACAATCAGTGTCAGAACAAAACAGAAAGATCAAATTGTAGATATTACCGGAATAGTCGAAAAACATTTACAAGATGTCAAAAATGGGCAAGGTATGTGCATGCTCTTTGTAGCTCACACAACCTGTGCAATCACTACAGCAGATTTAGATCCAGGAACTGACCTTGATTTTCTCGACGCACTGCGGGGCATACTACCAGAGATCTCTTATCGCCATCCTCATGATCCTTCCCATACACCCGATCATATTCTCTCATCTATGATTGGCCCATCCCTTGTGATCCCTTATGCCAATCATAGGCTGCTTTTAGGCACATGGCAACGCATTATTTTGGTTGAACTGGATGGCCCACGACAGCGTACTGTTCATATTTCATACATTATAAGTCCACCGTTCTAACGCTCTCTTCAGACGGGCAGAACGGTCATCTCGCCACGTAAATTGGTCTGCATCTGCACTTTTACTGCATTCTGATCAAGACCCAGCGCTATCAGGTAAATAAGCTTGGTCAGCATGGCTTCAGCCGTGAGATCATAGCCGCTGATAGAGCCAGCTTGCAGCAAACTTGAACCTGTCTGGTATGCAGTCATGTTGACGCTACCTCTGATAACCTGAGTGCCATCGATGATGATCACGCCTTGCTTATCAGCAGCAGAGATCGCACCGAGGAATGTGGAGTTCAGTGGGGCATCGCCTGCACCGAATGCACCGAGGACGATGCCCAGGACTGGAGGCTTTGTACCTTGCAAGATAGCTTCCAACATAGTGGTGCATTGAATGCCGGGGAAGAGAGTTACGCTCACCACAGAAAATCTGAGCATAGAGGTCGCTATCCTATCAAGAGTACTCTGGAGTTTAGCAACACAATCAGGATTCGACAGAGATTTCTCAGGCGGTGGAGACTGTAGAACTAATGCAGGATTGACCACGGGTCGAATGCCAACATTAGCTAGCGGGGGAAAATTAGGCGACATGAATGCAGAAAGCCCACTGGCATCGGCTTTGACAGTCCGGTTCCCACGCATCAGCATCGTGTTGAAGAACAGACACACCTCAGGGATGTTTGTTGTACCTGCCAGAATGATCGATGCTAGCAGATTCCGTAGCGCATCGTTGAGAGACCGAGCCAGCGGGAGTTGTGAGCCAGTGAGAATGACAGGTTTACTGAGACCTTCGAGAAAGAAGGAAAGTACCGAAGCAGTCCATGACATAGTGTCAGTTCCATGGAGGATGACAAAGCCATCATAATCAGCATAGTTCGAGAGAATTCGGCTGGCAACGACAATCCAATCCGATGGCGTCATGTTGGAACTGTCGAGTGGAGTATCCAAATAATCGATGGTGTAGTACAAACCGTCGTAGCCAGCAACCTGGAAATCGGCAAGACCCGGCATTGAAAGCACAAGCTTTATAAAGTCGGGCCCAGACATTGGTGCCAGGGGACTGCCAGTACTACCAATCGTTCCTCCTGTATAAAGCACATAAACCTGAGTCACGTGAAGCCCCTTTTCAATACTTTTACTTTGCATTCACTGGATAGATAGCCAGATCAGAAAATGTTGCCTGCGCTCCCGGATGAGTACCAGGCAAGTTGGAGACAAATAGAGCAATGACGCCGCTGGCATAGCTAGTATCTGAGAATGTCTGCACTGTCTGCCCATTAACAATCAAAGTTATCTTCGGACCATTGGCAATAATAACAGTCTGATTGATATGTCCCATTGGCTTGATAGCCGCATGCACCGTAGTTTCTACCAACGTTGTAGAACTGGTATTCCCATTGGCATCTGTCGCTACCTTAAAAATTGCATAGGTACTATTGCCATAGAGCTCAATGCGATAATATGCAGTCAGATTCCCATTGGGATCAGTAGTTCCCCGAATACAGAGACCATATCCGTTCTGTCGATCACCCTTAGAAAGCAGTGTATTAATGATCAATTTAAAATTATTGAAACTCTTGCTACCGGGAAGCAAAATCGGAAAGAGCTTATTGTCATCATCCTCCAGGATCAAGTTTCCCTTCTTGATAGAGACCAGATATCTCTCCTGCATGCTTTGCATATCCCACTGCTTGCTATTATTCGTGAATGTTTCAGCAAAAAGCGGCGCCCCCTTCGGTATGGGATAGCCAGGAGGTGCACTAGTCGTATGTTTTGCTCCTAGCCGCAAGGTCAGCACTGTATAGCCAGCAATGCTAGCACCGATAAGCACAAGGAGTACGACCACAAGGCTCACCACTTTTTTCCTGTTCAGAGTGCGTCGCTCTACCATTACAGATTGCGAGACCTCTGGAGTCTGGGGAGAAGAGATAAACCCTGGCTGCAAGCCATTTACTTGTCCTTGATCAGAGAAGGCGCTATAGAAACTCTGATCATTGCCCGAGCCTGGGAACTGACCGTTCAAACCATACTGGTTACCATCGCCCCCCGGCTGAGCAGATGGAAACGAATTATCAGGAGAACCCGGATACCACTGGCCTGACAAATTTGTTTGCGATCCAGACTGAACCAAAGAATTTGTTTCATTAGCAGAAGGAGGAAAAGAAAGCTGTTGCGGCTGAGAAAATGACATTGGACCCCATTGCGAATTATTATACTGATCGGGCATATTGCCATTCTGCAGCGGATATACATTCCAGGACACGTGAGAGGAATTTAGTATGTCTCCAGATAGATCATTGCGCTGTACAGGCGAGTTATTGTAGCCACAATACCCACACTGAATAATATTAGGAGGAAGTGGGCTCCGACACCGTTGGCAAAACGAAGCCGACGCACCTTCAAAGGATGAGAAAGCTGAGGACACAGGCAAACCTCCACGATAGCCAAAACCAGTTATGGATGAGTATCTCACACATACTAGCGGGATGTCTACTCGATCTCGTTGCAATCAGCAGTTTTGGCTATCGCAGGGTTCCTCAACATTCTCCGTTTTTGCACATCCCAGGCTTCAACAATGCATTAAATCCATCATATATTTCCCGAGTTCAGTCTTGCTCCACATCCACGACAAAGCCTCTTGATTTTAAGGCAGCGGCCAACCCAAACAAACGAGCATCTCCGCGCACCACCCAGATAAGTTCAGGAGTACCGATCGTTGTACCTTCTTCACGCTCCCAGGAACATTGATAGGTACCCTGCCATTGACGATGTTGGACACGTCCCTGGTATTGCCATGGATTTGGCATTGGACGCCGATTGTTGAAGCCGAAGCCTGATCCTTCGACACTTGCAAAATCTTTACTACGAAAAATAACTTTCATCATCATCCTCCCAGACGTACTAATG
>DASYAN010000102.1:0-8669 GCA_036501345.1 Ktedonobacteraceae bacterium
AGATGCTTTGCCTCTGGGACAGTTTGTGCCTGAACCTTTGCCCCTCCTCATGCCAGCACGCAAGAAGCCGAAGCAGCTTTCCACTCCGGTGGCTCCTTTGGCTCCCCAGGAGGCCGCATGAAAATACCTACCCATGAAAGACCACCCCCCCTCTCTGAAAGTGTTGCAGATCTGCCTCCCACCCTTGAAGTAGCTGTGCTTAAGGCCATGGACAAAGATCCTAACGAACGCTTTTTCGACTTCTCGCTGTTTCTGGAAGTGATCCAATCCGTTTTGTCACCAGCGCCTCCTTTTCCGCTTTTACTTTCTACCACTTCTCGCAAGGATAAAACTATCTCTCACCCTGTAAAGTCAACAAAAGCAGAAGCAATCTCCTCACCCATCCGCAGATGGGCTTCCAAGCGTGCAGCCCTACGGCAATCTGAACCGTCTGGAGCTTCCTCTAGTACTGAGGACAACATAGCAACACCGGTTGTTTCTCTTTCCACACTCGATGCTAGCATGCCAAAGCAAGTGGCAAGTATTCCGAGTCCTGAGACGCTCGAATTGGGTTCAGAAGTTGATCTAGTTGTATCCTCTGTTTCAGAGAGCGCCAAATCTCTTAGCGAGGAGACAGATGACAGTGCAGATCAGCCGTTACACTTACAGAAAAGGAATGAATTTTCTGCTACTATCCTTGAGACAACACCCCCTTTTGACATTTTCACTGCTGAGCAGGGCATAGATATCCACCAGCTTGCGCACGAGGAAGCAGATGTTTCATTGTCTCCCAAACTCTTTGAGAGAGAAGCGACAGAGATAGTGCCACTAGAAGCATCGGTAGATTCTAGCCATAAGCAGGATATCATCGGAATAAATGAGAAAACTCAGTTGCAATCAAGTACGATAAGTCTCTCTCAGCCGCAAATGGTGGGATTTTCATATAGGAAAAGAGTCCTTGGGATAGCACTTCTTCTCTCAGTAGTTATCGCCTTGCTTGCTTCTGAATTTTGGCCATTTGAGACTGCAGAAACTGATATTATTTCACATTCAGTGCAAAATCTAGTAAAGGGGGTAATCACACCGATTCCTCAGCATAGTACCGCTATTCCGACTGGACAATCTTCTCCTCAAGCCACTACCCAGCCAACAATGCAGACAACTTTACCCTTACAAACGCCTACTAATGTCAGAGCAAATGCAGATTCCACAGCGACGGTCAGCCAGAGTACAACATCGGGCAATACACCATCGACACCGCCGACGTCTACACCGAAGCCAACGACACCGAGAAGCTATGAAGCGGAATCGTCGGAGAATACGCTGCCTAGCAGCACGAGTGTGTTTGGCTGTTCTCGCTGTTCCGGGGGAGAGAGGGTCGGCGATGTCGGTCAGAGCCAGACGTTGCAATTCAACAATATTGAGGAATCGAGTGCTGGCACATACACGCTGACGATCTATTATGTCAACGGCTTCCAGCATGACAACGGAACAGATATGAAGGTTAATGGAGTAGATGTCGCACAGTTCACGAAACCTTCCACTGGTGATTGGGACACGCCTGCCTCATTCACCTACACAGTGAGCTTGAATGCTGGAGATAACACCATCCTCTTCTATTACCCATCAACGTTTGGCTTCGATTTTGACAGGATTGTTGTCTAATGAAGTTTCACCTGACTGGCTACCAGTAGGGCAGGCTATTCCTTGTGCGTAGTGACTGTAGGTAACTACTTTTTTCCTCTCAAGACAAACAGGGTACGTTTCTCTTGATGAGATGGGCTGAAGAGAGCTTTCTTCTCCTCTTTGGGATAGCAAGGAAGCCTCTTTTTGTTCCAAAATTGTGCCTAATATATATATAGAGCATTTCTTAACTCAAAAGGTCCTCTCGTGAACAGCCTTCTCCACTAAAGATAGCTGATGAAAGAGGTTTTTTCTAGAGACAAAGCGGACAACTCGAGGGAAAAAGCGGACAGCCTGTAGGACAAAAGAGGACAGCTTTTGGAGAACAAAGGGCCGGTGAGCGGGAGAGCCTATGCAATTTCCCAGTCGCCAAATGCTCTCACTAGGAGTTACGAAACGCCTTCGGAAGCGTGAGACCAAAAAGCACAGCCAGACTTTCTGTCATCTCCCGTAAATGAGTGAGGTTAATGGTGTACCCATAACTGACGGTTCGACGGCGGGATTCGCATGCAGCCGTGCTGAGATCCCGCCTCAACCTTATTGCTTTGCAAAGAGCTTGTTTAGAAGATCGTCTGACCCGTATCAGAGTCAAAGAGATGAATCTGATCGCTATCAACAAACAGACGAACCTTATCGCCAGACTTCAAGCGAGAGCGAGGATTGAGCGTGGCGATGAGGCTTTTGTCACCAGAGGCTAGGTAGACTTGCAGCTCGTTACCAAGGTTCTCAACCACATCCACAGTTCCTTCAATGGTTGATGCTAGGTCGCGCTCAGAGCCCACAAGCTCAGCATCTTCCAAGTGTGAAGGGCGAATACCAAAGGTTAGATTACGACCAACGCTAGCTCGGGCGCGTTCTACATAGTGTGATGGTACAGTCACACGACCAATATCCTTGAGGATAATGAAAGTTGAGTTCTCTTCCGTAATAACCTGTGCATCAGGAATGAAGTTCATCGCAGGTGAACCGATGAAACCTGCGACAAATATATTTGCTGGATGGTCATACAATTCCTGCGGTGTACCGAGCTGCTGGATGTTACCGCCGCTCAAGACAGCAATACGATCACCCATTGTCATAGCTTCAACCTGATCGTGCGTGACGTAAATAACTGTCGTCTGGATACGCTGATGCAACTTGATAATTTCGGCACGGGTCGCAACACGCAGCTTCGCGTCGAGGTTGGAGAGCGGCTCGTCCATCAGAAAGACTTGCGCATCACGCACAATGGCACGACCCAATGCTACACGCTGGCGCTGACCACCGGATAGCTCTTTTGGCTTGCGCTTGAGCAATTGCTCTAGTCCAAGCAGAGCGGCCGCATCCTCTATGCGTTTCTTTATGTCTGGCTTGGAGAAATGACGCAATTTGAGGCCGAAGGCCATATTGTCGAAGACGGTCATATGAGGATAGAGAGCATAGTTTTGGAAGACCATCGCAATATCGCGATCTTTCGGATCAACGCCATTGGTAAGGCGATCTCCGATAAAAATTTTCCCTGCGCTTGGCTCTTCCAGTCCTGCTACCATACGCAAGCAGGTACTTTTCCCACAACCAGAGGGACCAACCAGAACCAGGAACTCTTTATCTTGAATGTCAAGACTGATATCGTGCACAATCTCGACTTTACCAAACTGCTTATAAACATGCTCAAATTGCACGCGTGCCATCGATCATTACCCCTTTCGCTTCGGTGATAGAATATCAGAAGACGCGATAATGGTTTTTGACAAATTAAGCCAGCAAACCCCACCCCACGGGCGCAATACCCAAAGGGCACACGGTGAATTGGGCCCCTACACTCGGGCAATGAATTGCCGGATGAAAATGTCAAAGATCATAATTGGGTCCCTACACCACAGGCAATAAATTGCCATTTTATCATGTAATGCATGTTATATGCTATCCTTTGACTGAGCCAGCCAGGATGCCACGGACAAAGTAACGCTGCAAGGAGAAGAAGATCACCAGAGGCAGCACCATCGAGATAAAGGCTGCCGAGGTGAGCACTTCGTAGTTGCTCCCATAAGAATTGACCAAATTGGCAATTGTCAACGTCAAAGGCGCACGCTGAGGGCTACCTCCCAGGAAAATCAGGGAGACGAGCAGATCATTCCAGACCCACATGAACTGGAAGATGAATAGCGAGGCCAATGATGGCACCGACAGTGGTAGCACAATATTGAAGAAGAAGCGCGAATGCGAAGCTCCATCAATATGAGCTGACTCAAACAAATCCGACGGCAGAGAGCCAAAGAAGTTACGCAACAGGTAGATCGCAAATGGTAAGCCATACGCCGTATGTGCTAACCAGACCGCAAGATAGCTACCTGTTATACCAAGGGCAGTAAAGAGGCTCAGCACGGGAGCCAAGGTGATCTGGATAGGGATGATTAGTAAAGCTACGATCCCAAAAAATAGCCAGTCACGCCCAGGAAATTTCATCCAGGCAAAGGCATAGGCTGCAAAGGCGGCCACCAGAGTGGGCAGTAACGTACCTGGAATGGCAATGATCAGGCTATTAAGGAAGGCCTGTCCCAACCCTTGTGCCTGGATCACTTGCTGGTAGTTATCAATAGTGAACTGCCAGGGAGGTGTAAACGCAGTCCACCAACCACTACTCTGGATCAGAGAGGCAGGCCTCAACGAACTGATGAAAAGCCCAAAAGTAGGAACTGACCACAAAAGACCTATTAACACGGTAATGATAGTAACAGCGCTATTGCTCAATCCTCTCAGAATACCACTTTGCACAGAAGAACTTCGCTCCTTGATTTGGGCGACTCCATGAGAAGGTCTGGCCGTTTTCGTAGCAACGATGCTAGATGGCTTTGGATCAATCGTACTCACCGTTGGACCTCCTGAGCTCGTATTTGTCGGATGTTGATATACATGATGGGTAGGATCGTAAGTAACAACAGGGCTGCTAGTGCGCTTCCAATGCCGAAATTGTTAAAATTGAACAGTTGCTGGTAGTATTCTACAGCAACGACATTAGTCTGGTAATCCCCTCCAGTCATTACATAGATGACATCAAAAATCTTCAAGATATTGATGATCATAGTAGTAGTAACAACTGCAATAGTTGGACTGATCATTGGCACCGTGATGCGGAAGAAGATGCTGATGTCGTTAGCTCCATCCATCTTGGCAGCTTCTATGAGTTCGGTAGGAATACCCTTGAGCGAGGCGGAGAGGATCACCATACAAAAGCCAGTCCACATCCAGACATAGACGATGATCAGAGCAATGTTGTTAAAACGTGGGTCGATCAGCCAAGCTTGCGGCTGAAGGTGAAACAAGGTCATAATGCCATTGAGTAAGCCAATTTGGGCTTGATCCGACGTCTTGTAGTCATAAATAAAGCGCCAGATGACGCTAGCCCCGACAAACGAGATTGCCATAGGAACGAAGATCATAGCCTTGATGATACTCTCGATACGGACCCGATCTGCAAGCACAGCAACCACGAGTCCCAGAAAGACAGTGAGGATAGTCGCGAGTACCAGCCAGAGCAGGTTGTTTCTGAGCACTTCCAGCATCCCACCATTTGTGAAGATATAGGCATAGTTGGTCAGTCCAACGAAACGTGAGGAGTCGTTACTAAAGAAGCTGAGCCAGATAGTATTCAGCATAGGGTAGAACAGGAAGACTACAATACACAGTACGGCTGGTGCAATCCAGAGCCATGGATTCAGGATACCAAGCCATTTTGTACCACCTGTTGGAGACAACTTTGAGCCTTTCTTGACCGTCTGTATCATATGATTGAATCCTTCTGTTATAAGAGCATGTTTGAAAAGTAACCTAAAGCCTGTAAGACAACAGTTAGCCTTTCAACACAATCTACCTATTAAGAAGGCAGACAGCAGCACCATCTGCCTTCCCAACAATGCTACTGTGAGCTGTAAGCCTGCTGTGCAGTAGACTCGATGGTACTCAGGACACTGTCAAGCTGATGTTGGTCGCCAATAAAGGTTAATAAGCCTTTCCAAAAAGCCTGCTGTACAGCTGGTGGCATCAGATCGCCTGCTCCAAACCGGAAGGTTGTCGCGCTAGTGAGCATCTTGGCCGAATCTTGAGCCACCGAGTTGGGATAGGCTGCCAAATCCACTGACTTATTGGGCGAAGTGAAGCCCCCTCGTTTGACCCAGATCGTTTGTGCCTCTGCCGTTGCTAGATAAGTAATCAACTTATGTACCGCATCAGTATCCTTCATCGCTACCACCACATCGGCACCTCCAGTCACTGCTCCCTGATATTGTGTATTGATGGTCGGGAAAGGAAAGAAATTAAAGTCGGTTCCTGGCTTGGCCTTGGGAAACTGGCCTGTGATAAACCCAGCGGCAAAATCTCCTAGATAATACATATAGGCTTGCGGAGGAGAAGTAAAAGGCGCATAGCTGGCATCCTGGAAGCCCGTTGCCAGAATGGACCGAGGTGCTCCATTGATATAGTGGTTACCCGCAGCAATCTGACCAAATGATTGGAAGGCACTTTTGACACTAGCATGCGTCCAAGGGATCTTATGGGCTACCCACTGATCATAGAGGGTCGGGCCCGACTGATTTAGATAAATCTCGGCAACCCAGTCAGCAGCAGGCCATCCGCTGGCCGCGCCATTCTCTACACCCATCGACCAGGGATATTTGCCGCTGCTGGCAATTTTGTCGGAGAGAGCAATCAGATCAGACCAAGTAGCAGGCGGCTTAGATCCAAGTGTATTGAACTGGTTAGGGTTATACCAGACAGTCCCCTTGTTGGCCGCTTTGTAGAAGAGGGCATAAAACCCGCCGTTATAGGTACCCAGATCTATCCAGGAACTAGCATAATCACTGCGCAGCTTACTCATATTCAGGAATTTATCCAGGCGCACCAGTTTGTTCTGCTGAGCGAGCTGCTGCATCTTACCAGGATTAGGCAGAATGGCAATATCAGGAGGATTATTACCACGAATGCGCGAGGTTAAAGTAGCATCCAGATCACGGGTCGCTTCGACATTGACAGCGATGTTGTTAGCTTTGATGAATGGGGCAACCACAGCTTTGAAAGAATCCTGTTCTTCTCCACCCCACACGTTGAGCACATCTATAGTGGGCTGAGACGGTCCTCCACAAGCTGCAAGCAAGGCAGCTGCAGCACTTGCACTCAAGCCAGTAGCTACAGCACGCTGTAGGAACACGCGACGGCTTAGGCGATGGCTGGTATATTCTTCTACCAGTTGGTCCAACTCATTTCGGCGATGATGATGAGAAATAAGCATGAAATCCTCCTTGATAAATAAATTTCTCCGCAGGTCTACTCTAGCTCTCGCTACGAAGTTCCTGACATGGATACGTTGATAGAACTAATAGTACAAGAGAATAAAGTGCATTACAAGGCTGTCACATCATCTTCAGGGCTTTCCTTCGTCTTGAGAGCACATGGCTATACTCTTGTTCGTGTGGTACACTTAGTACAGTTGGATACAAGCACATTCTGAGTTGCTTCTCTCACCACGAGGCCATTTGCTACCGCAAACTTGGATCACACTTATAACCAACTGTACTTAGAAAACGAAAGGGCAGCACACATGGCTCTACAAGGAATACGAAGAATCTCCGCTGGAATAATACAGAACCCAGGTATCAATAGTGGGCGACCAATCATTGAGGGAACACGTATCTTTGTCGATCGTATCCTTGGACACCTTGAGAACGGGATGTCAGTGACGGAGATCGGCGACGAATATGAGCTGACACTAGAACAAGTAATAGCTGTTAAACAGCTAAGCTTGGAGCAAATTCAGTATGTGAAAGGCTATGCCGATGCACTAGAAAATGTTGCAATGAGGTAAGAAAAACATGATAGCTCGTCCACGAGCGTTTCTGCTGGACGAAAATATGCCACGTAAGGTACTTACTTCCCTGCGGAGAGAAGGATTCAATGCTGCGAGGGTGTATTTTGAATGTCTTTCATAAGGCTCTTATCGGGTAGCAAAACGCGCTTCTCGGGTAAACTCTAAAGCCCAGCGTTCGTGAGCAAGAGGGTTTCACCTCGTCAGCAACTCGTGTATAGTGACGACTCCCCATGGAGAAATCCAGGGGCTTCTCGCAGTAGCCCAACGGAACGTACCCGCTCGGGGCAGTTTCACGAAGGCTCCGTCCGAGCCTACAGTCATTCAATCTCGGTAGGCGGCTTGTGGGCTCTTAAAGACCTACGTTATCGATTGGTACACCAAACGTTTTCTACGTTAGTGCTTTTACCCGAGGGAACGATTTACCTCGGAACCCGTAAACACTATTCAGTTGTTTGTGTACTATAAAGTAGTATAGCATAGGTGTCAATATACAAATGTTCATAAAGTTAGAGGCGTAAAATGAATATTTTGTCATAAAACGAGGAGTCCTGTACCCAAGCCCCAAAAAAAGTTTACGGTTCTAGAAAAAACTGCATAGTTCGTAATTGAAAGGAATTATTGCCATTATGCCCGAAAGTAACGGATCAAAACCCACATATAATAGCCGTAGCAAAATGATCACTGAAGGAGATGTACGCGCCCCCAACCGCGCAATGCTACGAGCAGTCGGCCTGACCGATGAAGATTTCAACAAACCTCTCGTTGGCATTGCCAGCACTTGGAGCGAGATCACACCATGTAACTCCCACATCAATCGGCTGGCCGAGAAAGTCAAAGAGGGGGTGCGCGTCGCTGGTGGAGTTCCTCAGATTTTCGGTACCATCACAGTCAGTGACGGTATTTCGATGGGTACCGAAGGGATGAAATTCTCTCTTCCTAGCCGCGAAGTGATTGCCGATTCCATCGAACTGGTCGGCAATGCCCAGCGCTTCGATGGCATCATCGCCCTGGGTGGCTGCGACAAAAATATGCCCGGCTGTCTGATGGCTCTAGCCCGCCTGAACATTCCCAGCGTATTTGTCTACGGCGGCACTATCCTCCCCGGCGTCTGCAAAGGTCAGGACGTTGATATCGTCAGTGTCTTTGAAGCAGTTGGACAGTACAGTGC
>DASYAN010000103.1:0-21063 GCA_036501345.1 Ktedonobacteraceae bacterium
GGTCCTAACAGACAGCTCTCTGGTGAACGGCAGTCAAGCCCTCTGTGCAAATGGGCATCCCAAGGCCGCATTAAGCAGTATCGAGGTATATTTGAGTACTGCTTATAACCAGCAAACCATGACCTTTCAGAGTGTTGGACCAGTGAGTTGCCAGGATGGTGGGGATTGTCATAGTGGCCCTGCACTCTTTGCTTTAGGCCGTACCCAGGGTCAATTGCTCCCCTTTATTGATCTTGCTCAGCAGCCAAACACCCCGAATCAGAATCTGGCTATCCAATTAACAACGGATGCTGGTCTGGCCTCAACCTCTAGCACCAGCACTCCGTCCTCTTTGCCAATCCCATCAATCGCCACTCCCAATTCATCAGATGCTTCGACCTTTCAAGT
This sequence comes from Ktedonobacteraceae bacterium, assembly GCA_036501345.1. Classification (GTDB taxonomy): domain Bacteria; phylum Chloroflexota; class Ktedonobacteria; order Ktedonobacterales; family Ktedonobacteraceae; genus DASYAN01. The sequence goes on from DASYAN010000103.1 coordinate 388, forward strand.
CCAAGCAGAGAAATTTCTGACACCCAGTGAGATTTCACCGACCAATACGCTTGAAGCTGGTACACCCCTGATCAATACCAATGGACAGCTGACTAGTTTGCACCTAGCAAATGCCTCTGGCAAGCAAGCAAGTCCCGATATCCAAACCTTTATCTCCAAAACCATCCCAAGCTTTCAATCTCATTCCGCTAACACTGTGCATGACGGGTGGCAGCATGGTATGGATGCCTATAATAACAAGGATTTCACCAAAGCACATACACAATTTCAGCTAGCAGCAGATGCCAATCCTAATTTCCAGGCCGCTAAAAGTTTTGCGGTCTCATCTCTCAGTTTAGAGAAGGGCAACCCCTCGGGTCAATCAAATTCCTCCAATACGATTACTATCGCCGGGGTGTCCATTCCTCTCTGGCAATTGGTGATTGCAATTGTGCTCCTGCTTGCAGTAGTGCTATTGGTGATCACCTTGCTGCTTGGTCGGTCACGACAGCGATCTCTGGAGGTTGATTTGGAGGAGGCCGCTCGTCGGGCAACGATTGATGCACCACAGATTGCAGAGATGGAGCGTGCTAAGGCGCAACAGATTGCGGAGCAAGAGACAGCACAGCGAACTACCACGCAGCAGTCGCAATATGAGCAGCCAATACAGTACAGCCCTGTCCTAGTACCAACGCAGCCTGGGGCAGCCCGGTTGCCCTGTCCGCGCTGCGGGGAACTTGTGCCCTGGGACGCAAATTACTGCCCCAATTGTCGCTTGCTGCTCTCTCCGTCGGAGTCTGGATTGCATCTACGTGCCCAGGTGATAAGTCAGCCTGCTATGTCCGCTCGCTCGCAGGCAGACCAGCCGACAATGCCACCACTGCCGCCAGCTATGCCTGTTGCCTCAATAGCAGAGCAACCGACTGTAGAGATAACACCAAATAGAGTGCCTGAACAACCTGTTGAGCTACAAAAGACGGAGCCTTACACCAGACATCCGGTAAGCGATTCTCGTTTCCAATTAGTGGTTGGAACACGTTCAGACCCCGGGATCAAGAGAAAATATAAACCAAACGAAGATAGCCTCTTCGCCGCACAGGGGCTGATTGAGGAAACGCCGACTACTCATCCATACGGATTGTTTGTAATTGCAGACGGCATGGGAGGACATGCCAATGGACAAGATGCAAGTCGTCTGGCAATTCAGACGATCATTGAACATATATTGCCCAAATTGCTTAAGAACCCAAATGACGATGAGTATGCTAAACTGCTAGTAGCAGGCATTCAGAGTGCAAATCTAGCGGTGCACCAGCGAAATATCGAACAACGAGGTGACATGGGAACGACGGTGACTGGAGCATTAGTCGTTGATAACGTTGCCTATGTCGTCAATGTCGGGGATAGCCGAACCTATCTCTATCGCGAGTCAGACGGACTGAAAAAGATCACCAATGATCACTCTGTGGTTGCAAGTTTGGTCGAAGCTGGTATTATCAAACCCGATGATATCTATACTCATCCTAAGCGCAGTCATATTTATCGGAGTTTGGGTGAAAAGCCCAACGTAGAGGTTGATCTGTTCATTGCCCCCTTGCAGGAAGGAGATAAGTTACTCCTCTGCTCGGATGGCTTGTGGGATATGGTGCGTGATCCAAAGATTGAAGATCTGATCAAGAACCCTGCCTCTAACCCATCGGTCACAAGCGATTCCTTGATCCAAGCTGCTTTTGAGGGCGGAGGAGAAGACAATGTGAGCGTGATTGTCATCCAAATTGGGGAGCCAGCAAAGGTGACTGTCATGCCACGCATTCAATTACTTGCCAAGCCCGATACGGTGCAGATGCCGCAGCTCTAGATTGAGCATCGGTGAACGATATTTCGAGCACAAGGATGACAGATAGTATGGTCAGGAAAGCACCTGTTAATGATACGGGAGAGCATCAGCTTGCATTCGACTGCAAAGCCTTCGACGGCTCTGTTTTAACCCAAAGTTCTTCTCCTTCTTCATAACGATCGGCAAGCTGAAAATGTTGTGTCACCCAATCATGGAATGATGCGTCCAATTCGTTATCAAACCGATATGTGTAGAAAAGGATGGCGTGCACCTGTGGTTGTGAAGCTTCTTCAATTAATTGCTGCGTCGTTAGATAACCTGCCCGGATACGTACCTCTGAGGTATCAACCAAGCTGTCTGGTGTACTGCGACCAGCTAGCGCTGCGATAAACTCAGCGTCGGTAATGACAAGTTGATCCGGTCTAGTCAATCGCTGCAAATCACGCACAACGCGCATATTTTGTTGTGTTCCGGATAAATGACTCATTACCACCGAATTATCGTAGAAATTTTGTATTGGCTGAATATTACTTATTACCTGGGAAAGTACCAGAAGCGCAGTGAGCGCCGTCGCAATATTGATCAGTATCCCAGAGCGCTTTGCGACGAGGGTGATGGGAGCAATGCCTATTACCGTTAGAGCGATCAGAGGAGGAATAAGAGCGATCAGGTGGTACGAAAAGAGTGGTGCTTGTTCCAAGAGAAAATCGATCGTTGTACTCAGCCATACTAATAATGGTATAACACGCCAATCGCGCCTCAGGAGTGCAATGATAGTACCAAAGAGGGCACTGGCACCAAGAAGAGATTTTAGTGCATCCCCAATGATTGCACTGTTTCCTGCCTGTATGTCTGCATAGTGTCCCCTAGCATCTACATGAAACATTACAACTGTTTGCCAGAATTGTGAAAATGCATGGCTAAATGGCAGTAGTAACAAGACGATGGTTAGAACGAAGGCCAGACATCCAATAAGGAGTGGACGTATAGAGGCAAAGAATGTTGTCGAAGTCTGGTTCTTCACCTGCCAGAGACGTACCAGTGCTAACAGGCCAATAGGCGCTAGGGCTGGAATCATTAGCAGTTTGGTAAGTATACTAAGTGCCAGAGTCATCCCGGTCAGCGAGGCTAGGCAGTATCCCATGGTACCATCAGGTCTTTCCCACCAGAGACAGGCTAGCCCCACTGCTAGCAGCGCCAGAGCAGTTGCTGGACCATCAGCTTGTAACGTCTGTGACGCAGTAAGATAGAATGAGTTAGCAACCAGCAATAGCAACGCAAGGATCATACCGAGCCGTCCAGCTAAGGCCTTGCCCAACAGCAAAGCTCCTAGAAAGCCAAATAATGAGATAATGGCAATGCCCAGTCTGGCAGACCAGATGGTTTGGCCAAAAAGAGCATAGAAAGGATAAATAGAGAGCAGGAAAAACGGGGGCTGAGAATCGAAAATTCGCTGATAGAGCGATGCCCCTACGCTCATTGAGCGTAATGATTCCCAGTAGACTCCTTCATCGTATGAATCGCGATCAAAGGGGGCATCCAGCAAATGCAGACGCATCCAAATACCAGCTATAAAAAGAGCTAATACAATCATCCACGTCAGTAAATTTAGCCAACCCTGCTTAGAAAGAGATCTCCTACTGATCAAGCCGGGAGAATCGGCATCAGTGCGTTTACGTGATAGGGTACTTAATGACATCAATCCTGATCCTCTCCACAATGCTAAGGATGGCAGTGGCAATATAAAGTCAGTAGGCAATGGCATAAAGTCAGGAGACAACGGTATAAATTAGTATAGAGGAAGTTTGCACGTTCTGTCAGGGGGGAAATAGGGACAAGTTCGTCTTCTAAGATCGAAAGATTGCTTTCTCATCTATCTCTCGAACTTGCGTATGAGCCATTCTCCGAGACTTATGCCAGGCTTTTCAACCCAGCGATAAAGCATGGCAGTGACAGGAACAATGAACATGAGTGTCCAACACCAAAAAGCGCCATATTGCATCAGAGGGCTCCAACCACCCTGCAACCGGATATTGACAAGAACGACATGTCTAAAGACATCCAGCAATGGTTGATGCCACATATAGAAACTGAAAGAAATCGACGCAAGCCACCTCAATAGAGACCACTCAAAGGGGCCCTTGAGTCTACGTGAACCATACAGTAGCGCCACCATACACAAGCCATAGCCGATAGCATACCCCAGAGCTTGCCACAGCGGCCAGCAGCTATATATTATGATAGGGACACGAGAATTAAGAAAAGTAAAGATGTGATATTTACTGATATATTCAGCATAATGTTTGTAATAATTATATACATCCATATTAATGTTGCTGAAGTAGAAATAGCAGAGAGATAGCAAAAAGAGGAGTGCCAGACCTACAGTGAATAGCAGTGGACTAAGACGACGTATTCTGACCTGCCAAGCTTCTGCACAAGGAGCATATTGCGTGTAAGTATACACCATTGCTACCAGCATACCAACTGCAAAAACTTCATAGTATTTGCCTGTATCAGAGTAGAGGTACGGGATAAGTGCAACGGAGACTCGCTGAGGGATCACGAAATCCAGCTTTGACGTATTGGCAAGAAAGAGGCCCCAATATCTTGTCAACAATCCCCAGGCAACCATAGCCAGCAAACACCCAGTGAGTTTGAGCATACGCCAATGCAGTGTACCACGACATACTATCAGGCTGAAGAGCCAGGCAATAATTGGCAGAAGCAGGTAAAACTGGAATTCGATAGCTAATGTCCAGAAGGGGCCATTAAGTTGTTGGGAGAGTGTATGGCTCATGCCAAAGTTCAGAAAGAGCAACAAATCTGGCCAGCGGTTAGCATAAAAGAATTGTGGATGAAAGATTAAAATCATTAAAAAGAGTGCAGCATAATAGCCTGGAAGAATACGAAAAGTGCGACGAAGACAATAGCGAGAGAAGGAAGGCCATGAACTCTGGAAAAGCAATGCTTTGGCATAGGGCAAAAAAAGCAGAAATCCGGAGAGTAGAAAGAACAGGATCACACCCGAGTCACCAGCATAGGCTAGTGTGAGAGCAACATAAGCAAGCATGCCAGTCACGGTATGGATATCCTGCAAACGACCCCAGATGCCAGCCAGACGAGCCTCACCAATGATGTGATATGAAAGAACTCCAAGACAGGCTAATGCTCTTAGTCCATCAAGTACAGGAATTCGACTTTTCGGTTTCCCTTCCTCAAGCGCATTGCCGTTGAATTGGTTGGTCGACAGGATATCTTGCTTATCGGATGTATCCTGATCTCTGAGAGAGAAATCCGTGCTATTCATGATACTCCCCACTTAACCTTGTAAAGCGATAAGGTATTGACAAGGACGTTGCCAAGCCTAGCAAAAGGCATTTCTTAAAACTGAAAAATCCCTGTACGACTGATCCACACTCTTAACAGCGATTTAGAGGATACTTGTCACCGTGATGTTCCTTCTAACAGGATAGCTAACGAGCGAGGTTCTTTTCTAGGGGAAAAGGGGGACAACTTCGAGGCAAGAGGACGTGCAAAGCTATTGCACATGGGGAATATAATATCTACTGAGGTGGAGAGGCTGGAAAAAGCCCACAAGCGCCTTTTGCAAACGCCCATTATTTATTATCCTTAACAGGAGAAAGGCATGGCAGGCAATAGCCTCCCTGTATCTTTAACTATGCAAGACAAAGCAGCCGCTGTAATTGTCGCTGCAGGCAGCAGTCGCCGCATGCAAGGGCATGATAAGCTCTGGATATCTCTAGCCGGACGCATCACACTCGCACGCACAGTTGATATCTTTCAGTCTTCACCCATCATAGACACCATTGTCCTCGTGACAAATAACGAACGCCTCGCCGATACGCACGCGCTCTGCAAACAAGAACAATGGGATAAAGTTGCTGCAATTGTAGCAGGAGGTGCCCGCCGACAGGACTCAGTGTGCAACGGGCTCGATGCGCTGGCCGAAATTGCCCCTACTTGCCGCTGGGTGATGATCCACGATGGTGCACGTCCACTCGTTACTTCAAAAATTCTAGAAGAGGGATTACGCGCTGCACAACAGCATCAGGCGTCTATCCCGATAGCACCAGTCAAAGATACCATTAAGCAAGTACAAGATGGCAAAGTATCTGCCACGCCAGACCGCTCCCAACTCTGGACGGTACAGACGCCACAGGTCTTTGCTTTCCCGCTTATCCATCAGGCACATCATCTACCTAGCGCTCAAGAACAGGTTACTGATGATGCTACTTTGCTTGAGCATCTGGGTTACACAGTCAGTGTCTTCCATGGTTCACATACTAATATCAAAATTACAACACCAGAAGATGTATTTTTCGCCGAAGCGCTATTAAAAGGGAGTCTCTAATGACAACACGTGTTGGTTTTGGCTATGATGTACACGCCTTCACTGAGGGCCGCCCACTAATCCTGGGAGGTGTGACCGTTCCATACGAGTATGGTCTTGCAGGCCACTCAGATGCCGATACAGTTATCCATGCTATTGTAGATGCACTACTAGGTGCTGCTGCTTTGGGTGATATCGGCATGCACTTTCCTTCTAATGATCTACGTTGGAAAGATCAGCCTAGTTCAGTTTTCTTGGACTACACCAACAACCTGTTACGCGAACACAACTGGACGATAGGTAATATCGATACAACGATTGTGGCGGAGCAGCCCCGACTCTCACCATATAGAGAGGCAATGCGTACTCATTTAGCCACACGTCTGCATCTTGATCTAGCACAAGTTAGTGTCAAACTCACGACAACGGACCGTCTCGGTTTTGCTGGACGGCGCGAAGGTATCGCTTGCTATGCGGTTGCCCTTGTTGAGCGTTCGTAGTTGCCTATCTGTAGATCACTTTTGTGCCAGATGCTGATAAACCTCATCCGTTTTCGCGGCCATGATAAAATCGTTACGATGCAAGCCACGAATTTTGTGTGTCCACCAAGCCACAACTACTTTGCCCCACTCGGTTAAAATAGCGGGATGATGGCCCTCTTGTTCAGCAATCTCACCAACCTTGTTGGTAAAGTCCAGGGCGGCCACAAAATTCTTGAATTGATAGGCATGCTCAAGACGCTTGATGCCGTCTCGTTCCACAATAACCCAATCAGGGACTTGTTTCTGATATTCAGCCACCTCGGCCTCGGTAACCTGGGGAGCACCAACACGACATGCTTCACATTTCAACTGCGTTAGCTCTTCCATTATACACTTCTCCTCTTTTTACTTTTTGATGTGCTATCGTAAATAACAACCTGCATGTATTATAATGCATAAGCTTTACCAAAACATACCAATTTGGGCTACCTTTCCCTCACTTCGACAGGGATCGAGCAAACGTCATGGTATGATGAAGGCAGATTGTATATGTTATACGGCAAAAAAACTATTTCTAAAGAAGAGTGAGTTAGCTTATGGACCAGCCACAAACAATAAAGAGTGGGGCTACCCAAGCCCAAACCATTATCATCACAGCAATCAGCTTATTTGCTCTTTCGGGCTTTATGGTAGGATTTGCATTCGGCGCATTTGCACAACCCAAAGGAGAAACAACGCCACCGATTACGCAGAATCATGATATACCAATAGCTTCGCAACACACACTACTCACACCATCACCAACACAACAATCACAGCCACAACCACTTGGATGTCCGGACGTAGAAGCCAGTCCACCTCGCATGGTTGCAGATGGTCAGACATCCAATGAGACTACAGTTCAGGCAAAGGATCAAACAGGCAATCAAGGCAACAGCTGCCCAGATATTGCGTTAGAAAAGCCCATCGTAGCTGATGGTATTACATGCAAGATCTGGCTAACCAAGGCCCAGGACCCCAGCAAAGACCTAATCAATGACTCCAGTCAGCTTAACCATGTAGATCAACTTACCAACCCATCTCCCGATGAAATTCAGTCAGGGTTACTTTTCGATCCTAGCACTCCTCAAGTGCAACCCTGTAAACAAGGTCAGGGAAGCTGGAAATTTACCATTTCCACAACAGTCGACTCTGGTGACTATTTTATTATGGGACTCACCGATTGGCAGGGAGCACATTACAACTGGAGTTGGTACCGGGTCACAATCACGAATAAGAACCAGAATAAGCATAATAACCAGGACCCGCAAAATAAGAATAACCAGAACAGCCCGCAAGACGGACAGCCCGATCAAGGGAGTAACAATATTACGCTGCCCCTGCCATAAGCACAGCGAACTTCAGACTAGCTATCTCAACTACTTTTTATGAAAACGTGCTATAATGAGGCCAACCTACTCAGTACCGATTAAGCTGGCGGCTTCTAACATCATAGTCAGGGACCCGATCTCCTAAAGGGGAGGGGCTTGTGAGTAGGGGGTGACTTCTGCCCGTCCGACTCCGGCTTCACCTGACCAGACCCAGCCAGGGCTACTTGGGTAGCTATCGGGCTACGTTAGAGGCGAAATTTAGGTACCATAGGATGCGTGGGCCAGTCCGATGCTCTACGGTTGCAGGTTAAATAGGCTTACGAGGGTTAGTGCCAGTGCTTGCAACGCCAAACCGCTTTCTAACTTCGTCGAGGCCCCCATTACCTGCGAAAGCAGTGGGGTTTAGCCGTTCCGTCAGAAAACGGCTTCCCGCAAGGGACTTCTATCTTGAGCAGATGCAGCCTGCGGGCTGTTTCTTTCCTCCCAATCCCTCAAGGGAATGGGCTTCCAGAAAGGACGATCGGTGATAACACACTGGTACTCCGAAGATGGACCATCCAGTAGATAGCTACGGACACAGCCGCCCAATCCGCACACAATTGAAACAACTATTTACAACACTGACACAAGGGAATTTTCTCCCTTATAGATCATAGTTAAGGAGCTTCAAGTGGCAATGGCTAAACTGCAAGATATGTTTACGCAAGCTCGCCGAGAACAGGGCGGGAGTGGTATGGGTTTCCTGGGCAGAAATAAACCTGCATCGAAAGCACATGCTGCCGCGCTGGTTGTCACCTTTCCACAGGTCACAGCAGGCAATGCAGAGGCAGCACTCAAAGCAGGTGCCGATGGACTGCTTTTCAAATGGGGCGGCAAGGGCAGTGCATCACTGGAAACCATTAAAGAAGAGATTGAATCGGCCAAAACAGTCAATGATCAGGTTGTGACAGGGCTGGAGATCGTTGCTGGCTGGGATAAGCTCGATCACGATAGCCTCACACACATCAAGGACCAGGGAATACAGTACATCATCGTGCCGTTTAACGCACCAGCCCGCCTGCTTGCTCTGGAGACAAAGGATATCGAGAAGATTGTTGTTGTCCCCATGCGCCAGGATGACTTCTACCCACTCTACATTCGTAACCTGAGTGCTTTCGATGGTATTGCAGGCGTCGTGCTAGATTTTGGACTGAACACCACACTCGGTACGATGACCATTGAGGAGGCTTTGAGCTATCGCGCGGTGCGTGAAGCGATTCGCTTCCCAGCATTTATCCATGTAGCGAACAACTTGAAAGAACAGGAAGCCTATGCGTTGCTGACAGTTGGCGTCCAAGCCGTTGTACTCACGGCCAGCGAGACTGAAGAGACAACGCAAGCACACATCAAAGAGCTGCGTGAAGTTCTGGAGAAAGTTCACCAGGAAGACAAGGACAAAGATAGTCCTAGCGTGCCTTCTCAAGCTCGCAGATAGCAATTAGCACTAATGACGGGACTTCCGCGCTGTCTCTTCTGGCGAAATGCGAGAGGGAGTAGACTGCCAATGCAGTTGACGACGCGGAATACGCCGCAAGAGGGTCTGAGTTTGCTGCCAGACCCTCTCTGGATTGACATTGTTACGCCAGAAATAATAGCAGGCAATTTCGTCCGGCTCTGCACGCAAAATGCCAGTAAAGGACGACTCTAACAGTTTTTCCCCTTGTTCATCCAGATTAAAGTTCTGAAGCCAGAGCTGACTGCGCTTGCCAGATTGGCACACAGCCTCAACCATACGACGCCCCCACTGCTCAACCATTCCCACATCCTCACCAAGCACTTGCCAGAAGAGGTCACAGCCAATCATATCCAGATGAGCTATCGTCACCAGTTCTTCGACGAGCCCGAGATCCTGCGGCAACAAGACAATCGATGTTTTGATACGCCGATCTACACGCTTTACGCAGGCAAATAATTCATTAAAAAACTCAATCAGTGAACGACGACGAAAATGCTCTAAATCAGCAATATCTGGACAAAGTGCACGACAGACAGGACAGAAACAAGTGATATCTGGGATACGTGGCTCATCAATCACAATACCATGAACAGGATAGGTCGAAAGACAATATTCTATCTCTTTAAAGAGCCAGGAACGAAAATCCTCGTGATTAAAGCAAGTCATATCATGAGAGCGCCCATGGCGATCCTTCACCTGGGATTGGGGATGACGGAAGGTATACCAGCTTGGCATGAGCGAAGGACCCGCAAACAGGTTACCAAAACGCCCCAGGCTAATGTGTACCTTCAGACCTGCCTGCTGGGCCAGATGGAACCCACGTTCCAGATCACGAGGCCAGCGTGGCTCCTCTTGTTCGTGCAATGCATACACAATGCTTCCTGCCCCCACAGCACGAATTTGCTCAAAATCACGTTTCACAGCCTCAGGATGAAACAAGGGATGAAAATAAGCGACGGTTACATCCATGATCATTATTCCAAACTAGTAATCAAAGCAAAAAAGTAAACACAAGAAATAATCGAAAGTGGGTAGAGAGATATCTACTTCACAGTATAGCATATGTGTTGGATATTCTTTACTGACACTCCCCTGAAGAAATCCAGGGGGTTCTTCCTTCATCCAGAGGGCTTGCCATCTGCCCTGACGGTACAGACAGTAGAGGTCCCCTATCCAGAAGCGTTTCACGGAGCAAGTCCGTCTGTTTCCGAGTGCCCCTCGGTACAGCCTCCAATGGACGAGAGCGCTTTTTCCAAAATGTTGCGAGCCGCATTTTGATCGCGGTCCAGCACAACCCCACAGTTATAACAGATGTGTGTCCGAATGCTGAGTGACTTCTTGACGATGGTGCCACACTCGCAGCACTTCTGACTGGTATAGTGCGGTGCAACGGCAATCACGGAGATGTCATGCAGCAAGCCGTATCAGCAACCCATTGCAGGAAGATGCCCCAGCCTGCATCGTGAATGCTCTTGGCGAGTTTGCGATTGCGGACCATGTTACGGATCTGAAGGTCCTCATAGGCAATCAAGTCGCAAGACGAGACCAACGCGTTTGCCTGCTTTCTGGCAAAATCTTCACGCTGCCTTTGGACTTTCAGATGCTGCTTAGCCAATTGTTTGCGGGTCTTCTTTCGGTTCGCCGATTTCTTTTGTTTGCGAGAGAGACGCCGCTGGAGGAGACCCAGTTTTTTCTCAGCTTTGCGGTAGTGCCGTGGGTTATCTACGGTAGTTCCCTCTGAATCGGTGAGGTATGCTTTCAGCCCGACATCAATACCCAGTTGTCTTTCAGATGGAGCGTGTTCGACTTTGCGCTCGGTCTTCACACAGAACTGCGTATAATAGCCATCTGCGCGGCGAACAATGCGAACCCGTTTGATCTCCTTTACTGGGAAGGTTTCGATGTGCTGTTTCTTATTGCCAACCAAGCAGAGGCGGCCAATGCCACAGCCATCAGTGAAGGTGATATGACGGCCATCATCATCAAGCTTCCATCCGGTAGCCTTGTACTCAACCGAGCGGTTGTTGTGTTGAAAAGTGGGATAGCCCTTCTTTCCGGGCTTGTGCTCTCGGCAGTTCTCGTAGAATCTGGAGATTGCAAACCATGCACGGTCGGCACTGGCTTGACGAGCCTGGGAATTGAGGCGACGGGCGAAGGGATATTCTTGGGCGAGGACAGCACAGAAGGTCTGCAAGTCGTTTTTGTTGACACGATCGCCATCCATCCACAAACGGATACATTTGTTGCGGATGAATTGCACCACGCGTATCGCTTCTTCGATGGCGGCAAATTGTTTTTGATTGCCATCCAACTTGTACTCGTAGACCAGCATGCTGATTGCTCCTTTCTTGAATATGCATACATCATATCACATATGTCAATAAATAAATATTCATAGTATAGTACAAACAAATGAATACTTTGTCAGACAATTTGCGCCCTGTGCCCAAGCCCCTCCAGAAAAGGTAGGCTCATTCATCCCCCGCTTGACTTACACTTCTACACAAATCTCTTGGCAGAAATCTCCTCCGCATCGTCATGCGATGGAAGCGAATATGCCAAAAGAGGGCTAGCCATTGTTTAGTAAAACGATGAGTGCGCTCTACAAGCCGCTTCCCTCAAAAAAACTGAACCATAGGAGTGAAAATGGAGCAACCGACTTGCATCCCATGGCCATCGACTTCTTCCTCGAGTTCAAGAAAATGTGTAGTAAGTGTCAGGCTTGAAAGACAGGGGCTTTCTGGGCCGCGTTCTGTAAGGATCACTTCTTAAAAAAGGTTCACCTCCTAACAAAGCATTGACAAGTCCGCCATTCTAACCCACAATCTATTTATGAGATATTTGTGATATCTCATACAACCCACCCTTATAGGAGCGGAGCAAATGCAATTTGTTCGATCATATGCAAAGATCAACTTAACACTCGATATATTGGGGAAACGATCGGATGGCTATCATGAGCTTAGTACGATCATGCAAACAGTCGATCTCTATGACACAATCTGCCTCACTACAACTGACGACACTGGTGTACGCATGATTTGCACACGGCCAGAATTAAGTAATGATGAGAATCTGGCTGCGAGAGCTGCACAGGTAATACGTCAGCAGCTAAGCCTGACACAAGGGCTTGATATCGAATTGCACAAACGTATTCCAGTGGCAGCTGGATTGGGAGGAGGCAGTAGCAATGCAGCTGCGATCCTACTAGCGGTCCGAGACTGGTGGAAACTCCCCTTATCGATGGCTGATCTTCAGACAATAGCAGCGGCCCTCGGTTCAGATGTACCATTTTTCCTGACAGGAGGACTGGCTCACTGCGAGGGAAGAGGTGAACGCATCACACCACTCGCATACCGTTTACCTGCCTCGATGCGCTGGATCATATTGGTTAAGCCAGCCATCAGTGTATCAACAGCAGCAGTTTTCCGTAACTTGACCGCGCAAGACTATAGTGATGGTAACCCAAGCCGTTCAGTCCTGGCTGCACTGACAGAAGAAAGGAACCAGCTACCTCTGGACAATCTCCATAATAGTCTGGAGCGGGGTGTCTTGGAACAATACCCTCAGGTCGCCCAGGCACGTGAAGATATGTTGCATGCTGGAGCTCCATACGTGCGGCTTTCAGGCAGCGGTCCAACACTTTTTTCCACTTTCTCCAATCTGTCCCAAGCAGCACAAGTACAACAACAATTACATGCTCAGGGACACGAGGTTTACCTTACGCGCCCAATTTAAGGCGATGGCAAAAAGAAAATCGACTAATCTCAGGAATTCTGCAACCTGAAGTATACATTCTTCGTAGTAGAATAGTGAGAACATCTATCGCGTGCAAGGTGTCTCGAAGTTTCTCCCTTTCATCGTAGAGCGTTATCGTTCACTCATTATGAGTAAACTTGTTGTTGATCATCAGTTTTTACAGAGAGGTAAGACAAAAACATGGCAACAGGTACGATGTCCTCCCGCAATTCTTGGTGGATGCTCGCGATACGCGGTATTATCGCACTGCTCTTCGGCCTAGCAGTTTTCATCCGGCCGACCTTGTTTACCAGCTTTGCATTTCTTTTCGGCATTTATGCCCTAGTCGACGGTATTATAGCAGTAGGGACCTCATTCGATGATCGTGCCAGCAATAATCGCTGGTGGATTGTATTCCTAGAGGGTCTGGTTGGGATTGTATTCGGGCTTCTGGCAATGTTCTCGAGCATGGCGTTGCTAAATGTGGTTGCGATCTGGGCTCTTGTTATGGGTATCCTTGAACTAGCCTCGGTCTTCGCCACGCAAGGCAGCTTCGCCCATGATTGGACAATGGTAATCGGCGGCATTGTGTCTGTCGTATTAGCCATTGTGCTCTTCTTCACTGGCACAACATCGATGCTAATGCTCGTAGGCGTCTTCGCCATCATTTTCGGCGTAATGATGTTTGCTCGCTTTGTCCAGTTCAAAAGTGCAATGGACACGACTCCAACAGCCACCGCATAGGCGTCCCCCTCGTTCTGTTTTAAGAACGAAGGCTTGATGCCATCTCCCCCGGGCCAGCGATCTGGTTTGCGCGCACAGCATCGCTGGCCCTTTAATGTGAGCTAAACCACTCTTTCCTCGACTTTGCGTCCCAATACACCAAAAATGTCACATTTCCCTAACCCATTTTCTCCAATTTGCTACCCATTTCATACACACCTTGCCATATTGTCGCTTGACAATGCATAGCTTATCTATTTACAATAATCTGGGACATAATTTCCATCGAGAGAGATTTCAGTGCGATATAAAGAGTAATAGTTGATCATGAGGCAAGTATGAATAACACTCTGAAGCCGCCATTTGTGCTGGCGCTCGACGTTGGTACTTCATCCACGCGTGCACTCTTATTCGATGCCAGTGGAGTTGCGGTGCCGAATGTAGCTTCGCAGCGTACCTATAAACTCACCACTTCAGCTCAAGGTGAGGCTTCGGTGAATGCTGATGCGCTGGCCAACATCGTAGAAGAGACGATCAACGAGACTCTGCACTTGGCTGGTCCCTATGCTCAACAAATCGTTGCTGTCGCCCTAGATACTTTCTGGCACAGCCTACTGGGCATCGATGCCTCTGGTCACCCTCTGACACCAGTAATCACCTGGGAGGATACCCGTGCATGCGATGCCGTGTATCAACTGCGCACGCAATTTGATGAGCAGGCCGTCCACTCCCGTACTGGTGCTCACTTCCATGCCTGTTACTGGCCTGCAAAAATCCGCTGGCTTTCACAGAACCAACCCGAACTCCTAACCCAAGTAGCGCAATGGATCTCCTTCGGTGAATACCTGCATCGCCGTTTCCTAGGACACTCGCTCTGTAGCCTCTCCATGGCCTCCGGCACTGGTCTGCTCAATATTTCCACTTTGCAGTGGGATACCGAACTAGTCCAAGCACTTGAGATACATCCCGAACAGCTTCCCGCGCTAGATAAAGCATATGAGGGCCTCCAGGGCCTAACACGGGAATACTCTGCATCTTGGCCCGCTTTACGTAACGTTCCCTGGTTCCCAGCGATTGGCGATGGGGCTGTAGCCTGCATTGGCTCCGGCTGTATTGATGCCACCCACTGGTCGGTGACGATGGGTACCTCCAGCGCGATGCGTGTGGTCATCGAGCCTGGTCACGTGCTGCCACCTCCTGGGCTCTGGCTCTATTTTATTGATGCCAGACGTGCCATCCTCGGCGGAGCTTTGAGCGAAGGTGGTAATCTGCTGAACTGGCTATGTAATAGCCTGAAATTACCTTTGCTAAAAGATGCCGAGGCGTTTGCTGCCGCACTCGACCCGGATAGCCATGCCCTAACCATCCTCCCCTTCATTTCGGGTGAGCGCAGTCTGGGCTGGCACTCTGAAGCACACCTGACAATCACAGGTCTATCGAGCGACAGTTCGCCAGACGAGATCTTGCGGGCAGGCTATGAAGCTCTGGCCTATCGCCTGTTCGCCCTCCACAAACAACTCTGTAATGCCCTACAGAACGAAAATCATCAGATGCAGGCTAGCGGCGGTGTTATGTTCGGTTCCTCGCTAATGAAGAGTATCCTGGCCGATACGCTAGGCATTCCAATCTATCCTTCTCAGGAGCAGGAGGCTTCAGCACGCGGTACAGCCCTATTGGCACTCGAAGCCCTGAAAGTACTTCCTGATCTAGCTCATGTCAAACCCAAACTATTAGAGCCAATACTGCCAGATAGCGAACGAGGTAAGATATATCGAAAGGCAGCGGAACGGCAAGAGAGGCTTTATCAGGCCTTGTTAGAGCAGTAGTAAGACAAACCGTTGTGTTCTCGACTCCCTACATGGCACTTTGCTATAATATAGTCTCGAGGAGACGATCTATACGATATTTGCTTAGCGCTCTCCTCTACTCGCTATTAGAGAAAGATAGAGGAAATAAGTTCTGCGACAGCATATTATCACCATCATATGTATTTTATTGCGCTTGCCATTCGCTTTGATTGATAGCATACGCCGACCATTCATACAACGTGCCATCTCGCACCCACGCTCCATTGTGCTGATCAAGCCTTGTTGCATTGGCGACTTGATCATGACAACACCCTTGCTAGAAGTGATCCAGAGCAACTATCCCGACGCACACATCACCTATGTAGCAGGAGCATGGTCCAAGACGATCCCCGAGCATCACCCTGCTATCCACACGGTCATCGATTGTGGGACCCTGGGCATTCCTGGCCGCTATGGTTTGAAAGACTATATAAAAATGGTACAGCGCCTACATCGCCAGCATTTTGATCTGGCCTTCGTGCTTGATCGATCGCCAATGCTGACACTGCTCCCCTGGCTAGCTGGTGTACCACGACGAGTGGGACCAGACAGCCTTGGGCGCGGCTTTTCGCTTACAGACCGTGTACCAGTCTCGACATCGCGTGATCAACTCCAACATCAGGCAGACATTTATCTGGATCTTGCACGTGCACTAAAGCTCACCATCGGCCAACCACGCCTGCGCTTTGTACCAACTGTAGAAGAACGACAAAGTATCCAACCCTCCACACGGACCCAAGTAGCTGTATTTCCAGGCGGTGGCAGTAATCCAGGAATGGAGCTGACAGCTAAGCGCTGGACACTGGAACGCTATCGCGAAATTGTACGCAGGTTGGTACAAGAGCTTGGTGTCCAGGTGCTGCTCATTGGTGGACGAGAGGATAGTACTCTCAACGAAAAACTGCTGGAAGGCTTAGATATACCAGAGGGAAGTGTGATCAATCTAGCTGGGCAGACAAGTTTTGGACAGACAGCGGCTCAGATCGAGGCTTGTGCGCTTTTTATCGGCAATGATAGCAGTCCGATGCATCTGGCAGCCGCTGTCGGCACACCGATAATTGCGATCTTTGGGCCAACCAGTCCGACGGAATACGGGCCATATCCGCCCAGCGATCCTAAACACATCGCCATCTGGCATCATCCCACAGGCCAGCCGTGTTTCTTCTTAGGCAAAATGCAAGCCTGTGCCAACTGCACATGTATGCAAGCGGTCACGGTTGACGAGGTATGGAACGCGGTTATGCAGCTCATCCCCCATCCACAGAATAGCGAGGTTACTCAGTGAAAAACCTGCTTCGTACATTCATCCTCGCTCTAGTCCGTATTCTGGGAGCACCTGGAGCCTATGCCGCAACACGACGAAGCTCCAAGGGAATAATACCAGCCCCAAGAATCTTATTAATCCGTCCAGACCACCTTGGTGATTTAGTCATGACTACGCCTGTGTTGCAAGCGTTGAGGGAGCAGGCTCCAAATGCATATATTAGCATGCTGGTTGGTCCATGGTCCAGTGTAGTGGTTGAGCGTCATCCAGCGCTCAATCAGCTACTTACCTGTCCATTTCCAGGTTTTCAGCGAGCCACTCAGAAGTCCCTTGAACCCTATAAGCTTCTCCTCAAAATAGCCCGACAATTGCGGCGTGAGCGCTATGACCTGGCAATCAATCTACGACCAGACTTCTGGTGGGGAGCCGTCTTACTCTATCTCGCACGTATCCCACACCGGATAGGTTACGCGATTGAACCCGGCACCCCATTTCTGACTCGCGCATTACCATTCTCATCAGCTGAGCACTCAACAATCTCCAATCTGCGCCTCACCAGTGCAGGTCTGCAAACTCTGGGTTATCCAGTCCTCGACGAGCCATATAGACCCGAACGCTACCCACTCCATTTTAAACCGACAACTGAAGAACGGCAGTGGGTGACTGAACGCCTCCTAAATGCTGGCATTGGGCAAGCCGATCCAGTAGTCGTGATTCACGCAGGGACAGGGGGTGATGTAAAATTGTGGCGCACTGAAGGCTGGTCACGTATTGCAAATGCCCTCACGACAAAGAAATTTCTGCCTATACCTGCACAGATTGTACTAACTGGTAGCCCCAAGGAACAGCCAATGCTGGAGGAAATTGCGCGAAGGATGACAACCCCACCTTTGTTAATAACAGACATGACAGTGGGACAACTAGCAGCGCTACTGGTCCGCGCCCAATTGGTACTCGGCGTAGATAACGGACCGCTCCACCTAGCAACTGCACAGGACACTCCAACGTTGCGGCTATTTGGTCCAACCGATACACACATTTTTGGACCATGGGGACTCTCAGAACGGCATGTTGTCATTGCATCAACTCAGAAATGCCCAACGTGTCCTGCTATCCCCTGCGGAAGATTAGATTTCCGTCCAGAGGAGCTACCTATGCATCCATGTGTACGCGTGATCACGGAGGAGCAAGTGGAACGGGCCATTACAAGAATGGTAGAGAATACAATTTTTGTCCGATAAGATATTTCTAGTAAATGCTGATCTGTGAACTGCTGGATATTGGAAACCAGAAGAAATAGCAAGTCAGGAAAGATGAGAAGTGCTCGCTTCGCAATGGAAGGTTGGCTCTCCATTGAGCCTACTCCGGAGGGTTAAAGGGCACCTCTCACCACAAGTATGGCTCAGGAGCGCCTGCAAGACAACGACATCCCCATGCCATCTAACGGACAGATAGATCAACACAGGTTTTTTTGTGTTGATACCAAAGACTTACTAGCCTAGAAGGTCAATTCTTATCCTCTACAGCTCCTAATATTTTAAGTGTCGCTTTTTGAGCCTCTGTAAGCCCTCTTATATCAGTGATGTTCATGCGTTCGTAAGGTCTTTCGCTTCTCAAGGTTTTTACGCATTGACCTGTAGACACATCCCAAATTTTAATTGCCCCATCGTCGCTGCCACTGGCAATGGTGCTTCCATCAGGACTGAAGGTGACAGACATGATCCAATGTGTATGTCCATGGAAGATGTTAACGCACTGACCCGTACTCACATCCCACAGGCGCACCGTTAGATCATGACTACAACTAGCTAGAAGATTTCCATTGGGGCTAAAAGCAACACATCGTACCCAACTTGTATGCCCACGTAAAATATTCAGACACTGACCTGTCTCAGCATCCCACAGACGTACGGTCGTGTCATCTCCACTGCTGCTCAGCACATTTCTGATGGGGCTAAAAGCTACAGACCATACTTGCTGCGAATGTCCACGTAAAATATTCAGACACTGACCTGTCTCAGCATTCCACAGATGTATGGCCGTATCTTCACCGCTACTGGCGAGTAGCGTGCTGTCAGCATTAAAAGCAACATCCCATACCAGACTATTATGGCCTTGTAGTATTTTGATGCACTGGCCTGTACTGATATCCCACAGGCGCACCGTTGTATCATGGCTACAGCTAGCAATTACGCTGCCATCCCGGTTGAACGCCACGGAACGCACAAGATGCGTATGGCCCCTTAGTGCTTTGATGCAATGACCTGTACTAATATCCCAGATACGAATCGTCTCGTCTTCACTGCCACTGGCTAGCCAGCGTCCATCGGGACTGAAGGCAACTATTCGTACTCGATTGGTATGCTCTTGTAAGGTCTTCAGACACTGACCCGTACTCACATCCCATAAACGAATATTCTGATCTTCGTTGCCACTAGCGAGGATTTGACCATCAGGACTGAAGGCAACCGATTTTATCAAATTGGTATATCCACGTAATGTTCTGAAACACAGCCCGGTACGGGTCTCCCAGAAGCGCAGGGTATCATCTTCGCTCGCACTAACAAGAATGTTATTATTGGAGGAAAAAGCGATGGACCATATTCGATTGACATGCCCGTGTAAAACTTTGAGGCACTGGCCCGTACTGGTATCCCACAAGCGAATCGTTGCATCATCACTGCAACTGGCAAGGATTGTACTATCAGAGGTAAAAGTGACAGCCCTCACGCGATGAGTGTGTCCCTGCAAGACTTTGAGAGATTGACCCGTGTGGGCATTCCATATCTGTACCGTTTGCTCTTCGCTACCACCAGCAAGAAACATACCATCGGCACTGAAAGCGACCGATCGGATATGCTTTTTCTGTCCTCGTAGAATACGAAGACAAAGACCACGACTGGCATCCCATAAACAAATCGTCGTATCATCACTGCAGCTGGCAAGAGTGTTACCATCAGGATGAAAAGCCACACCACGTACCCACTGCGTATGACCCTGCATACTATGCAGACAGAGCCCAGTACTAACATTCCAAATACGCACCGTTCGATCTTCGCTGCCGCTAGCAACTATTTGTCCATTGGAACTAAAAGTAACGGACCGAACAAGGCTAGTATGGCCTTGTAAGATATTGAGACAGCGACCATCACTCGTATCCCAGAACCTTAGCGTTGCATCTTCACTGCCACTAACGAGAGTTCTACCATCGGGACTAAAGGCAATGGATCGTATCCCGTCGGTATGACCAAGGAAAGTAAAGACCGGAGCAATAGTACTGGCATGCCATAATCTGACCTCGCCTGTCGTTGTTCCAGTAGCTAGCAATTCCCCATTTGGACTCAATGCCACACAAAGAATATTACTGAATGTATCTGTAAAAACAGATTTTGCCAGGTCAGCATTAGTGAAATCGACATCCGGTAAATCCACGCCTCGTAGATATGCTTGCTCCACCGCTAGAAAGGAAAAGTTGAAGCCACGTAGATCAATTTGTAGCTGTATCAACAGGTTGAGTATGTTACCAGCGGCATAGCTCGACATCTGAGAAGATGTTATGCGTAGTGTGGAAAGAACATATCTAAGCT
>DASYAN010000104.1:0-6429 GCA_036501345.1 Ktedonobacteraceae bacterium
CACTCACGACAGTAGCGTGGTAGTGTGTCTCGCTTGGCTTGACCGAACTGGTGTTGCTGAGGCGAATCGACCATGGCAAGCAGTGGCCGTTGCTTCAAGTTGCCCAGCTTGTAGCGCGGCTCTACAAAGTGGTCGCATGAATAGACGTCGCCTGTATGTTCCATTGCCAGTGCTTTACCGCACGTTTCTTCAAATACACACAGTCCGGGTGGTGCTCCAACCCATGCAGCCAGTGCTACATCGAAGATCTGTACAAAGATATTGCCAACATCGTGACGTACCCATTCATCAAAAACGGCTATCAAGAACGCTCCGTACTGCTGCCCGGTTACTGATCGTGTAGTTACTTGATTGCCTTCTTGAAAACCTGTGTCATTGTCGCGCTCGACGATGGGGATAAATTGCATAAATTGCGTGCCAACCTCGTCGCGCAGAAAATGGTAGACCTCCAATGGATGCCCGACGTTAGCACTATGCAGCGTGGTCAGGATATTAAATTGGACATGGTGTTTTTTAAGTCGTTCTAATCCAGCCATCACGTGGTTGAATGTCGGTTTACCACCTTTATCCACGCGATAGATATCGTGCATTTCACGCGGGCCGTCGAGGCTGAGGCCGATCAAGAAGTTGTGTTCGCGAAAAAATGTGCACCAATCATCATCCAGTGTCGTACCATTTGTTTGTAATGTATTCTGGATTTGCATACCCGGTCGCTGGTATTTTTGCTGCAATTCCAGTGCCTGCCGGAAGAAGTCCAGACCCATCAATGTTGGTTCGCCGCCTTGCCAGGCAAAGGTGACTTCGGGTACGCGCTGAGCCTCGATATATTGCCGTGTGTAGTCTTCTAGCAGATCACGAGCCATGCGAAAACGGCTCCCAGGATAGAGCAACTCTTTGGCGAGATAGTAGCAATAAGTGCAATCAAGATTACAAATTGCACCACGAGGTTTGAGCATAATATGAAAGGCAGGTGGGGCCGTTGTGGCCATATCAGGGCTCTGGGTCATCTCTTTACATACATCTTTCCATAACACACAGCTGGAGCTTCCCTTAAGAATTTGACCAAAGTTACAGGCAATTACAGAAGTTTACACTCTACTCTCCCCTTCACTACCTGCGGTAATGCGATCGGCGAGACCGTAGCACGATTTTTCAAAGATGCTATGATGCCTATATCGTACCATAGTTAACAATACATAGTCTGATTTGTGCTGAGCTTGGCCCAAGCAAGCCATTGTGTAAAGTAGATGAGCAACTAGGATGGGATACCAACTACCAAGTGCCTCTGCGACGGTGGTCTGTGACCAGCCTCGCCGTCTTCGTTCTGCTCGCAACAGAGAGAATTTCATCTGATGTATTTTCCTTTTAGCTCAATCTTTCTAAAAACTACCGTAAATGCAGTATAGAAGAAGTTTGTCTACTTCTCCAGGGGGAAAGAGGGAAGAATGTCACTAATGTTGTCTAACAAATCGCCGAGTATGACAAAGAAACCTGATTTTGACGTTGCTGCTTGCTAGATCGCTCTCCTCGATCTGAGGATTGTCTCTCTATTAGAAGGGTAACCGATGAAAGGAGATGCTGGTAAGTGACATTGATGACATTTTGTTGGGTTAGGAGACGCTGTGTAAAGGTGTTATCAATGTCACCTATCGCTATTTCTACTGCATTGAAAGATGAAGTTTGTCAATCAAGAGCCAGTAGAGCACTCTACAGAATAGCTACCGCATCAATAAAGGCCGTATTATCCCCACTATTGCTATCAAGTCCCTGGAAGCTCAATACATGGTTGCCAGCACTGACGGTGAAGCTACCAGTGCTATACCGTTTGTATTTGAAGCCACTAGGTGTGAAAGTGCCTACCACCTGCCCATCAATCCACAGGCGGAAGTTCTGGACGCTCTTATTGACTCCTTTACGTTGAGCCGCAGAGAACGAGATCTGATAGTTACCTGCTGCAAAGCTGATTGTCTGGCGGATCAAGCCTGTTTCCTGCAAAAAGGCGACCTGCGTCCCTTGCGGAGCATTGGGATTGTTACTGGTGAAAGCACTGCCATTAGCGGCAATGCCTCCCCCATTGCTGAAAGTCCATCTGCTCCCGGTGGGACCGTACTGATATCCAGCGTGGCCCAGCCAAGGTGTTTCGAAGCCAGCATCGGCGACTGTCGGTACTGGAGGTGGTGTGGGTGTTGGTGCTCTTGTTGGTGTTGGTGATGGTGTAGGTGTCGCAGTTGGTGTAGGTATGGCAGTTGGTGAGGGATGTGGAACTAGCGATGAGAATGTAACTTGCGGGGATGGTACTATCTGCTGCCCAGCACGCCTTGCCGTGGTGCCCAACTGTTGCAAGGGATTGTTCTGCCAGGAAAAAATGTGGGATATTTCGCTTGTTGCGCCTAGCACAGTTCCTAGACAGGCAAAGACCAGCCAGATTTGTACTGCTGTTGTGGTTCTGGCTCCTCGTTTCTGGCTCGTTTGGTTTTGTGTCATCGAAGGCAGAAGCTTGGAGTGTAGTGCAATAGGACTTTCCTCATGCGTCTCATGGTAACCAGAATCTTCTACAGGCAACATCGCGTCCTCCAAAAAAGTTGGAGATGGCGCAAGGCCTTCTTCTTGTATTTGTGTCTCTGTTGTTGCCGATGAGGATGCAGCTGAGAGTCCAACTGCGACATGTAAGGCCTGATTGAATTGTAAGACGCTCTCATAGCGATCATTGACATCTTTGGCTATGGCTTTGAGGATTATCTGCTCGATTAGTTGCGAAAGGCTTGGATTGATCTGTGTCGGGGAAACTACCGTTTCGGTGCTGAAATTGTGCTGGAGAGATGAGTCTGAGGGAGAGAAGGCTGGACGACCGGTAAATAGTTCGTATGCGACACACCCTAAAGCATACTGGTCACTCTGGCTGCTTCTCTGGCCTGTGATCTGCTCGGGAGCCGTATATGGGGAAGTAGAATGGAGAGCAAGATCAGTGGAACTAGAATCTTCGCTAAAAGCCATTGGGTCCACGTCGGAGAGCAATACCTGATCATGCTCTGTGAAAAGAATATTTTCCGGTTTGACATTTCCATGAACAATCTGCTGTTGATGCAAATAGTCGAGAGCCTGACTTATCTGCTCAATAAGTCTCAGAATTTCTTCCGTAGGCAGTAATGTTGATACTTGTCGATCCAGTCGCTGGCGCAGTGATCTACCTGTTGCATGTTTCATGATCATGTAAGGCCATCCATCTCTGAACCCGACATCGATCACTGAAAGTAGGTGGGGATGTTTCAGTTGGCAGAGCGACTGAGCTTCTTGCAGAAAAGCTTCACGCTCATTGTGGGGCTGGAGTCGTAGCCGCCTCTTCATGTATACTTTTATCACAACCATTTGCCACGGAGGCACTGTCGATTGCGCTAGATGAACTCGGTTGTCCCCATGTGATGACAGTTGAGAGAGGGGTTGATACACCCCAAATTCTTTCTCCGTATCGATATTACCCAATGACATGTCCCCTATAGTAAATCTTCTATAGATATCTATCGGTATAACGAACGATGTTGGAGTCTGATAAGAACCATAGGTCATATGACTCATAACATCGAGGCACAAGTTGGGTAGGCCCTACAGGGGATTTGTGCTTGGTGATGGGAACCTGATAGTCCATTTGAGTGCATGATTGTAAAGGTTTGTAAATGCTCTCTGATGTAAAAAATGATGTCAGAATTGAGCAGAAGAGCACCTAGCTGCCCTCAAGGATTCTCTCTCTGGAACTTTACCCCATCACACTGCCTCTCGCAACCTTCCCCTCCTTTTGCTTTGACTTTGTCCAAACGTCAATTTTATATTTTCCTCCTAGTACTTCCTAACGCGCATGTTGCACTATCATACTCTATTTGGGTCATTTTACCTCTTTTTTTGCGATCCTTAAGCTTAGCACGTACTTGAGTAATTTGCTCATCAGTAAGTGGAGGCCAATGCTTTATGCCAGGAGTTTTCACGGGGTTCATGTACGTAACAGCAATGCTAGCAATGGTTTGTGAACCCATATCCGTTTGGGAGGATAATTGCTGCGAAGAAGAGGGTGCATTAACTTGGCTGGCGAAAGCTAGTGGGACATCATGCCTGGTAGATGTTTCCCCAGTGGTTGGTGTCGTGGCTTCCATCGGCGCACCAGCTCCTAAGCTCGTATTGGACGAATCGAAATAGGGTCTATTATGTTCTGTATGCGCTGCTTCTATTGCATCTGAATCATCTGTTGTCCTAACGGCATCTAAAGCTGCTTTCGATGCTTTTTTGGTTGCACGTCCCATTGCTTTATCATATTTTGCGCGTGCTGCTGCTATCAATGCTGGATCTCTTGTTGCATAAGCAGCATCTAAAGCTGCTCTCGCCGCTGCTCTTCTCGCTTTTTTGCCTGTATATCCCGTTGCTCTATCGCGTTCTGCGCGTGCTACTTCTATCAATACTGGATCACCTATTGCCCTAGCAGTATCTAAGTTTGCTTTCGATGCTCTTTGGGCTGTACGTCCCATTGCTTTATCATGTTTTGCGCGTGATGCTGCTATCAATACTGGATCATCTGATGCAATAGCAGCAACGAGAGTAGCTTTAGATGCTGCTCTTCTCGCTTGTTTGGCTGAATATCCCGCTGTTCTAGCTAGTTCTGCACGTGCTGCTGCTATCAATACTGGATCACCTGATGCAGTAGCAGAATCTAAAGCTGTTCTCACTGTTTTTTTGGCTGCATATCCCATTTTTCTATCATGTTCTGCACGTGCTGCTGCTATCAATACTGGATCACCTGATGCAATAGCAGAATCTAAAGCTGCTTTCGTCGTTGCTCTATCTGTATGTCCCATTGCTTTATTGTGTTCTGCACGTGCTGCTGCTATTTGTTCTGGATCACCTGATGCAATAGCAGAATCTAAAGCTGCTTTCATCGCTGCTCTTCTCACTTCTTGGCCTGTATATCCCGTTGCTCTATTGTGTTCTGCGTGCGCTACTATTGCCTCTGGGTCTCCTGTTGCATTGGAAACGTCTAAATCTGCCTCCATCGCTGTTATTCTATTTTGTGTATTTGATTGTGGAGCATTACTGGCTCGTGTATCATACTGAAGTGCATCCTTTGGTGTAATTCCCAAACTAGTCATTCCGCTCGCCAACTCAGTTGAAGCTGGCATAGGAAAAGACAAGTTGGTATCAGAGATTTGAGAAGATATATGAGAAAAATTACCATAGGGGGCTGGCGGATTTATGGAAAAAGCATTATTTCGAGAGACAAAAGGAGCACTAGAAGAGCTTGCTTGAGGGTTATAACCAGGGTTAGCAAGGTAGTCCCCTGGAGCGATGTCGTGTTGTAATTGTTGTCGAGTCCCTCCGAGTCTTTGTGCGATTTGTTCGGCTTGTTGTGCACGGATATTCGCCATATAATCCACAGAAGTGATTCCTGATGCTGGATGCCATCCAAACCGTTGTGCCTCGTTTCCGCTTTGTATTCGAAGGGCTTGTTGCCTTTGCTCTTCCAGACGACGATGTTCATGTACATTCCTCCAAGGCTGTTGCCCAGAAGGCAATGAGTTGTCAGTGGTGTCAGGTCGACCAAACGATTTACCACTTTGTCTCATATAATTTCTCCTTTTAAGGTATATTTTATGCTTATGTTAGCGAAACGGCATAATGAAATGTATTTTATGCTCTAATTATAAAACATTGGTAACAATAGAAAATACATGAATTACGTTATCAAGAGAAATATTCTCACCAGGAAATACACTGGTATTCCCCTTTTTAGACAAGTTTAAATTGCTTGTGCTTCGAGGAAGTAACCTTCCTTCTGGCATGAGATCTCCTTGCCTCTTCATTGAACGAGAATGCTGTACCTAGACGAGCTTCGTCAGCCTTCTCACCAGAGAATGCAATGCATTTTCTTCGTTTTGGAAATGGCTTAGTAGCATAAGACATTTCTATCAAAGCAGTAATGTGGACCCATTTGTTCTTGTCGCACTTGTATGGCTCATGCCCGGATTTGGTGGTAAGCCCTGCAATAGGGGATTTGTCCCCTCTGATCATGTGCACCAAAAGACAATGCTATTTTCTAGATAAGCTCAGCTAGCACCAAAAATGGACATGAGCCCTTGTATGGTTTACGCACACATTGTGACTCGGTCAAGGCCACAACATCGTAGCTCTCATAAATGACTTGAATTGCAGTGGTATGAACTTTTTGGAGTGACGATATGATGATACTGCCATGGTTAACGATGTTGGTCATCCTTACGCATTCCCTGATGTGAATAGTACCCGACGAGAAAGACGTTTTCAAGAGCAACGACCAGACAACTATAGGACATTTTGCAAGAGTTCCCTTTTCCCTCTACCTTGTCCTTTTTTTGTGAGAACCATCTGGCTAGGAACCAACCGAACTGACTTAGAACTGCCCAGTAGAGGATA
>DASYAN010000105.1:0-8313 GCA_036501345.1 Ktedonobacteraceae bacterium
GCGAGTGGTGCTGGGAAGAAAGAGCAAGCGCCTATGATGCACACTGGGTGAAAGAACAAGATAAAATCATCGCGCAAGAGAGAGCGCGGATTGTACGATCCGGATTCGCAATTCAGCACAAACGTATTCAAGAATTGGACAAAATTACACAAGAACTTATTGCCATGGCCTCTGAAGCGGACAAAGTGTGGATACCAGGACAAAAGGTTTTCTGGAATGGCAAGAATGCAGAATTAATTGACACTATCACCTTTAATCACCAGTTGTACGCACTTATTCGGAAGTACTTAGGAGATATTGCATCTGAAATGGGAGAGAGAAAACAGAAGATAGAGATTGATGAGACAGGTGAGATTGAACAGGACTCAAAAGTGTTGCATGACCTTTGCATGCATGCCCTTGAACCGTTCCCTGAAGCAAAGTATGCCCTAGCAGATGCTCTTATGAAATTTGAGGAAAGCAAATAGAAATACCAATGGCCCTACCTCACACGGATAGGGCCAAACATTTTGCATCCACTAACCAAAGGAGTCAACACCACAACTCCATTATAGCTTTAAGCAATACTTGCTTGCAAGCTTATGATGCAAGAGGTTTAGAACTTCCAGGTGTTGAGTCGAGATACTCTTGCAGTTCCCTCGACTCCTCTTCGTCTAAGCTCATAATCCGAATACGAGGGCCGTGCACAATCACAATATCCCTGTGTCTAGGCAAGAAGACTACCCGCCCTATAGAACCTTCAAGCCTATTGATATGACGTATCTCGCTATAGATGACTGATACTTTCTTATTCATGATTTCCCCCACATATCCAATGTGTCACATTCCAAACTTCTTTTAACTTGCCACAAACAGGACAAACAATCGGAGGGAGACGGTTTGTTGACGATTGTTGACGACGTGTTGACGACGTTTCAGAAGTATCGTCAACAACTTCAAACAGCTTCACAGGCTCATCTACAGACTTTGTTGACGATGTTGACGATAAATTGCCCCTATTACCTTCTATAGGGATACCTATACCCCCTTTGATATCCACATTGTCTGTGTGTGTTGTGTCCGGTTTTTGAAAGGTGGTAGTGGTATCTATATGCGCGTTAATTACCGAATCGTCGTCAACATCGTCAACAGTGGTATCTGAAGCCTCTTCTGAAGCTGGTTTATCTTGTTGACGACGTTCAAAAAGTATCGTCAACATATCGTCAACATCGTCAACAAACAGCATCGAATCGTTGTTCTTAGAATCGTCTTCTATGATTGGATCGTCATCTCTACGATGTCTTAAGCCTAATAGCCCTCTATCAACCTTATTCTCTTTGAACGTGTTACGTTCGCGTTTATGTGTAATTCCTCTTCTCATCTCGACTAACTCACTAGACATTTTTGCCTTGCCAAGTGGCTTGTTCCCTGACTCTGTGCAATACTCCTTATATTCCTTATAAAGATCTGAAGTAAACATAATAGGTGCTGTAAGATCTATTATGTACTGCTCATCAATAAACGACTTTAATGGATTATTAGCCATGGCCATGGCATTGATTGTCTGTTTCATCGTTCCAGATAGTGGATAGTACCCGATCTTTAGAGCTGCTTTTGCTAGCCTGATGCAACTGGATGCAAATCCTCCAAGCTCAGGAGCAAAGCGACCACCCATGTGGATATCTCTCTTTTCCTTTGGGATTGTTTCGCCAACGAGCAAGGGCACTAGCCTTTCTTTTATGGCTCCTGTGGTGTCTTTGTACTCAGGACGTTCATTCATAGCCATAAAAATCTTAGGTCCCCACCGATTTTTTAGCTCATCATCTTTGCATATACCTCGCATTTCAACACCGCTATGGGCGGTCATGTTCTTGAAATTTTCTTCACTTCGAAGTGATTCGGCGGGTAACTCATCAACGCACACAATACGCTTTTTGTTCTGTATAAACCGTGTTCGCTTGCCTTCTAACTCAACATCAAAAAGCGTCTTACCTGAATACTGTCCCTCTTCTATCCCACATGTCAGGTTAGCGAGGTCCAGTGCTTTGGATTTTCCTGTACGAGGAGCTCCAATAAGGGCACATGCAAAGTGCATTTTTGTATCTCCAATAAGGGACAATCCGATATGCACCATAAAGTTCTGCCTTGCGTACTTATCAGGGAATAGTGTTTTGAGGAATTTACATATGATTGGCCATTTTCCGTGCTCATCGTATGCATAGGGCAAACAGTAGGTTAGCTCGTCTGACTTATCGTGTGCTTTTAACTCCCCTGTATTTATGTCGAGCGTGCCGTTCTTGAAATTGATGAGGCTGGAGCTTTGTTTGAATGATCGGACGCAATGGATACATGCTAGCCTGACAACGCCGTCAAGGTCGCTGATTTTGTCAATGATCATTTCTTTGCTAAGCATGATGTCCCTGACAATCCGGTCCAGTGAAACACACGATCGCTTTTGAGCTTCGACATCTTGCATATCTTGCCAGTGCGTGCCGTTCCATTGGTACCAGATTGATGTTAGAGCATTGTACGCCCACGTATCACCGTACTGTGATGCAAAGTCATCAGCAAGGGCATCTAGCGACGTTCCTGGTTGCTCCTCAAAGCTTTCCATCGCTATCTTTTTACGAGCTTCCTTGATCGCTTCCTGTAAGTGGTTTTGATTAATGTCCTTTCCAAATTTATCCTTGATACGCTTTAAGTAGATGTTAGCCTCAAATTTAGGCATACGAGCAAGGATATGGGCATTTCGCATGATAGCATCATGGTCGAGATCTTCAATTGCTTTGTCTAGATCAGAGGTATCTACTGTCTCATCTTGATCCTTAAGAGGCTCCGTATTCTTGCCATAGTTTGGGTCATAGGTGCCGTTGCATCCTTCAATCGCTATTTGAATTGTTCCCTCTCCATAGATTTCGCCAGTACGTGCTTTTCTATCCCATTTGTCCCTCATGAGTCCAGATTGTCTGAATAGGCTATCCATGCGAGACGGGTCCTTGCCAGTCCAGAAGGCAAGGAAATTGCAGAGTGCGAGATCTGCAGATGACCAGTCGGTACCAACATCTCCATACCAGAGTCGTGTAAATTCAGCTCCATTTTTCTGAGATGCCATGATCATTTGAATGAGTGCATCATCAGGCAGATCATTAGGGCTAACACGTGGGTTTGATTTGAGGTATTCTTTCCCATTCTTGGCTGATTCTTGAATCTCATTTTGCAGATATGCAGCTGCTTCTTGTATCAACTGGGTTAACTTGGCATTTTCCTTGCGAACTGGATAGTTCCCATTGGTATAGGGCTCTAACCAGCGTCTGAGGTGTCCATCTTTCAAGAAATCAGCGTCTTCTTTATCGGGGTTTGTCGGTCGGTATGTCCCTGGAAAGGACAAGATTCGGCTGATATCGAATCCTTCCAGGTCCATAACGATGCTAGCTCCTTGGCAGAGTCGGTTAAATTCAGGCAAAATCAGCGACTTGACGACGCGTGCAACTGCACCATTCAAACATGTGGATATCTCAGAAGGGCTATGAGCAGGTATTTCTATTTGGACAATGGGCAATACGATATGGCTACCTGCTCCAGTGTCCTCTATAGGGTGATCCAGTTCACAGAGTCCTATAGATGCGAGGTAGTGAACAAGTCTGTGGGCAATGGCATGGGCCATATGTGGGGCTTTAGGATATTCAAAGTCTAGGGGGACATTGCGAATGAATTGAATATCCTGATTAGTAGCCTTCTTGGGATAGGAATAGTTGCCATCTTTGCTCGTCCAGATGGCTGTACCTTCAAAAGGCGGGTTTACTTGAGTCCATATGGCATCTTGATCTGCTACACACGCTTTTGATG
This sequence comes from Ktedonobacteraceae bacterium, assembly GCA_036501345.1. Taxonomy (GTDB): domain Bacteria; phylum Chloroflexota; class Ktedonobacteria; order Ktedonobacterales; family Ktedonobacteraceae; genus DASYAN01. The sequence continues at coordinate 3,826 of DASYAN010000105.1, forward strand.
CGTTGCAATATCGAAGTGTTGTTTTCTGTTTCCCTGACTTTTCATCTATGATGGGAGCGCCTGTATCCTTGTCTGTCATCAGGTGCTTTTGAAAAGATCGAGGATAGTCAGGTGGTAGTCCACAGAATGCCAGTGCTGCGATATACATTTTATGGTCATACTTGGGATTTTCATCCTCAATTTCAACATCAAATGGGTCAATGTCCGGTGCTTGTTGAGACATTGTGTCATCTATGGTATTATGGTACTCAGGTGTTGCTACCATTTGCCTAAGTCTTTCTACCACCAATCTGACACATCTAAACTTTGACAACTCTTCGAATTGCGCCTATAATTACTTTAGATGTGTCGCTTTTAGTGGCGTATCGGGAAACCTTTACAGGTTTATTGAGCCAGCTTATGATTCTCAGGTCAGGCTGGCTCAATGTCGTTTTATAAAGGTCTCCCGCCTTACAACGTTTCACTGTTTCGTCCTAGTATCAAAATCTGCACGATATAACCTCCGTGTTATGCTAATTCCCTCTTTTGAGACTCTTCCATTTCAAGAGCTTTGACTAGTAGATTTACAATCATCCGGTTGACGCTTCTGCATTTTGTTTGCTCCACGCGGTCTATCAGTTGCTGATAGATACCCTCTGGTATCCGGATGTGATTGTCGATTGCGGGGATTCCGCTTCCTTTTTTCATGGTCTCTATCCTTTTCTTTCGCTAGCGATACTACTCCCACATTATAGGCTATGCACTGCCATTTTGCAACTCGTACGTTCCTACTCCATAGTTGTCACCAGTCCCATTTTGGGAGTTTCTTCTGTACTATTCAATACTGGTGATAACTATACTGTACTTATGACTAATCACCACTAATCATCAATACTAGACACTACTTCAGATTGTCGAGCAGAGATTGTCCGCCGGATCTTGCATCCTTGGCCTGGAACGCTCTCAAATAGTTCTCAGTTACGGTAACCGAAGTATGGCCTAAGAGTCTGCTCAATTTAAAAATATCACCACCAGCTTTGAGGTAGTTGATACTGTACGTGTGCCGTGCAGTATGGCATGAGCATCGTACGCCTTTCACATGTGCCCATTGTCCAAGCTTCTTGAAGAGTTGAACTAGTCCTGAGAGTGTGAGAGGATCATGGGCGCGACTGAGAAACACCTCCTGGTGTTTAACCTTTGGCCTATATCTGGCAATGTATTTATGAAGCGCGGCACATGCAGCGTGTCCTAGTGGAACCTCACGCCATTTATTGCCCTTGCCATAAATCTTGAGATAGGCGTCCTGTTTCAGCAGATGGACATTTTCAAGCGTGAGTCCTGTCAGCTCACTTGCACGCATGCCAGTATCAAACAAGCAACTGAGTATGGCCCTATCGCGAACTATCAGCTCTTCTGAATCTTCCTTCTTGCACGCTTCAAATAAGGCGCGTATCTGCTCATCGGTGAAAATTTCAATCACTTTGATATCGACTTTGATTTTTGGGGCTTTTTTGAGCAGTTTGTCACTCACACTATCCTCGAGGTCCTCTTCATCAGTACACCATTTGATGAAAGTTTTAATCACCTGAAAATAGCCGTGTTGGGTATAGGTGGATATGGGCTTGCCAGTTTTGGGGTTAATTCTGATTTTGAGATATTCAGCGAATTGACGCAGGTGGATAACTTTCAGAGTATCAAGCGTGATACCTTGCCCTTCACACCATTCCGCAAAGATGTAAAGTTTGTGCAAATACCATTTTTGTGTATTTTTAGAGTGTGTAAGTATGTTGTAGGAATAGGCTTCAATGGCATGCTTGATAGTTGTGGACACGAAAAAACCTCCCTGTAAAAAGGAGGTGAAAAGTAACGGTTTGTGGGGTTATCAGTAACGGTTTACTGGTGGAGATCAGCGGTAGAGCAACGGTTTTGTAAAGCGAAACGAGCTCTACCGCATTTGGAGCCGGTGGTCGGAATCGAACCGACGGCCAACGGTTTACAAAACCGTTGCTCTACCGCTGAGCTACACCGGCCTACGTCTTAACGACTGGTAGTAGGATACCAAAAACGCACAACTCTGTCAATACATACAGAGCACTTTTTTCCAACATCACAGATGCTTCAAAAAATGCCCTGATTTTTGGCTAACCGTATGTCTCTTTCCTCTCTTATAAAAATCACTCCCTCAGTATATCAGCTTGCTTTTTGCGAAATCCGCCTTTAGACTTGCTTAAATCCATATTAGCCACAGGAGAATGTTTTATCTGGTTGTTGCGTGCATTTCTACTTTCGAAGTCTCTCAGGTAGTTCTCTGTAACTACAACGCTACTATGACCCAGGAGCAGAGAAAGCTTATACACATCACCCCCATTTTCCAGAAACATCCGTGCAAAGGTATGCCGGAACGTGTGCGGAGAAACACGTACACCTGTTACACCTGCTCGTTTAGCAGCTTCCTGTAGCAGTTGTTCAATACCATTTATAGTCAGCGGAACACCAAACAGATTGATCAAAAGTGTCTGGTCTGTTGCATTCTTAGGGTGACGATGCATATGAATATATTTCCACAAACACTCAGCAACACTTGTGCTTATACCTACCTCTCGTTCCTTACGACCTTTACCCATAACCTTAATAAATGCCTGATTCATTACAGACAAGTACACGCGATCCAGCGTGAGACCGCACAGCTCTGAAACACGAATGCCACTATCCAGAAGAAGCAGAATAATGGTATAGTCTCTAAAACCAACCATGGTACTTGTATCGCATGCATCCAATATAGCCTTGATCTGTTCCTCTGTAAATGTCTTGATAACGTATCTGCCTACTTTGGGATTATCCAGGTTAGTAGCAGGATTTTTCTTAATCAATTCCTCTCGAACACACCAGATGAAGAAACTCTTGATAACCTGGACATATCCTTTTACTGTCACATCACGAATATCTTTCTCCTGAGTTGGCTTATGAGGGTTATTCTCGCATGCTTTAGTCACCTTCATATGCTCTACAAACAAGCGCAAATGAGTAACTGTGACCTTGTCTAGTTTTGTGATTTCATACTCTTGCTGCAGTACAGAGCAGAAATGAGACAACTTTTGACGGTACCACTCTATAGTTTTATCGTTGCATCTCGACTTGCGACTAAGCAGATAACCCTTGACTGCATCTATCAGTTTCATAAGAATCCCTCCTATTTTTATTTGCTGGTATGAACAGACATATCTGCATAACAAGCAGGACAAAGCCATGTTGTCTGTACCCGAAAGGGAGCAACTTCCCTCAGATAGGTTAGAGCTTGCATGCTCTCTGGAGAAACCACCTGATCACATCCCTGACACCGTGAGAACAGGTGAGCAAGCCACTTGAAGAGAACAAGCGTTTGTTCACTCGAAAGCGAGACCATCTGACCAGAATCATCAGCAATACGAACTTGATCATATTCCTGATCATACTCAGACCTGAGCATTAAGGACCTCTTCCTAGGCAATAGCCTGTTCTTTCCCAACAGAATAGAGAACCCGTTTCTTTTGCACCTGCTCATTGAAATTCCGTTTTTTCTCTTCGAGATAGCTCTCGACCTCCTCATAGAGAAAGTGGAAAGTATCCGAGAGATCCGGTTGAGCACCAGCCAGCCGACCAGCAGGACGCCACGCCTCAGCCGTGATCGAACACCCGGCAATTTGCGCGACCATCCGACGCAGATTCACCTGATAGCGACGACGACGCATGAAGGGAGCCAGATCCAATGGGAGAGCGGGCAAGGAGAGAGCCACCGGAGCAGAACCAGAAGAAGAGGAATGACACTTGACCATTTTTGAGGCATCCTTCCAGGGACGCGCCTCTAACTCTTCATCCACCAGTTGAAGCAGTTCTTCCTGCTCCCGTTCCTCTCGCTCATAGTCCGACTCTGGCAGGACGACCGGAGCAAAAGCCGACTGAACCACGTGCCAGTCAGGATGCACAGGCCAACGCGAGCGGTTGGTATCCTCTGTCGGAATGATGTAGCGCAGCCAGCCATCAGGAAGGCCATCCTCACCACCATCAGTGTGACCCACTGCATAGGACCAGAGCCCTGGGAGTCGCTCTTCCAGATCATAGGCATTGTCAATCCCATGAAAGACACCCTCTTGCAGCATCTCACCTAGAGCAGGACGCTTGTAGCGCATCTCAATCCGCCACACAGGGGATTCACTATCCCAGACAGGGTTCCCATCCAGATCCTTGACCGAGAGCCACAGATCATGAAACCAGGCCTTTTCAGGAGACTTGTACTTGATCTCATGGGTTTTGTCATAGATCAAGGCCGAGAGGGCACCACCGCGAGCACCAAAGGGCAGACCCGTAATGTGGCCCCAACGCTGTTTGATCGAGTCAGGACCATCAATCATTCCATCATCAGGAGCAGAGGATGGTATCAACCCGGTGAGTTGAGCCCGCGAGACAAAATGCTCTTTGACCTGCTGGACGGAGCTGAAATCCAGACCCATCACATCCACCGCTAAATCACAG
>DASYAN010000106.1:0-8422 GCA_036501345.1 Ktedonobacteraceae bacterium
CTCACTGATCATGTTTGGACCGTCGGAGAGCTTTTGACGACAGTCCTTGTTCCACGAACTATGAACACTTAAAGGGGAGACCGCCGGTGTTTTCTGCCAGGCTGAACTCGACCTAGTAAATCAGGGTTTCAGCCATTTTGAGAGCAGGTGCGTCAAAAATGAGAGAGGGCACTTACAACAAGCGTCGCTCAAGAGAAGCCTCTCATTCTTCATGCACCCTCCTCGGCATTGGCTGAAACCTTGATCACCTGTCAGCAGTCTTATGTGGATAGGATTAAGATCCCCCTATTGGGAAATCCCCCTCATCCGAATTAGATATCTAGAGGAGTTATACTAAGTCTGGTTGAAGGATGATTAAAAAACCGAGAATGTGTTTGCTCAAAGATTCGCCACCACGCAGAAGAATGGTCATTGATTAATCGGATTTGGTATTATCAGGGAGTCACGGTAAAAGAAAAAACAGCGCATCTGATTTGCAATGTGCTCCCCTCACTGAGTGCTGGAGTAGCAGCGTTGTTTGTACTGTTCATGCACCCCACGAACAATACCGTAACTTCCTAATTATGAGTCGAGTAATCCATTGATAACCTGTTTATTGGAGGGTAAGAATATGGCACGCTTAGTCTTTACTTTATATGATACCACAAGTCTAGCAAGTAGCCACGAACAATTTAGTGATCAAGATGCCAAAAATCCCCAAGAGTACATTAACTTCAACACATATAATTGGGCAGATAAAGCAGCGCGAATTATCGTAGAACCAGGAGGTGCCTATGTTGCAGGAGATCATCTTCTTCTCTTAGATGAGGCGAAACCTCAAGGAGGAACTGATACCGTTGCCATTGACCCCAAAATTGCTTCTGATGTGAATCTCAATAATATTTACAACGGCGGTGGGTTTGCTGATAAAGCAGCTGCTGCCAAGTTTGTCCTGAATCCTAATCTAGATGGGAGCTGGCGTCTTCGTGTCCTCTTGTATGATCAAGTCAACCAGGATTATCCATCTCTGATCATTTATGATTGGGAGAGTCCCATTGATGTTCCATTCGACCTCAACCCCCTCCATTTTGCAGATAAGGCTGCCAGGGCTATCGTTCAGACCGGTCCCGCCTACCAAGTCGGTGATCATGTTGATCTCCTCGATGAGGTCAATCAACCAACAGACTCTCTTACTCTTGATATCGGAGATGTAAATTTAAATTCTCTCGGCTGGGCAGATAAGGCTGCTGCCGTGATGTTCCATTATGGAGCATAAGCGCGAACTTAGTTGGGAATGAGAGGTAAAAGGCAAACGAAAGGAGAAAGAGAGCTGGAATGTGAGAAGAGAAAGGAGGTCTCATCCGTGGTAGAGTAAGAAAAAACACAGAGTATTCTTGTACTCACCCGGAGGAGACCATGTCCTGTCAAAAGAAGTATACAGCACCAGAGGTAACGGAACAAGCGAGTCAGCTCATCGACAAAGAATGGGAAGAGCAAGTCCTCAAGCGCCTTCCAGCCGAGACCGAGGAGCAGGCATTCCGCTTAAGGGCGTTTGTGCGTGAGCGAGAAATCAAAAAAGTGGGAGATCTGTTGCGTGGATTGCTGGCGTATGTGGTGTGTGTATCATCTTTCCGACAATTGGGCGGTTGGTCGGTGGTGCTTGGTTTAGCCAACATTTCCGATACGGCTTGGCGCAATCGGCTCAAAGGAGCAACGGCTTGGTTGCTGTGATTGCTGGGAGCGATCCTTTCAGATCCACAGGCTTGCAGTGAGCACACAACAAGCTCTGGCCTGGGACGGATCATCTTGGTCGATGCCACCCGCATCAAAGAGGTCGGAGGGACCGGAGATGATTGGCGTGTGCACTCAGCCTATGATCTGCGTGCACGTCGTCTGATCCAGGTGCGTGTCACCGACAAACATACAGCGGAGTCCCTCCAGCATTTTCAGTTACAACGCTTTGATCTTCTTATTGCTGATCGTGGATATGGATACCGCAAAAATATTGCATATGTATATCAACAGCAAGCCTATGGTATTCTGCGATTTGTTCCGAGTACTTGCCCTTTGCTGGATCGATATGGCCAACCCCTTGATATTGTGAAGTGGCTCAAGCAAGTGAAAAAAGGGAAACATTGCCGAAATGCATGGTGTGCGTATGAAGGGAAAAAGTATCATGTGCGAATCATTGCATCTGCTCTCCCACCTGAAAAAGCAGCAGAAGCCCGCAAAAAGAGGGAACAGGAAGCAAAGAAGAAGGGAAAGGAACTCCAACCTGACACGCTATTCTTGGTGGGATGGACATTGCTGCTCACGAACCTCCCAAAGCGTCCTTGGTCCTATAAACACATTCTCCAGCTTTATCGTGCGCGATGGCAAATCGAACTTCTCTTTAAGCGGATGAAGCAAATGATGGCTATGCATGTGACACGATCAAAAACACTGCAAGGCTGCGAGAGTAGTCTCTTAGCTTGGTTGATTGTTTGGGCATTACAAGAACAAGAAGCGCAGGAAGCTCGAAATGTTCTGCATCAGGTTCATCGCTGTCTTGATTCACCTGCTCTTGATCTACCAGAAGGAGAACTCAGTCCATGGCTCTTGACTTCGATCTGTCTGCAAACGCTCTTTATCACTATTCAGGGGCATTGGACAAAATCACGCCTCTGTCTCTGTTTACCGTATCTCCAACGCTTTTTGTACGGTAGTCCGAGAAAGCGACGTTTACAGTCCAATCTGGTCTGTTCTCTCTTGGACAAACTTGCTCCTATTTCTTCTTTTTGACGTGAATGCTCTTTTTGCTACCAGTGCAGGCTTAACTTCGCGCCTATGCCATTATGGAGCACCTGCATAAAATCAGCTTTGACTTTGGGCAACGATATACATCAATGCGGAGAGGACATGAACGAAACAATCTAGCAATCGATTGATTCATCCAACCAATGCTAAGACTTTTTTTGAAGAGAAGTCTTGTCATTGGTTGCACAGATCTTAGCTGTATGAAAAGTAAAACACACACTGTGATTGACGCATATCCCTGACCAGCCAACGTCACCAGTAACACTGAGGTAGCTCTCCATGATTAGGCCAACCCAGTATATACCACTCAGTGGGTCTGTCCATAGTCTAACCTCTATTAGAGATTGTTTGTTAAGCAAAGATTGGCCGATTCTTCTAAAGAAGAGGAAAGAGTGAAAAAAGAGCATCTAGCCAAATTACGAAATTTGTAGGAAAGGTAGTATATGAACAAAGCAGACAACTTTTTGCCGAGTACAAATGGCTTGCACTATTCTAATAACACTTGGCCTAATGTGCCGGATAAAATAATCGAAGTTGCGGGGGTTTCGGTCCCCCTTGGCAGTGCCTCTAATGGCCTATGCGGTGGAATGGTGTTTGCGGTCCTCGACCTTTTTCATGCCAACCGTTTGCCTCCTACCACGAACGTAAATCCCCCAATGGGGAGTCCTGCCTTCAATTACATTGTTGACCGATTGCTCGACAGTTTCACAGCCAGTAAGGTTGCACAGTTCTATGAGTGGATGAATCTACCTCTCCACGACACAGCTATCGGCCTTTTCGGCTCTAACGAAGGCATATCTCGCCGCACGATTACTGACTCTATGAGCATCGTTCGCCAGACAATCGACAGTGATAGCCTGTGCCCTCTCGGTTTGCTTCTCGTGCATGGTGATACTAACCCCTTTGATCTTGGGAAGAACCACCAAGTGCTAGTTTGGGGATATAAAGATGACGGATTGATGACCACCGTATGGATCTATGATCCCAATGTACCTGACAATGACAACGTTACAATCACGTTTAACACCAGCAATCCCTCGCACACGACAACCTTCAACTATTCGACGGGCGAAACGCTTTTCGGCTTCTTCACTATGAATGACGCCTACAGCCAGAAAGATCCATTACCGCTGTTCAACGGATAGTACATTGTCATCTTCGTAGTTCGATGAGATATATGAGTCATCCCGATTTTGATACTGCTGGCCAACCCTATTAGCAAGCAAGATCAACAGGAGTTAAAGCGGCGAAGCGTGAAGTGCGCGTCTTCGCCGTCTTTTTTCCTGCTAAAAAAGCATCGAGACGGATCAGATTCATAGCAGCAGCAGTCCCAAAATGCTGCAAGGACGTTTTGTCCAAACCAAAGTAGCGGGTTCTGCGGAGCCCGAGTGATCGAACGCCTTGAGAATGTGTCCCTTCGATGCCGGAGCGCTGGGCATAGACGTCACGAAATTGCTTGCTCTGTTGCTGGTTACGCGCCTGTTGCAACACTTCGAACTCGGCTTGATGGCGCACGGCTAAAATTCTGGGTGCCGTTTGCGACCGGGTACAGAGGCAACGAGCAGGACAGTCACGGCAATCATGCAGGCCAAAGCGAATCGCGATCTTAGGGTGTCCATGCTGATCGGTACGCTCGGTCCACTTGACACTCTGTTTGCCTTGGGGGCAGACAGCATATTTCTTTTGCCAATCAATCGTGAACGATGCCAAATCATAGCCTTGCCCTTCTTTGGCTTGCCACTGATTGTTTTGACTGATCGGCCCAATCAGCTCAATGCCGTAGTCCTGCTGACTCTGCAAGAGTAACTCTGCATCAACATATCCCGCATCGACGAGATGTTTTGCTGGAGTGACCTCTCTGCAAGCCAACGCTTGATGGATCGACTCTGTTTGCTCGACATCCGTTTCAGTGGCATCTGTTGTGAGAACATGAGTGACGAGATGAGGCAGCCCCTCATCACAGGTCTCGCTGAAGTGAACTTTGTATCCAAAATAGCTTAAATCTCTCTTGTGTCCATAATGCTCCTGGTGGTCGTAGGGCGAACGGAGAGTAAGGTGAGCTGGAGGTAAGTCGTCCTTATTACGCACACACAACTGCCCTTCTTGCCACATCAATTGCTGCACCCATGTTCGACGAAGCCCTTCGATTTCAGGCAAGTGGCGCAACTGAGTAGGAGCGTGTTCTGCCCAGACTTCGCTGAGCAAGCGAGAGCCATCCTGGCCCATCTGTTGCATCCACTGCTCCTGTCGCTGCTTGCCTTCTGGCAGTCGCCACTCTTCGATCCTGCGTGCATATTGCTCAAACCAAGCCACTGGCACCCATTGCTTGAGCCACTCCGGTTCTTCCGAGGCCACAGCATTGAGTGCTGCTCGCACGGTTTCTCCCAACAATTCCAAGCGATTGAGCCGACGAACCGCAGCGAGCACATGCGTTGAATCCGTTCGCTGCACGCCACGCTTTTTGATCCAGCCCCGCTCACTCAGTAACTTCACCAGATGATCAAAGAGCCGTTGACTGGCTTGATGCGTCACCAAGCGAGCACGAAATTCGGTCAGCACAGAGGCATCAAAGCCCGGATCGATCAACTCTAATCCCAGCAGATACTTCCAGTCCATACGGGCTCGTACTGCATCTGCAGCTTGCCGATCTGAGAGGTCTTCCAGATATTGCAGGACACAAACCAAAGCCAGTCGCCAAGCTGCTTCAGCTGGTTGACCCGTGTGGGAGAATAGATCAGCAAACAGGCTGTCTTCGTAAATGGTTCCTAGTTCATCACGAATACATAGATACAGATTGCCTTTCGGGAATGCAGCCCGAGCCACTCGTGCGGTCTCTTCTGGCACCGGGCCAATGGGATTGTTCTGCAACGACATCTGTTTGATCTCCTTTTGCTCAATGGTATTAGTGCACTTCTCTCCTCATGCAAGCATGTGAGGATCTTCTTCCTCTATCCTACCTGATGTCTTTTCTCTCGTCCAGTATCCCTCCAAGGGTTGGCCAGCAATATCAAAATTCGGGATGACTCATAACAGGGTTTCAGCCATTTCAAACAAGGGCACATCAAGAGTGAGTGTCTTCTTAAACGCTTCCTCTGGAAATCGGCATACCCCATAGCAATGGGCATGGGAACCCGAGAAGATAAGACCCGTTTGTGGCTTGCATGCACAGGAGCACCTCATGGAGTATGCAGGCTGGTCCTCAATCGAGTCAAGAGTGGGAAAGAGCTTGTGAATATTCCCTAGAAGCATGTATCGATTGTTCTGCATGCAACAAGGAGAATAGCTCTTTGCACTACTGCCCTCACAAGAGAGAGCAGCGTCAAGCAGGTGAGGAGCAGACTCATTACTCTGTACAAGGAACTGACCTCAGGCAACCTCTCCAGGATGCAGGGTCACCTCATAGCCCAATTGCTCTAAGCGCCGGACCGCCCAGTGCTTGGAGGCTTCAGTAGCCTTCTCCTCTGCATGATCAGGTCCTAGTTCCCGATAGGGTTGCTGGTCTTTGAGCAGATGATAGACGATCACCAGGATCCGATGGGCCAGGGCCACAATGGCTTTTTTGTGCCCCATGCGCTTGGGTGGTCTCCCTCTTGACTATTGGTAGTAAGCTAGGAGAAAAGTGGGTTCAAGAAAGGAGTCCGGTTGCCATGGAAGAGATGCAAGTAGCAGAAATTGGATCATTTTGTTTAAATGAAGCATGTGAGGATTATCAGAAGGTACATCATGGAAACATGATCAAATATGGTAAAACGGACAAAGGAGTGCGGCGTTATTTTTGTAAAACATGCAAAAAGAGTTTTACTGAGACCAAGGGCACGATGTTTTACCGCTGCCGCCACACAGAAGAAGAAATAGCAGAGTGCATGTCTCTATTAGGAGATCGCAATAGTTTAGCAGCTATCCACCGAATTAAAGGAATAAAAGAAGAAACGGTAGTGAAATGGTTAGAGAAAGCTAGTGCTCATGTAAAGCAATTTGAGCGGGTAGTGAGAAAGAAGAAACTCAGCCGGGTACAAATGGATGCTCTCTGGACCTATGTCTGGCATAAGGGGGAAAAAGGGGGAAATCTGAAGAAAATGTAAGAGGAACTTTTTGGCGTGGGACAGCCATAGACATGGACAGTCGTTTGCGAATTGGGTGTGCAATAGGCAAATCTGAAGAAGAAATTGCACCAGAGCTGATGGAACAAGTAAAAATGCATGCACCAGACGAAGAGCCACCTGCTCTGTCAAGTGATGGAAAAGGAGCATATCCAGAAGCAATGTTAGCAACGTGGGGAAAAATACCAGAGTATGGAGGTCGCGGAGCACCACCAAAACTGCCAAAACCTGGAAAAGATTGGCAATGTCTCCAAGTGATTAAGAAACGAAAGGGAGGAAAGTTGGAAAGCGTACGCATCAAAATTGTCTATGGAGATCCAAAAGAAGTAAAAGCTAAATTAGGATGTCATACAGCATATGTGGAAAGAACTAATTTGACATCACGAACCATGAATGGGAGGCTGGTCCGCAAAACGCTTTCCTTCTCAAAAGAGCTTCGTTTCCTTAAAGCTTCTAGTGTTTTTGAAGACGCTCTATACAATTTTACTCGTCCTGTTAAGACATTACGTGTAGAAGTGTCGAATCCTTCAAAACAGGCTCGTTGGCAACAGAGATCTCCTGCTATGGCCGCTGGCCTGACTGATCATATCTGGACTGTTCAGGAGCTTTTGACTGTTGTGCTTGTTCCTCTTCGTACCAACACTTAACAGGGAGACGATCCGGAAGCCAGTAATCCAAATACGTGCAATCCTGGGTATACTTGGCAAGATCCTGATAACGCCCAGCAGTGCCTTCCTGATAGTCAGCTTTGCGGCTCGGCTTCTTACTACGATCCTGCGAGGAAACTCTGTATCGTGCAGTCGCCGATACCATTGCCGCAATAAATTAACGGAGGAACCCTTGAGTGAATTTACCATGGCATAAGGCAAAGTTGCCGTCCTATCAAGTCATAGCTACCTTTCATGCTAGTGAGACGGTTAGTTTGCACTGAGCACAAGAAAAGCCCCGGTCCGCTCGCAGTGAACGACCGGGGCGTTGTCATTTGCGATTACGGCATCGGATAGATGGGCAGGAGCTATTTTTGTGGGATTGGGAAAGGAGATCGGAAAATACCATCATGGTCTGCGCAATTATCAGCGTAGCCATTGAGGTCTTCAAGCTATTCAGAAAGGACGAGATACTCTTGTAGGTTCTAGTTCAATCCTTCAAAGGAGCGGCATTCTGGTTATCTGGAGTGCTGCTTTTTATACTCATCCACATCCGCTATCAAACAACTTTTTGAATAGATTGAGGGCGTTTCATAACTGCGAATCTCCTTCCCATAGATGGGCTAGGACGCGCTTGGGAGAACGGATGAGATCAGGACGGCCTGCCTGTTGGGCAGCTAAGCCAACAATGACAGAAGCAGCATAGATCAAAGCCACCTGTGAAGCGATCTCAGACCAGCCACACAAGGGAGGACGTTGCAGAGGAAGCGTCATGCGCCAAAGGCGCACCGCTCGGAATGAAAAAGGACTCGATGGATTATACTAGGGAGGAAAGATCCCAATAGCGAAAACGATCTGCTTACTAAGGCTATCGAGCTTGAAGATGAAGCTGTCTTCGGG
>DASYAN010000107.1:0-12870 GCA_036501345.1 Ktedonobacteraceae bacterium
TGCTACTTGTCACACAAGACAAATTGTAAATTATCATTTAAACAGTTATTGCATTAAGATATTGACACATCTCAACATCTATGCTATCCTCTTCATCATCTGATGTACATGAACAACTCGAGAATGTTTATGGGTTCCAAAGCGAGTCGTTTTCTGAATGAGTCTATATACCAAAGCTAGAGGAGCCTCCTACAGTTCTTATATCGGTCGGAATGTGCAGTAGAACGCATGCTGAAGTGCGTGAAAGGAGGCTCCGATGTCGCCTGACCAACCACCGGCAAAAATTGGGAAATCGGTGGGCGAAAAGTTACGGGCTGCGCGTATAGCGCAACACTATACACAAAGCCAGCTTGCAGCACCTGATTTCTCAGTGAGCTACATCTCTGCTATAGAGAGAGGACAGATCCATCCTTCGCTACGTGCCCTAGAAATTCTCGCTGGTCGCCTCGGGCTAACGCCCACAGAATTGTTCCCCAGCCACCCTCAGCAAGATGAATACCTGAGATCCCCAGCTAATCTGACAGAACAAGATGAAGATGAGGTAGAATTTGCTCTATTAGAAGCTCATTTTCTCATTATGCACAACAATGTTGCGGAGGCTATGGTAAAGCTCGATATATTCGCTACTAAGGACTTGAAGCCTGCATTCCTGCTTCGGCAGCGCTACTTACAAGGTCTAGCATACTTTAAAGCTGACCAACTTCAGCAGAGTGAATATGTACTTTCTGAGGCCGAGCAAATCGCCAAAAATTTGCATGCTGACAGCCTCCTTCTGCACATCCTCAATCAGCTAGCCCTGACCTATGCGGCGATGCATAACTATACACAGGCATTACAGGTATACCAGCATTGTCTAGAGTTGATAGAAGGCAATCAAAAACTCGATCCGTTTTGCGCCATACAAGTGTATTCTTCCACTGGTCACCATTACATCCGCCTCGAAAGTTTTGATCGAGCCTTTGAAGCATTCAACAAAGCCCTAATAATCGCTGGTGAACTGCCTACTTCACAGCATGTACAAGCCATCTATGCCCACCTATGTCAACACTATATAACAGAAAAAGATTATCAGCTCGCGACTTTATATGCTCATAAGAGTATACAAGCCAATTATCGGGATATGATAAAGCAGCTCAAAATTAAACTTCATCACTATCTGGGTCACGCCCTTATGCGAAAAGATGCACAGGCCGCACAGGATTATATTGCTGCCACCCTGCAGAAGCCGGATATACTCCAGAGTCATGAGACACAGGCCAGCCTTATCACACGCAAAGCCGAGTGGCATCTTGCACAACAGGAGCTTGACGAAGCAGAGCTCAACGCCCGACATGCTCACGAGTTAGTACAATCTTTTGGTGATAGTCTTGTCGATGCAGAAGCGCTTATCATGCTTGGGCGTATCGAGTTTGCCCAGGGTCGTTATGAAGAAGCAAGTCAGCAGTTTGCTGTTGGACTAGACATGCTTGAACGCTTGGAAAATCACGAAGAACTGGCGGATGAATCCGTACGCTATGCACAATTGCTAGAAAAAATCGGCAAGGAGCGTGAAGCCTTTATGTATTTCCGGTGTGCATTTCAAAGTAGGCAAAAGCTGGGAAAGTGACCTGAGAGAGCCTTGACACATTGTTGTATAGTGTGGATGGAGTCGAATGTCAAAGAAAGGAGAAGACAAACATGATGCAGACAAATTACCGCGATCGCATTGTACGCGCTCGTGGTGTTGTAGGAGGCAAGCCAGTTATCAAAGGGACACGCATTTCTGTAGAACTGGTACTGCAATATCTTATAGGCGATCCTCATGTCGAAAATCTTTTTGCAGCTTTTCCTCATTTAACAATGGATGATGTTAGAGCATGTCTTTCCTATGCATTAGAGCTTGTTGAAGAAGAACAAGCATTTCCTCCTATAGAAGAGCCACCCTATCATCAGGCTCACCTATGAAGTTTCTGCTTGATGAAAACATGGATCGCCGCCTGACTTCCTTTCTGGAGAGTTTGGGCCATAATGTTACTGCTGTTGCTGTTGAGTATCCGCATGGGTTACCAGACCACGAAGTCCTTGCTCTAGCTTGCCTCGAGCAACGTATTCTTATCACAAACGATACAGAAGACTTTGGAGAGCTTGTTTTTCAGCAACATCTACCACATGCAGGGATTATCCTCTTTCGCTTGAAATTCGAGGAATCAAATATTGAACTCAGGAAAGAGCGTCTCTACTACGTTTTAAGCAGATATGCAGACCAGCTGCAGCATTTTATTGTCATCACCCCCCAACGGATCAAAATACGTAAAACAATAGAAGAAGACATTCAATAGAGGAGCCAACAACAGTGCATCAACTAACGCACCTGGATGAGGATGGGCAGATCCATATGGTGGATGTAACCGAGCGGCCTGAGACTACGCGGGAGGCTATTGCGAACGGACGCATTCGTATGGCTCCAGAGACGGTACATCTAATTGCTACGAACCAGATTACCAAAGGAAGTGTCTTAGAGGTTGCGAAGATTGCCGGGATTATGGCTGCGAAACAGACGCCACAGCTTATTCCTCTGTGTCATCCACTGCCCATGACGCACATCGACATCCAGTTTACCCTAGATAGTAAAGAAGGGCTGATTCATATCGAGGGCCGTACGCGCACTCATTATAAAACAGGAGTAGACGTTGAGGCACTTACCGCTGTCACTGTCGCCGCTTTGACCATTTACGATATGTGTAAGGGGGTCGATACCACGATTATACTTGAGCAGGCCTATGTCGCCCAGAAGAGTGGAGGCAAGAGTGGGACGGTCAGTTTTCAACCGTCTTAATCGCTTGCACGTACCTCAAGGAGTAGAAACATGGCTTCGAGCAAATTGCGCTCTTCTGGATTGCTCAACTGCATTTCTGTCTCTCCTAATGGAGTGACCAGTGTACCAGCAGCATCAACTGGTGCAGTACTGCGGATTGCCTGTGGATTATTATTACGCCAGCGAACAGGCTCGATTAATGAACCAAGTAGAACAGAGATGGTCAGATAGTGTCCTCTTAATGCTGCATCCAGATCTTGTAGATGCAGTTCGAGTTCTTGTTCTTGCTGGACAATGCGTCCTTTGAGGCCGTTCGACTGAATTTCGATGGTAATTTGCTCTTGACCATGCGCATGCAACAATGTATCTGAGCGGCGTAGTACTTTCCCACGACGTGCTCCACCTGCCGGGGCTAGTGTATATGCGTGCACATTCTGCTGATCTTCTTTGGGTGCAGCAGCACCTGTAAACAATGTGGCAACCCGTACCAGATCATGTAGAGCTTGACGACGAACTGTACTCTGACTGATGTGGGCACTAACGCGTAGAGCCATTTGCAAAAGTGAACGAGCAGCTGCATCCTCGTCGGTATGATTGTGGCGAGCTTGCCGCAACACAGCCTCCGCCTGACTGACTAATATCTGGCAGAAATGTCCAACCATGCGCTGTGGAGTAGCGGCCAATGTACGCGTACCCTGACCTAAAAGAGGACGATACCCCTGTGGATCAACGGATGCGTGCAATGCACTATAAAGATCCAGATAAGCTCTATGACATTCACTACAACTAGCAAGGTGATAAAGTAAGCAGCTATAATGTACAGCAGCTTGAACGTCTTTTGTCAGCACTGCCATTGCAAAGTCTGGCAGCTGCTGATAATAATCCACGTGATAGTCAGGACCCAATGCCACCGCTAACTGATTCTCGTTCTCCGGCATCTCGGAAACGATTGCTTCCCTCTGTGGAGTCGGTTCCAACACTTGCTGTAGCCAGACCGCGAGCTTTGAATATTGTGAGTTTTGGATACCTTGGGTGCTATTGCCAGGATCAGACATTCCTTCGAACATTTGGTGATCATTCATGGAGTTGCCTCCTATTGGTTCACGTATCTACTCTTCTTCTTTGTAGAAACGCGACAAACGCTTTATCTGGTCCGTAGAGAGATGCACAACCTCCTCCCCATGCCAGGTAAGCAAGCCTTCAGAAACCAACACATGTAACCCCTTGTGCACATCATCGATGGAGAGATCCTGCTGTGTCAGAGCCTGTATATCTACTACATAGTCATCAGTGCCATTAGAAAGTTTCGCACTTGAAAGCCTTACGCTTGAAAGTTGTATATATTTGGTCAGACGTAAAGCAACCATAACTGCCAAATTCGAACTCTGTTGCTGCAGGCAAGCTCGCAATTTCTTATGGGCATGATCTTTATGCTGGCTCATGTGTGGTTTTGGTTCAGAGGGAAGCGGCAAATGCAGTTCATCCATGATAGAGTCAACTAGATCATCAACGCCAAATTCTTGCAGTTCTTGAATGACTGCCTCTAACTGGTGCGGTGCAGCCCTCAGCTGCAAAATACAGTGTTTCAATACATTACGTAGATTGCCCTGCGAAACGAGTTGAAGTGTAATTTCTTCCGGTGTTGCAAAAGGAATTACTCCCCACAGAGACTCGACAGCATCATTGAGGGGATCATGGTCTCCCTCAACATCCTCTTGTGCCTCCAATGTACTCATCTGTAAGCGGCGTTTACGCAGGCGATCAATGGCCTTATTTCTAACGCTATGGCACAAAAAGGCATAGAATTGCGCATCCGTTAAACGATCCAAAGCGGTCGGTGGTGTATACTCTTTCCCTCCCAGGAGACCAAGACGCACAAGCTGCTCAACCACGTGACCGATAACCGTATCGACCTCAAAGGCATCGTACTTCAAAGTGCCCAGATAACGTTGGGCATTACGATGCAGATAGGCATACAATAATGGATAACTCTCTTCTGGCTGATAGCGTAAATCGTGTGCAGTGAATGGCATGTAGGAATACCCTCCGAGGAGCCCTCCGTGATCAATGTTTTATGACAGAAAGATCCATCCTGCCAGTGAGCTAGGAAAAAGGGTTGTATTTTCTCGTCGAGTAAAGTATACCTTGAATAGGCTTTAGGCGCAATAAAGGGGTTCGATAGCAAGGAGTTGAGGACAAGAGGAAAGGGGTCTCTTCAGGTGGCTAGAATGGTCCGTATCGGTATCTGAGCCTTCATTTTACATGAAGGCTCTTTCTTCTGAAATGTCCCCAAATACTTAATTAATCTGGATATGGCTACACTCGGAATACCCACATTAAAATTTTAAAGAGCATGATTTTGCCCTTATTCAAGATCGCCACGTTTGCCAAGCTGTTGATGCTCATAGGCCTTTTTAATGGCAGTCAGGCTACGTTGCACCTCTCCACGCTCTTCTAGCAGATTGGCAAAGCGGAAGTATGAACTGGCAGCGAGCTCATGTGCATGCGAGGCATCTAGCAGATCGAGTGCTTGAGTAAAGTATTGATCGGCAGAGGTAAAATCGCTGGCTTGATGGCGAATCAGCGCCAGAGCGATCAGTGCCTGCCCTTGTGTCTGGGCATCGGAACTGGCACGAGCAAAGCTTAATGCCTCCTGAGCCTCTTGTTCAGCCTCCTGCACCTGTCCGCGTTTGAGTAGCAATTCAGCTAAACCTGCATGACAGATTGATGCCGCAATCTCATCATTCAACTCACGCTCGATTGCAATCGCCTGACGATATTCCTTCTCAGCACTATCGAGATCGTTCTGTTTCTCCAGAGCTTTGCCCAGACGCAGGTGCGTTAGACCGACAAGGCGCTGCTCATCACGCATTTCATAGACAGCCAGACTTTGTACTGCATACTCACGCGCCATTGCTAGCTTGCCGACCGACTTATAATGCTGGCTAATCTCCATATACTTGTGGGCAAAGCTCTTACTATCACGCTCCATTATTTCAAGAGTTTCCAGAGCGCGGTGAAAGAATGTAATAGCCTTCTCTAGGTCACCAAGGCGAAAATAGTCACTGGCCAGATTGCTGAAGACCTCAAGCGAGAAGATGGGATCGTTAATCTGCCCACTTTCAATTGTTGAATAACAGCTGAGGTGATTTTCTACTGCGAGAGTATAGTTATAAAGCAAAAAATAGGCTTTTCCTAACAGGTTACGAGCACGCTCGGTATACTCACTATCGCCGAGTGCTTCGCCCTGAGAGACTGCAGCACGCAGATCAACAACCGCCTCCTGGTACTCTCGAGAACCCAGATGAATTTCACCACGCAGAAGATAAAGACGACATACTTGATCGGTTGTGATGCGTTCAGGTTGAATAGGCTCAAGCAACTGGGTAGCTTCCTCGTACAAGCTCTGTTGTATCAACACATTGGCTTGCAAGAGATCAACATCAATGCGTTGATCAGGTCCAGTGTCGGCGGGAGAATAACCGACGGCACGTGCCTCAGCAGCTCCGCCGGGGGAACCTTCGAGCAGGAAAGTCAATGGAACATCCAGACGACGTGCAAGAATAGAGAGAGCTTTCAATGATGGGCGGATCTTCCCGCGCTCGATTGCGGAAATATACGAGATAGAAAACTCGGGTGCAGCCAGTTGGGCCTGAGTCATCCCAAGCTTAGTACGAACTTCGCGAATATTAGTACCGACTCTGGCAGCAACTGCTTTACCAACATTGGTAGTTTCAACGGAAGGCATAGGAACAAGTCCTTTCACAAAGAAGAATATTACTAGATAATACTTTACACTACAAAGTCTATCATAGACTGTGATTCTAGTCAATCCATATTGTACTTTTTTCTTCGCTTTATTGTATAATCTCTTTCTCTTGTACATCATGGACATATCGAATAGTGTTTCAATTAAAAACGAGAAGACTTTGAATTTATATTGATAGTAGGACCCCTTTGCGCAGATCTAGCAAAAAACGTTGAGTTCTATTATACTGCACTATCATTAAACTATTTTTGGGCAAAGGATATTTCAACATGCTCTATTTAGTAGCGACACCTATTGGTAACTTGAACGATATTACCTTACGAGCATTGGAAATTCTGCGTGAGGTTGATGTTATTGCCAGTGAGGATACACGGAAAACAGGCATGCTGCTCAAACATTTCGATATTCAGAAGCCACAAATGTCTTTCCATGAGCATAATGAGCAGCGAGCGGGAGAGCGTATTGAGGAGCTACTAAAGCAGGGACAATCCGTGGCAGTGGTCAGCGACGCCGGGACACCTGGTATCTCTGATCCAGGCTTTACTCTGATCCGTAGGGCTATCAATGCACAGATTGAGTGCACGATGATCCCAGGTCCTACGGCCTTCGTGATGGCATTGGTCCTTTCAGGGTTACCTGTCCATAGCTTCACCTTTCGTGGCTTTCCTCCCCGTAAGCTAGTTGGCCGACGCAAATTTCTGGAAGTCGATAAATACTCGCCTCATACACTCATCTATTACGAAAGTCCATATCGTCTGGATGGTTTCCTGCGGGATGCACTGGAGGTCTTGGGAGACCGGCAGGCAGCCATTGCCAACGATCTCACCAAAATGTTTGAGAAGGTGGAGCGTGGACCATTATCCAGTCTGCTAGCATCAGTTGAGCAGACAAAACTGAAAGGCGAATTTATCGTCGTGATCGAAGGAGCCAAGAAGGACGAGTAAGCTTTATTGTTTATACAGCTCCATCTTCATATTGCTTAATTCTTACACCTTTCTTTACAATTCTTTGATATTTTTCTCATAAATGTATGCTACTGTTGCAATTGTAGAAGCTTCAGACTAGGCTACCACGAAGCTTTGTTCTCCCCGACTATATAACTGACAGTTATACACGAGTTCGCGTATTTGAGGTGTAATAGAGTGAGGTAACCAACACCCTTTATGTAGGCTCAATCTTTCTGATAACTGCTGGAGAAAAACAGTCAAGCAGTGGTTATCTTATTGCTCTTAGGGGCTCAAGCTTTATTGATTATCCCAGATAGCTGGTGGGAAACATATCCACAAATTATTCGCCCAAGTGGGACCATTTAAGCTTCGGGAGTCTCTCAGCCTACAGACAGGGAAAATGATAAATTTACTCCTCTTACATGAATTTGTGCATAATTATCAGCTATATGAACAAGCATTCCATTCATGTAGTAAACCAGCTGCATAACCGTCTATCAGAAGACGGAAATTGTAAGAAAAGGGAAGAACTATCATGGCTACACCTCGCTTATCACGGTATTTGGGGGGGATTTTTGCGTTGTGCTATTTATCCTCTACTACCGTAATCATCTGGCTTTGTGCATTTAGTACCTCTAGCCCAGCTATGGCAGCGGCATTCGTATCGGTTACACCAACACCAACACCCTGTCCTAAGACTGTTCCTCATTTGGCTCCGGGTCTTTTCCAGGATGCAAATGGTACTATCAAGAGTATCACCGGACTAACATTACAAATCATTCCCAAAACACCTGGTACGCCCATCAACGCAACCTATTCGAGTACTACGCGCATTACAGAGCGGACATTGATAACCACCCCACCTGCTTCTGTATTGCTAAAGGGAATTGATGTTTCCGTCCAAGCAATACCAAACCCGAATAGTACCTTTACTGCCACATTGATTACTCTGATGCAAGGGAAGCAACCGGACAATCGTGGTTGCTTTGCTGGCAAAGGCGGTGGCTTGACTGCCCCTGGTAATCCCCCTGGACCAGTCAATAAACCAACTGTCCCTAAAAAACCTAATTTTCCGAGAGGGGGTCAGTTAGACGGTGGTGGTTGTTTTGCAGATAGAGGTCCAACGCAAAAGACTGCCCCTGCTGCTCCCACTCCCACTCCTAGTGCCAGTAAACAGAGTACCTGTAGGGTAATTTCAGGTACTGTTGAGCTGCTCAACGGCAATACCCTCACAATCATAGATAGGCAGCAAACCAGTCATATCATCTCGTTGACAAGCGGGGCAAATGCCACAAAGATTATCAAGACCGCTCCGGCAACTGCTAGCGCACTCAAGGTTGGCACAAGTGTTATGGTAATGGGGCCAGCCAATAAGGGAGTAATAGCAGCATCAAGTATCACCATTGGTACTCTATAAGTCAGCGCGAATTTTTGGAATAGACATTTTGTAGGGATGGTTGTCTCGAATCATCCCTGCAAATAGTAGAGAGAATCTCCTTATGCTTGCATGTTATTCAGGAATTGTCCCACTTCGGAGAGCGCGGCCATGGCACGACAGGTAATTTCTACCGATTCGTAATAGGGAACACCCTCTTCGCGTAAGGTTTGAAGGGCCTGGATATCATAACGAGCATAAACAGTCTGAATGAGTATAGGTTTACGATACTGGCGAACGAGGCGGCCGAGTTCATGGGCAGCCTCTTCTTCCCGAGGTCCAAAGGCTTCTGAGAGTAACATACGATAGCCACCGAAGAGCCCAGTAATGATGAGGCCATCAACGTCGGGATCTTTGAGGCAGACTTCAGCAAGTGTAGCGAAGGAGAGCGGGTCTTCATCAGCTGCTCCGGCGACATCAACGGGATTAGTAGAGGTAGCGCGTTCTGGCATAAGTTGGCGCAAAGCCTGCTGGGTCTGCTGACTGAGGATGGGTACCTCCAGACCAGCACGAATGATGGCATCGCCAGTAGCGACGGCACTACCTCCACCATCTGCGACAATGGCAATGCGGCGTCCACCTTTTGGGGTCGGTGTTTGGGTAGCCAGTGCCTGAGCCACAGGATAAAGTTCATCTGAGCGCACGACACGCACGACTCCACTGCCGAGCAAGTTGGTATCGTGGTCTGGTCGTACTGAGGCGTGGGTACCCGTATGAGCAAGGGCTGCACGAACACCCACTTCGGTGGCTCCGCTGAGCAAAATAACGACGGGTTTATAGTGACCTTCCTCGTACATCTGGCGGGTCATCTGTCGCAGTGTTTCTTCCTGGATAGCCTCGACATAGCCAGCAATAACCGTGGTTTCTGGATCATGTGCCAAATATTGCATACATTCGGGAAAAGTGACATCAGCGGCGTTACCAATACTCAAGAATGTGTTAAGACCCAGACCATCCAATTGTGCTTGAGCATACCAGTACATGCCAAGATTGCCGCTCTGTGAGACTAAGCCGATCGGTCCCACAGGGAGTGGAAAGACCATACCCAGGGTATTGAGTTTAGAGCGGTGAACATAGAGGCCCATGCAGTTACTGCCAATGATACGGATACCGTGTTCACGGCAACGAGCCACAAGCTGTGATTCGAGTTCGCGACCAGCAGGTCCCGTCTCGCTAAAACCAGCGGTAATCATCACAATCCCTTTGACACCATGGGCAATGCAGTCTTCAACGGCCTGCGGAATGTGACTGAAAGAGGTGGCAATTACCGCGAGATCGACGTGACCAGGGACATCGCGCAAATTGCGATAGACGGGACGTCCTAGAATTTCAGGAACGGAAGGGTTGATAAAAAAAATATCGCCGGGGAACCCTCCCTCGATAAGTTGCTTTGCCGCCACATGTCCCCACTTCTGAGGAGCACGCGATACACCCAAAATAGCGACCGAGCGAGGTTGCAATACTTCTTCTAATGGATATGGCTGGATATTCATCTATTCTCTCTATTCTCCTTGGTTATTATGTTATCATTGAGCTTAGGACCATTATACTAGCATTATCAACTTGATAGATAAAAAATCGCTTCACCTGGGATCTTTCTCTCATCCCGCGTTTTGTAGAGACTGGTTGTACAGATCGGACTGTGATATTATTAGATCAAGTACCAATGGATTGGAACTGAAACATGCAGATACATCAGAGAAATATCTGTAAAAAGAAAATAATGAAATATGTCACTTGCTAATTGCAGAAATATATGTTTTCCCACAAATTGATGTATTGGGTAGCTAGCAGGATTATGAATCCAATAGAGGAGGATCTAGATTATGGTTGCACAACCATCACAGCCATCGTCCAACTATATGACCGTCAATGAGTGGCGTGAACTGCAACGTACGAGCCATGATGTGAAGTACGAGTATCTTGATGGTCAGGTCTATGCTATGGCAGGGGGAACCCTTGACCATGGTCGTATGGGGATTAATGCGTGCAGTACCCTGACAGACAAACTCGCAGAAAAAGGAAGCCCGTGCAGGGTCTATAACTCAGATGTTGCGGTTCGTCTGTCTCCTGGGCACTTTACTCTCCCTGATGCCACAGTCACCTGCGATGAGCGCGACCGTGGACGCATCCTAGAGATACAAAGCCCACGTGTCATCCTTGAAGTGCTTTCGGACAGCACCGAAGCTCGCGACCGTGGTGAGAAGTTTCGGCGCTCCCGCGAACATCCAACGGTCCAAGAGTATGTACTAGTGAGTACGAAGTTTCAGCTTGTCGAACTCTATCGGCGCAGTCCAGAGGGTTGGGTGCTTCATGTCTATGGACCAGGTGATACCGTTGAACTTGCTAGTCTCGGCATCAGCTTTCCGCTTGCTGCACTCTACAAGTATACCGATGTACCGGAAACCCTAGACCTGCCTGAAGGTGAGTTGTGATAACGACTGAGATACTTTTATGCATCTCAGTCGTTTTGTTAGACTAGCGACCAACGCCCACGATTGGTGTCTTGTCTCCAGGTGTCCAGCGGGTGATCACGACCTTGCTTTCGGTATAGAAGCGTACACCATCACGGCCTTGTGGGTGCAGCGTGCCAAAGAACGAACTTTTGGCTCCGCTGAAGGGGAAGTAGGCCATGGGTGCTGCCACTCCGACATTGATACCGATATTGCCAGCCTGAACCCGATAACGAAACTCGCGAGCCGCAAAACCATTCTGGGTGAAGATGGAAGCGCTATTGCCGTACTCATTGGCGTTAATAAGTTCGATCGCCTCATCCAGACTGCTTACTGGAGTCAGACCAATAACGGGGCCGAAGATCTCTTCGCGGTAGACCTTCATCTGAGGTTTAACTTGGTCCAGGATGGTTGGTCCGACGAAATAGCCACGAGGGTATTCTGGCACTTGCGGGTTGCGCCCATCCAGGATAGCTTCTGCGCCCTCTTCCACGCCACTGGTAATAGCTGCTACGATACGATCACGTGCGGTAGTGGAGACTACTGGCCCCATCTCTACACCTTGCTGTAAACCATTACCGAGACGTAGTTTGGCAGCAGCTTGCGTCAAAGACTTGCGGGCTTGCTCATGAGCTGTTGCAACTGGCATAATCAGCGAATTGGCAAGACAGCGCTGACCAGCAGCTCCAAAGCAGGAGTTCATAATTGTTGAGAGATATGTGTCTGGATTGGCATCGGGCATCACAACGATAGCATTCTTGGCTCCGCCCGAGGCCTGGACGCGCTTGCCATTGGCTGAGGCACGAGTATAAACATACTGAGCGGTCTTAGTCGATCCCACAAATGAGATACCCTGAATCTTGGGATGGTCCAACAGAGAGTTCACCGCTTCCTTTGCACCATTAACAAGATTGATGACGCCAGCTGGGAAGCCGACTTGCTCAATCAACTCAAAGACACGCTGCTGCACGATAGGATCTTGTTCAGAGGGTTTGAGGATGAAGGTATTTCCGCAGGCTACCGCATAGGGCCAAAACCAGAAGGAGATCATGAAAGGGAAATTGAAGGGGGTGATGGCGGCAAAGACGCCCAGTGGCTGAAAAATGACCTCTTCATCGATGCCGCGTGCCGCCCCATCTTCCAGCCCGTAGCCCATCATGAGCGAAGGGATGCCGCAAGCAGTCTCGACGTTCTCGATACCACGCTGCACCTCACCACGTGCATCATCGAGCGTTTTGCCCATCTCGGTAGTGATCAGGCGAGCCAGTTCCTCACGATGTTCCTCCAATAGCTGGCGCAGTTTGAAGAAGTAGCGAGCACGTTCTTGGGGAGGAGTAGCACGCCGGGAAGGAAAGGCGGAAGAGGCAGCATCAACGGCAGCGGCGATATCGGCCTGACTGCTCAAAGGAACATGTGCGAGTAGCTCATCGGTGGCTGGATTGCGTATGTCCTGAGCTTCGGTAGCTTGCGAG
>DASYAN010000108.1:0-8582 GCA_036501345.1 Ktedonobacteraceae bacterium
CTATTACCTATTGCCTTTCCCTCATTCTTATGGTTCAATGTTCCTATTGGTCGTTGCTAAAATGTAACGTCCTATCGTAGTCTTATCTAGGGCCAAGTTTGCCATCCTATTTTAAAGAGCTGGAAGGTAATATGTATGCCACAATCGCAACGTCCTCTATTTCGTGAACCTGCACTGCAGCATTACTTGCAGAAACGCGAGAAGGACATTCTTCCACACTTTGTGTCTCCTCCGATCTTTGTTTGTATCTGGATCATGCTTTGTTTGGCTGTTGCTATTGGCCTTTTTGCTGACACGCAAAAGGTGCCCGTTCAGGTTGATGGCGTGGGCATTGTCATTGCTCAAGGACAGAGTGATGCCTTTGGGGGCAAAGGAGGAACCGCTCTTCTCTTCCTGCCTGCGAGTGAAGCTAAACAGGTGCACGTTGGCGAGCCCAGCCAGCTCCAGATTGGCCTGACTGGACCCAGCTATCGCAGTACAATTGCCCAGGTTGAACTTGGAGTGCTGAGTCCTAATGATATATATAAGCGTTATAGTCCCAATTGCTCTGCCATGCCAACGATTAGCGACCCTTCTGTAGTTGTGCATGTCAGACTTGTGCCATCCTTGTCTTCTCATCTCTACGCTGGTAGTCCGGTCAGAGCACAGGTCCAAATCGGAATGCAGCGTCTCTTCTCATTGCCTAGATTGAACGATTTGATCGGAGATTAGCCCATGAATGATACATTTGATAAGAACACCTCAGTGCTAGAGGAGGATCTATCCGAGAAGCCGGAAGAGGCGAAAGAGGATATAGCTCAGAATATCTCACAGCTGAAAGAGGATATAGCTCAGAACATTTCACAGCTGAAAGAGGATATAGCTCAGAGTATTTCACAGCTGGAAAAGACTATAGCTCAGAGTATTTCACAGCTGGAGGAGATTATAGCTGAGAAGCCGGAAGAGCTGGAGGAGATTATAGCTGAGGAGCCGGAAGAGGCGAAGGAGATTATTGCTGAGAGCGCCCCAAAGCCAGATGTAGCTGAGAAGCTGGAAGAGCCCAAGATAGATGTACGTTCTGTGTCCAATCAGCAAGCTCCAATCCGGGAGATAGAACCGAAATCCAGGTTTAACTTCTTACGCGAGGTTATTAGTTTCTTGCAAAGCAGGCTGCGACGGAGAGTGCCTCCGGTGCTGCAATTAACGGCTGTCGAATGTGGAGCTGCCTGTCTGGCTATGATTCTGAGCTATTACGGTCGTCAAACCAGAGTTGCCGAGATTCGTGAGGCTTATGGGATCGGTCGCGATGGACTTTCAGCCCTAGATATTGTCAAAGCGGCGCGTAACTATGGCATGCGTGTGAGGGCGATCTCGATACGTGGTCAGATGGATGAGTTGAGCTTTGTTAGCTTTCCCGCCATAGTGTACTGGGAATTTAATCATTTCATGGTGGTTGAACGCTGGTCTGCAAATCATGTCGATGTGGTTGATCCCGCTGTAGGACGCAAACGTTTGAGTAGAGAAGAATTTGGGCTAGGTTTCACTGGCGTGGTCATTATGATGGAGCCTGGAGAACAATTCGATCGCCATGTTGCGTCTGCTCGTAAACTTACATTGCGTTCATATGCTGCTCAATATATCAAGCGAGCTCCAATGACGCTGGTACAGCTGGTTATTGCTTCGTTGTGTTTGCAGCTTTTTGGTTTAGGTGTCCCTATATTGACGGAAGTGATCATTGACCAGATCATTCCTCTCAGGCTGACTTCGATCATACCTCTTCTGGGCATTACTGTGCTGAGTCTGCTCTTAGCGCAACTAGTGGTTCTCGTGTTGCGCTCATTCCTCTTGATTTATCTGCAATGTCGCATTGATATGTATGTCTATCCTAGCTTCTTTGATCATCTGTTTATGCTCCCGCTCAAATTCTTTCAGCAGCGCTCGACTGGTGATATCCTGACACGTGTATCGAGTAATACGACTATTCGTGATATTGTCAGTACGCAATTTCTCTCGACCATACTGGATGGGAGTCTGCTGGTAGTCTATATGATCATTTTGTTCTGGCAGTCATGGTTATTTGCTCTAATTGTACTTATGCTCGGCGTACT
Source organism: Ktedonobacteraceae bacterium (assembly GCA_036501345.1). Taxonomy (GTDB): domain Bacteria; phylum Chloroflexota; class Ktedonobacteria; order Ktedonobacterales; family Ktedonobacteraceae; genus DASYAN01. The sequence goes on from DASYAN010000108.1 coordinate 2,088, forward strand.
CCAGTTTGTCCTGTTGCTGGGAACCAATAACGAATACCGCCTACGCTCGGCTCGTGAATTGGAGACAATTGGCAAATCGCAGGGCTATGTGGCCGAAATCTTGGCTGGTATGACGACGGTGAAGGCAGCCGGTGCAGAGCAGCGTGTCTTTCAAAGATGGTCCAATCTATTCTATGACCAATTGAATGCCTCCTTAAGCCGAAGCTATCTGGCATCGTTCCTCTCTACTTCTATCACCATTATGCGCATTATCTCCCCACTGCTATTGCTCTGGTTGGGCGTGATCCAAGTGCTCAACGGGACAATGCAATTGGGCACCATGATTGCTCTCAATTCTCTGGCTGCTATCTTCGTAAGCCCACTAGCCTCGCTGGCCTCGAGTGCAACTCAACTGCCGATCATCCGTTCGCATCTGGAACGCATTAGCGATGTGATGGAGGCGGATGTCGAACAGGAAGTTCAGCAAGCACAGGAGCCTCCACAACTGACGGGACGTATCCAACTGCAGGGTGTCAACTTTAAGTATGATGCCAATTCTCCAGCTGTGCTCAAAGATATTACTGTGGATATCGCACCAGGACAAAAGATCGCTATTGTTGGCCCAACAGGCTCGGGCAAAAGTACCCTGGGCAAACTACTGCTCGGATTGTACCTGCCAACGGAGGGGGAGATTCTCTACGATGATATTCCCTTGCGCTCTCTGAGTTATCAGTCGGTACGGTCGCAGTTTGGCGTGATTATGCAAGATGCCAGAATTTTCAGTGGAAGCATTTGGCAGAATATTGCCTTCAATAATCCTGGTATGGATATGGAAAATATTATTAAGGCGGCAAATTTAGCAGCGCTGGATAGTGACATTTCGCAGATGCCGATGGGCTATGAGACCTATGTGGCCGAGGCAGGTAATACGCTCTCAGGAGGACAGCGTCAACGTCTGGCGATTGCTCGTGCTTTGGCTCATAATCCCAGCATCCTCTTACTTGATGAAGCAACCAGTGCCTTGGATGTGATTACTGAGCATGTCATAGAGCAAAATCTCAAGTTGCTGGCTTGTACACAAATCATCATTGCTCATCGGCTGAGCACTGTCCGCGATGCCGATACCATTCTTGTTCTCAATCAAGGCTCCATTGTCGAGAGTGGTTCACACGCCGAACTGCTAGAGATGCAGGGTTACTATGCTAAGCTCATACATAATCAGCTCACAGCCTCCTGAGGGCTTTTGTAGGCTTCTAATTCTGCCCTGAACCCAAGTTTCGCGCCATGTCTCATTCCAGCTAGCGTCCCCGAGTCTCAGCTTACTCGTTAGGCAAACCTAGCACAATGCGGACTGTTTGCTCATCCGGTAGCCGAAGCAGTTGTTGAAAGAGCAATTTGAGGGTCTCCACATTCTGTATGGGTGTGATGACTGGTTGTGCTTGCGTTGCCAGGGCGGAAGAGAAACGGGCAGTGAGAATACTAAAAATGTTCTCTTTTGTGGCTTTGATCTCGCCTCGAGCCTCGCCTCGAGCCTCGCCCTCAGTTTGGCCTTTGAGTTCTCTCTCGGTGAGAAGGTTCTGAACGATGGGATCATCTTGGATCAATTCTTCGTAGTTGAATTGCATTTTTAACTCCTTCTCTATGATTAGCTTATCTTCCTCTGACATTGTATCAGTTCTTCGCAATATGCGATAGAACCACATAAAACGATAGCCGAGTTCATAACGTTTGTAGACTTGGCTCATCTCTTCAAGCGCTTTTCTCAAGAGATCGATCTTGGGCTCCTTCGTTCCCGGGAGCAAAGTATACAAGTGGATGGCATGTTTATCAACAATTGTGGCACCATCTACTTCCCACCAGCAGATCACCTCATAGTTGAGGATGAGCGATGTTCTATCTCCACATTTAATCACATAGGGTGGCTCTTCTACAACACATCGGAAGAGATAAATGACTACACAGATGACTGGCAACTGGTAGAAGTCGTGTAGTCCGGCCAGATACTGGAGCACTCTGCTACCCATATTGGAATCTGGTCCACTTTGCAGCTCAATGTTAAGAATCGCGATGATGCCTTGGTAGAGGATCTGGAAGACCAGATCGACTTTGAGTTTGCTGCGGTCTACTTCCACGTTATGTGCGGCTAGCACCTCCGCCCCGGCGATCAGTTCAGGAACGATTCGTGCTCCATCTTGCCCAAAGAGGGCTTTAGTGTCATTGTCGTACGGTTGGGTATCCACCTTGGGTTGAGGGTTTGATGATGTTTTCTTCTCCTTTGATTTGCGGACCTGTTTGCCAGAGGGTTGTTCATCAGGTTTTGTATCCAATGTTATCTTATCCCTTTCCACTCTCATCTCTCATCCATCACTTGCTTGGCCATGCCACTATGTTATTGCAGCAGTATCAGCTAAGTGAGATGTTTGTATGTATAACTATCATAGAGATAGATGTATTTATGCCATGAATATAGCACACACAATCTTCGAATACAACAATGCACAAGATACATCCTTGTGTTTTCAATTTGCGGCGTACAACTTCTTTGCCTCTTATCACTGTCAAGCTCAGGAGAAGTTTTGAAGACCATCCAAATACGAGGTTGCCCCGATTTGGAATGGTCTCCGCTTTTTTTGGTTATCTCCAGGTTAGACTGCTTCCTCTTGGAGTGTTCGTCCTGTAAACTGGCTATTATACAGGTCGGCGTAGAAGCCATTCTTCGCCAGCAGCCCTTCATGGGTCCCCTTCTCGATGATGGTGCCATGATTCATCACCAGGATCAGATCGGCATCTCGAATGGTAGAGAGCCTATGAGCAATCACAAAGCTTGTCCTGCCCTTCATCAGTTCGCCCATTGCCTTTTGGATTTGCATCTCCGTTCGAGTATCGACACTACTAGTAGCTTCATCTAGAATGAGGATCTCTGGATCGGCTAGGAATGCACGAGCGATGGTCAGTAACTGCTTTTGCCCCTGCGAGATGTTCGTTGCTTCTTCATTCAGAACGGTGCTATAGCCATCCGGCATTGTCCTGATAAAATGGTCGGCATAGGCCGCTTTTGCTGCTTGAAAGATTTCTTCTTCCTGAGCGCCCTCATGGCCATACGCGATATTATCACGGATGGTTCCATTGAAGAGCCAGGTATCCTGGAGCACCATGCCGAATGTACGGCGCAGATCTCCACGTTTGAGTTGGGTAATGTCAACACCGTCAACCAGAATCTGGCCACTATTGACTTCATAGAAACGCATTAGTAGGTTGACTAGCGTCGTTTTGCCAGCGCCAGTTGGGCCAACAATGGCGATCATCTGTCCCGGTTGGACATGAATATTCATGTCTTCCATCAGAATGTTATCTTCTTTATAACCAAACTTGACGTGCCGGAACTCGACTGCACCCTGCGGAGCCTCAATGACTATGGCATTAGTTGCCTCTGGCCTCTCTTCCTGCTCATCGAGCAGTTCAAAGATGCGTTCAGCCGAAGCCATTGCCGATTGAATCACATTCGCGATATTGGCTAATTGGGTGATCGGTTGAGTAAACTGTTGAGCATATTGAATAAACGCCTGCACATCTCCTATGCTAATCGCACTTTGCGTGACCAGGATGCCGCCGACCACTGCTACAAAGACATAGCCGATATTCCCAACAAACCGCATGAGTGGCATAATGATGCCTGAAACGAATTGTGCTCTCCAGCCAGCATTATACAGTTTCTCATTGAGTTCGGAAAATTCGCTAATGGATTTCACTTCATGCCCAAATGCTTTGACGATCTTATGGCCCGCATACATTTCCTCGACATGGCCGTTAAGTTCGCCTAACGCACTTTGCTGCCGCCTGAAGTAGTTTTGCGAGCGTTTCGCGATACCCATGGTGACGATCAGGCTAAGTGGGAGCGTGAGCATTACGATCAAGCTCAGTAGTGGGCTAATGGTCAGCATCATCACAATCACGCCTAAGAGGGTGATCACAGAGGTGATCAGCTGTGTGATACTCTGCTGGAGTGTGGTGCTGAGATTATCCATGTCGTTGACGGCGCGGCTGAGAATTTCTCCATGTGTGCGCGAATCAAAAAACTTGAGCGGCAGACGCGAAAGCTTTTCATCTACCTCTCTGCGTAGCCAGTATACTGTTTTTTGTGCTACACCCGCCATTACATACTGCTGAATGTACATAAAGACTGCGCTGATAATGTAGAGTCCAAGTAAAATCAGCAAAACCATGCCGATATAGCCGAAATCAACTCCAGGAGATGGCTGATGTTTGAGAAACGCCTGGTATTTCGCCACAAGGCCATCAAAGAGTTTGGTGGTTGCTAACCCCAGGATCTTTGGACCAACAATGTTAAAGACTGTGCCGATGATTGCTGCTCCAAGCACGATCATCAGGCGATATTTTTGTGGCAGGAAGTAGCCAAGCAACCGCCTAAACGTTCCTTTAAAATCCTTGGCTTTCTCCACGGGTCTGCCCATAGCCCCCCAGTTTCTGCCCATAGGACCACCCATAGCCATACCGCCAGGTTTCTGTTCTTTGCGCTCTTGACTCATGCGATTCCCTCTGCAATCTCCTCTGTCGAAAGCTGTGAGGACACAATTTCACGATAGACCTCACATGTCTTCATCAATGCTCGATGGGTGCCGATGCCAGCAATATGCCCTTCCTCTAGGACAATGATCTGATCTGCGTCCATAACCGTGCTAACCCTCTGAGCTACAATAAGCATAGTAGACTCATATGTCTCCCTTTTAAGTGCTGTTCGTAGTTTTGCATCGGTTTTAAAATCTAGTGCCGAGAAGCTATCATCAAACACATAAATTTCTGGTTTTCTTACCAGAGCACGGGCGATGGAGAGGCGCTGCTTCTGTCCGCCCGAAACGTTTGTTCCACCCTGGGCGATTATCGAATCAAAGCCATGTTGCATGCCTGTGATGAATTCAATTCCCTGTGCAGTATGAGCCGCACGCCACACCTCTTCTTCTGATGCATCTTCTTTGCCATAGCGGATATTCTCGGTAATCGTCCCTGAGAACAGGACAGCTTTTTGTGGCACAAAGCCAATTTTCGCACGCAAATGCTCCTGTGATAGCTCACGGATATCCACGCCATCAACTAGAATGTGACCGCTATCTATATCGTAAAAACGTGGGATTAGACTGACCAGGGTTGATTTACCCGCGCCGGTGCCACCGATAATCGCTGTGACCTGACCAGGTTGGGCCCTGAAGGAAATGTTGGTGAGCACTGGCTCTTCCGCTCCAGGATAGCTGAAGGTCACATTTTGGAATTCCACATAGCCTTTCCACTGATTGGCCTGCTTCACTCGGTCAGCGTCTTTGATTTCGGGCTTCATTGCCAGCACTTCGTTGATTCTAATAGCGGAAGCTTCAGCACGTGGAAGCATAATAAACATCATCGAGACCATCAGCAGTGAGAACAGAATCAGCATGGCATATTGCAGAAAGGCCATCAGTGCGCCAACTTGCATTTCACCGTTGTTGATGCGAATACTGCCGAACCAGAGAATAGCAATGCTAGAAAGGTTCAAGACCAGCATCATAATTGGCATGAGTGACGCCGTCAGCCTGTTCACCGTAATAGCAACATTAGTCAAATCAAGATTAGCCTCGTCAAAGCGCTTCTCCTCATGCTTCACGCGATCAAACGCCCGGACTACGCGTACACCAGTCAGACCTTCATCGAGAATGAGATTGAGCTTATCCAGCTTCACTTGCATGACACGGAACAGTGGGATGGCCTTACTCATCAGCACAACGATAGTAATAACGAGGACCGGAATAATCACCACTAGAATCCAGGACAGTCCAACATCCTGATTTAAGGCCATGATGATACCACCGATGATCATCATTGGAGCCGTGATCATCATATTCAGGATCATAATCAGGACCTGCTGAACCTGCGTTGTATCATTGGTGGTGCGAGTAATTAGTGAGGCGGTGCCTACGGTATCAAACTCATGCAGCGAAAAGTGCTCTACGTGAGTAAAAATCTTGTTTCGGACGATTTTGCCAAAACCGCTTGCAACTTGGGAAGAAAAGAAGATTCCCACAATTGCGCAAATGGTGCCTCCAATTGTCACCAGCAACATAGAGCCGCCAGTTTTCCAGATGTATCCAATATCGCTTTTCACAATCCCATAATCTACAATATCAGCCATCAGATTTGGCAGATACAGATTTGCCATGGATTGTGCAAAGGCAAGCACCAGAACAAGAATAAGGGTTATTCGATACGGTTTTAGGAACCGCAGCAATTTAATCATGCTTTATCCTCTCCATCCCATAGTGAGTGATATGCGGCACTGGCCTCTTTTTCACTGAAGTAGAGAAACACTTTGGATAACAGCTCGGCAAGCTCATTGCTTTGTTCCTCTCCCAGGTACTCAATCAGCCCATTCATGGATGCTGAAAAAGTATCCATTGCCTGCTGGGCAACCGCTTCGCCTTTCTGCGTCAGTTTAATACCAACCGAGCGGCGGTCTATGCTATCAATGTG
>DASYAN010000109.1:0-10448 GCA_036501345.1 Ktedonobacteraceae bacterium
GGATAGCCTGCATGGACCATACCTCGTAAAACTCCCCAGACGATAATATCTCCCCCGGCAATAATCTCTGCACCGGGATTGACGTCACCAAGAACAACAACGTTACTATGATGATGGATGGCCTGTCCTGAGCGAACAGTGCGCCGCAAAAAGAGCGTATCCTCAGATTCTCGTGGATCACGCTGCACATAGTCCGTACTTTGTTGTGTCATGGTCTCCTCACTAACAGGGACTAGCAGGGGCTGAGTGACAACCTTCATTTCCTTACGCTTCTCGATTGGCATGTCTAGCGGAATGATAGACATTTGATAAAGCGTAAGTAGATCTTCAAGCTGCATGCGCTCACTGCCATGTAGCGTTCTTTGACTAGTATCAACGGTAATTGATGCACCACGAAAAAATGAAGGGGACTCTGCGAGTCGATCAGCAAGTGCGCTTAGCAGTTCTCTAAAAGGTGTTTCTGGCTCGAGTGTTAAGCGCAAACCACTGCGGGTTCCTTTAATGGCAATATATCCTGACACAGACTGTTTCTCCTCTCTTTTCAGTCTGTCAACATTCGGCTGTGATCGTGTCGTCGACGCTGCTTTTCCTAATTGCTCCATCATACCCTTATTTCCCCAATCGTTGCCGGAAGCAGGACGCATAAAACGATGTACAAGCTACAATGTACAAGCTGTAGTATGTAAGAAATATACGGTACATATATGCACATACATGTACACATACATAAGGACCAAATTCATGGCCAGACCAGCCTGACCACTGGAATTGAGACCCCGCAGTTTGCGGTGAACTCTTCAGTATCACACAGTAGTATCATACAGTATAAGTAAGGAGCTTGCAAGACGCTAAAGGTAAATCGCCTTGTTTTCTATTGACGGAGCGTGCAAATTTCTCCTATTACAGATTCTTTACCAACTTTTTCGATAACCCAGATTGCGAGCACAATCAGGTGTTTGTAACACTTTCTCATCCTCAATAATATACCTCTGGATAGAGAGTAATGCATGATCTCTAGTCGGCCTTCTTGACCTTAATGCAATTCCGTCGTATGATCCACAGAAGCCAGACTAGTGCAATTGTTAAGGCATAATTAGAAGTGATGATATGTGGAAGGAAAGGTAGGTTGTGATGGTTCCACCGCAAAAGTCTGTGGCACAAGACCGTGAAAATCTAGCAGGACAAACACTGAAGAATGGAGAATACCTCGTCCGGTGGATGTTGGGTAGGGGAGGCACAAGTAAGGTCTATCTCGTTTCGCATCCAACACTCTCCATTCCTTTTGCAATGAAACCAGTACGTGCGGATCAACCCTTGCCGGAAAGTGTGATCGCTGAACTGGATACTCTACTACAAAGAAGCTCTATTCCTCAATCTCCTGGTGATGCTGTATCGGCAGAGATGATACCCTCTAGCAGCGGTGAATATACCGATCGTTTTCTGCGTGAGGCCCTATTTCTGGCACGTTTGCACCATCCTGCCATTCCAGCACTCTATGACTATTTTTTAGAGCATGGGAATTGGTACATGGTCATGGACTATATTCCCGGCCATTCATTGGCAGAGCAAATGCGCAATCACTGTCCCATGCTCCCATTAGAAGCTCTGGGCTATGCTATGCAATTATGTGAGGTACTCGATTACCTGCACTCGCAAATACCCCCCATTGTCTTTCGCGATTTGAAGCCTACTAATATCCTGTTAAAACCGGACAATACGCTCGTTCTGATAGACTTTGGCATTGCACGCTACCTGAATGATGAAGCGGTCAACAACAACGCTGATCTTGGCTCGCCAGGGTATGTAGCTCCCGAGCAGTACCGCAATCATGAACCGCATGATACGCGTTCCGATCTGTATAGCCTAGGGGTAATGCTCTATGAGATGCTCACCGGACAACGTCCTCAGGAGGGAGAGGAACTTGTCGCCGCGCAACATATCAATCCCCCTCTTTCATATGCCTTGAGCGGACTGGTGAAACTGGCCATTCGGACAGATCCAGACCAGCGCTTTCAATCTGTATACACGTTCTACCTGGCATTAGAGCGCATATATAAAATCGAGGAACGACGAGTCTATCAGCGTTACGTTCTCTCACAAATGGATGACCCTTGCAATAAGATAGCAACGCCCGTACCTCCTGCTATACAACAGAAGGCTCTAAAGGATGAAGATACAGCCCCTCTTCCGTCTGTGAAGCGACACAAGACGCCCCATACAGAGCCAGAGCGACCTGCCACTCTGCCTTTACCATCTCTGGAGCAGCGGCAACACATACGTGAAGCGCTCCGTCGAGCACGTCAGGACCAGCAGGATCGTCTGGCGCAACTGGCCTCGATCGATGAAAGCCTGCAGCGCCGCTCCTCGCAATCGCAAACAGCTCAGCAAGCCTCAGAAGAAATACATCAACCTCCAGCAGCACCTCCACCTACGGAACCACCTACGTCTGTGGGTATACCGCGGCATACTGTGCGCTTCGCAATTACATCACAGCGTACTACACAGATTAGCTTCCTTCTAGCCATAGTAGTATTTCTCGTGATGGCGTCATTGCTCGTCTGCACATACATCACACCTTGGCCTCAGAGTAATACACTTCCGCATCCGACACCAACTACACTTACTCATCCAACGCCAACGCGGATAGCCAGCGAGAAAATAGCAGATAGTTCTTGGCAAATTCTGCCATCGCCACCCATTCCTAACGCTGACAACGCCGCGGTCTACATTGAACAGCAAGGACAACCCTCCATCTATATGAATGGTGGCTATCTCGGCTCACATTCCTCCACCGATCACTATGACCATAGCCTGTACCGTTATAACATTGACGCTGCTTCCTGGGAGGTTGTCCCCAAACAATTTCCGGCGATGGTAAATAATGCGGCAGCGGTAGATGAACATGCCCAGATCTTCTTTACGGCTGGTTATTCGCCTGATACGCATACGGTTGTTTCAGCCCTGTATATGTATCAGCCAAAGGATGGCTCACTGCGGAAGATCAGTGCACCAGCTCAAATCGAACTCGGATTTGGGAACTCGATGCTAGCCGATCAGCAGGGCCATCTCTATATCACACAGGGCTTTATGCAAGCAGCGAATCCATATGCACGAGCTAACACTGGCTGGTATCGCTATGACATCGCCACACAACACTGGAACCAGCTGGCTCCGCTCCCAGTAGGGCTGGGCTATGTAGCCCTTACCAGCGATAACAGGGGAGGCATTCTTGTGCTGGGGGGAGCAACAGATACGGCACAACATATACAGACAAAGAAGATCTATCGTTATAATATAACACTCAATCGCTGGACACAGTCGGCTAGCATACCTCAATTACTCAGTGGAGCAGCGGCTTGCCAGGTGTGGCCTGGTCAAATGGCATTTATTGGCGGCTATGATAGCGCACATAATACGAGTCTCAATTCTACTTGGCTTCTCAATCTGGACACATTTGATTGGCAAAAGCTCGCACCGCTTCCAACTAATGGTAGCCTACTGGGAACAGCCACCTGTGATGGCAACGGTCATCTCTTTCTGACTCGCGGTGCCAACGATCCCCAAAAGCCTACACAAGATTTCTGGATGCTAACAGTTCAGTCAGGGTAACTAGTCCGACAAAACAATGCGTACGGAGTCGCTGCCATAGCCATTGCCAGTCTCTATCTGGTAGCGATTAATGGTTTGGCTACCTAGTCGCACATTGCGGTCAAACATGAGCTGCCCATTCGTGTACTGATAAACATCTGCTTCTTTGTCCAGGACACCCTGCAGGATTATCGTATCAAATTTCTGCTCATTGTATTCCTTGAAGGCTTTCAGTAGCGTCGCCACTTGTTGCCATGGTGCACATCGCTGGTAGATGATGCGTACGATTCTTTTCTTACCATAACTTGCGGTATCATTAATTAACGTATATGGCAAAGCGTTTTGCTCAAGTGCTTGCAATTGTGCCATCGTTTTGGGTGGAAATGGAGCTGGTGGCTCTGGGGCAGGCACAGCCAGCACAAAGGAATCTGGTACGGTGACGAAAGTTCGTTGTCTGGCTACTGGAGGCGCTTTTGGTGGGGTAACTGGCTGTGCAGGAGCTGGTGGGGTAGTCGGCGACCGTTGAGATTGTGAAACTGGTGGCCTTTGCACGGGGCGTGTCGGTTGATATGGCGGACGTGGTGGCGTTTGCGTGGGCGGTGTTGCCGTACGCTGACTTGGGGATGTTTGCATTGAGATGTCTCGGCCACAACTGACACAGTGTCTCGCTGTATCAAGATTGGCGCGTCCACAATAGGGGCAGCGCATAGTTTGCCCTCCCTAGGAGCTTGTCGGAGAGAATGCTTTTCGCCGAAATTTCCCTCGCTGGAGGGTCGCTTTAGGCCCAAAAGTGAACGATGGTCCCCCACTTTGAGGGTAGAAATGGCTGTCGTCAGGGCTTCAGATTATCTCTCCGACAAACTGCTAGTTAAAAATAGTACCATTTGACTTAGTATAGTTCCGAAAACCATAGCGTTCTCTTGACCGCTTGCTTTTCGGGTTCGGAGGGGAACGACAATCCTCACAGGATGCACTACGAGAGAAGCAAGCACCTCATTCGCATCCTCTACCTCATTGCTCCGAAGAGCGTTTGGGGATACTTGTTCTCTGTGTTCTCTATCGCTAGCTATGTTTGCCTCGCTTGCTCAATCCCTGCTTGACGCATCTATAGGACCTATGCAGAAACCTGCTGCCGCACTCGTCCGGCCTTTCACCACAATCAACAAGGTCACTGGCACTTGCGATGATTTGCAAGTACACAACGATGATAGCAGAATTGGCAAAGAAAGGCAAGAGAATAGAACCAAGGATTGTCAAGGATCATCAGAGATTCGCAAGGTTTTCAACCAACGTTAGTGATACCACAAATATACAGTAGACCTATAACCCTCATAATTAAGAAAAGATAGTTGTCCCTTTTTCCCTCTTGATGATCATGCAAGCTTCTCCTATACTGACTTTTGTATTGACTCTTGTTTGAAAAGTAGCGGAACAGCTAGGGCTCAATCTTTTCTAAGATTGTGGTAATTGATCGTGTCTTCTTGCATACACGGGCTCTGAAGCATAATAGACGATCCAATTTCCTTGGAGAGCATCATAAGATTAGCAGGTAAGAAAGCACCATCTATGAGACTTTTTTTTCATATTCAACCAGAACATAGGGAGCAAGCTCTTGAGACAAAAAGTGATGGTAGTGTAAACAGCAAAGCATTCGAGAGAGTAGGGCTCCTATCAACTTTTCTAAGAAACTGCAAATATAGCAAGATCAGCCCTTACAGCCTTGGTGCTATGTTGCTCATAATTGCGGCTGCGCTGCTGAGAGTGGTCTTAATCAGCAATGGGTGGCCCAAAATCGACAGTGATGAAGCAACGATGGGACTCGGTGCTTTGCATATCCTCACTCGGGGTGAACGACCCATCTTTTTCTACGGACAAAACTATAATGGCACTATTGAAGCCTACCTTGGTGCCTGTTTCTTTGCCATCTTTGGCCCATCATCTTTTGCCTTGCGCCTAGGTCTTGTGGTTCTCTATGGAGGGTCTCTACTCGCACTCTATCTGCTGGCTTGTCTGCTCTATACCAGAGGCATTGCGCTGGCTACTGTCTTCTTATTGTGCTTGGGATCTAATTATACATTCACCCTGGAGCTTAGTGCATACGGAGAATATCCCGACACTTTGCTTTTTGGAACACTGTCACTCTTGTTAGCATGCTGGCTCGCACTCTCTTTTCACCCAGATATGGACTCACGAGAGCAGCGAAAACGCCTTGCCGCCTACGCATGCTTGGGTGGAGTAATCGGTTTGGGTCTCTGGAGCGATATGTTGATTCTCCCTTTTGTCTATACTTCCTCGCTCCTGCTTATCATCTTCTGCCATCGCGAACTGCGTACTCAAGCCAGCCTTTTCGGGCTCCTCGGTTTTTTGATTGGTGCCTTTCCCCTGCTTATCTTCAATATCGAGCATCCCTCGCATAACTCGCTTTCAACACTTTTAGCGCTCTATAGATCAGGAGCAACCAGTAGAGGAAAAGGAACATTTGGCTTATCTATATTGGGAACGATCCTAATTAGTATCCCTATGATAACTAGCGCTTACCCCTTATGCCCCAGCTCACTAACACCTGTCAAATGGATCCATCAACTTTCGCCATCATGCATCGGATTTCAAGGAAGTTGGGGCTTGGGCCTCATTATCGTGTGGATGCTGGCGATGGCAGTTGCCAGCAAAGAACTGTGGAAACTGCATCTGACCTCCTCCGCCTTGAAATCTCCTGTTCAAAAAGAGCACATTGTTCGTTGCACTAGTCGGCTAATGCTGCTAGCAAATGCTGGTCTGACCGTGCTCGCATATATCACTAGCCCTGCGCCAGCAGTTGTTCCGGCCATCTCCGCACGCTATTTGATTGGGCTGCTGGCGACAACCCCGGCAATCGTCGCATACATCTGGCCCAAGCTCTCTCCAGGCCTGTCTTCCTTGCCCATCTTGGTACGAGTGTGGACGGTTAGAAATATTGCAAACATTGTAAAATATTGCCTTTTAAGTTATGTCAGTTTGTTTTTGCTCCTGACAACTCTCACACCTTTTTCGAATATCCCTGATGCACAAAAACTCAATCAGCAACAGAACACGTTGATCAATGCTTTGCTTCGCCTCCATGCTACACATATCTATTCCGACTACTGGACCTGTGACCGTCTTATCTTTCTGAGCAATGAGCGTATTACCTGCATGGCTCTCGATACGGACTTACAGCCAGGGCGAAATCGCTATAACCTTTATACACAAATTGTGAGTCAGGACCCTCACCCAACCTATGTCTTCGATATGGAGAGTAGTAATTCGTCAGGTACTCCTCAGAATGAGGCTTTCGTAGAACTGTTTGGAGCACAGTATCATCGCCTATTGCTGGCAGGATACGCAATCTATCCATCAGCACAGCAGCCCTATCTAGCCTAAGCACGCCAGCTAGCTGCTATGAAGCAAATAACAGCCTCTCAAAAGTCAGAACTGTCCCTGTTTCCCCCTATTAGGAATAGAGCAATTTCTGCTACGATATTGCTCAAGAAATAGTCTCTCAGGAGATGGACAAGGTGAGTACAGATACAATCTTACTTGAAAAACCAAGGGCATCTCTGGCTGATAAGCAGCCAGTAGCGGCACGTTTGATAGCTCTTCGCTCATGGCTTCTATGCTGGGAAATCTATCTGATTGTATTTGTGGCCGCTTTCCTGCGGTTGTATCAGTTCAATACCACCGAATTTGATCCTGATGAGGTTGCATTCTTTCAGATGGCTCGTTATGCTGTTACCCATGGTTTTATACCTGCCACTTCCAATAGAGCCTCTGTCGGTTACTTTATACCGCCCGCTACCATTGATATCCTGATGATTCCTGCAGCATTCACCAATGACCCACTATGGGGAGCTATCACAACAGCCATTTTGATGACGGCCTCGGTATTTCTCACCTATTGTTTCGTGCGCTGCTACTATGGTCGAGCGGCAGGAACTATTGCCGCACTGCTGTATGCAACGCTCTTTCGAGCGGTTGTCTACTCGCGTTTTATCTGGAACGTCAATTTCCTGCCATTTTTTATTGTGCTCTTTTTTATAGCGCTGTTTTGGGGTGTTGTTGCACGCCGCAAAGGCTGGCTCTTCCCAGCACTATTTCTACTTGGTATTCTTATTCAACTTCATACTAGTGGAGCCATGCTGATCATCCCCTTTGTGGTTGCGCTTGCCCTCGCCCCTGGTACCTTGCGCTGGCGAGATCTCGTCCGAGGCTTGCTCTCTCTTTTCATCATCTACTTCCCCTACCTCATATGGGAAATAGCCACGCAATTTAGCGATATACATCTGATGATACAGACTTTTCTCCATCCTCAGCAAAAACCGGTTTTTGATGACCAGGCATGGGTCTTTTATCAGGACCTTCTTAATCCCTATAATCTGCTCTCTCAACAGAATCCGCTCCACTGGCACAACATTTTACCATACCTGGGCGAGACCTCTATGCTCTGGCAACTCGCTCCTTACCTTGCTTGGATCTGTCAATTGCTGATCTATCTTGTTGTTATCAGTGTAGTAACAGCATTGATACTAGCTGTCTGGGCGTGGGGCCCGTCAAGCACAAAGGTGGAAACCAATCAATTGCGTCCAAGGTTTTCTATCAATACCCAAAAGGGACACAGCAATTTGCTAGCGGCAGGACCATGTGCCCCTTGGGTATTGCGTCTGTGGGACAAGTACAGGCTATATCGAGATCAAGCTTCACAATTGGTAGTAATAGCATATTTACTGCGTCTATGGGGATATGTTCGTCGCTATTGGCTCTTGCTACTCAACTCACCATACCGTTGTGGCCTTATAATACTGCTCTCATGGCAAATTATACCCATAGTCGTTCTTTTGCGTCATTCACTCTTATTATATCTACATTACTTCATTGTGCTTATGCCTGGTCCCTGCATCCTGGTTGGTATCTTCCTAGCAAAAACTGCGGACGCGATCAAACGAGTCCCTACCAACCACGATCAGGCAGATATCCGCAATACAGTAGATATAGACAGTGCATCAGACGAACACGATACCCAGAGGGCACACGGTAAATCGGGTCCCTCCATGACAGGCAATAAATTGTCCGTTGGATTACCGGGCAATTTATACCCAAAGGGCATACGGTTGCCATCGGTCAGGGTCCAATTCCTTGTGCCTGCTGTGCGCTATGGCATTTATGCTCTAGCAACCCTAATTATTGTTGCCCAATTCATAGGCAGTACAATAGGGATATTGGACATTGATCAAGGCAATTATAGCGATGGGATTGGTCATCGCTATTCCATTGGCAATGGTTCGATGGCTACCTATGGGTACAATGACTTACAAACTTTGCGCAACGCCCTCACCGAAGCCGATCAGCTAGCACAACGGGATCATTTGAATCGAGTTTATGTATCGACAGCTGGTACAGCCCACATGGAAGCTCAGCTTCGCTTTTTAAGTACCCAGATGCATACTCCTACTACTATGTTCAACTCCAGCTGTATCACATTTCCCAGTACTGCCGAGGGACCTGCTGTGATGCTGATGGAACCTTATAATAATTTCGCAACTGCTCTGGTGACACAATTTGCAACAGCAACATTGATTGACAAACCTAAACGGCCTGGTGGTGCTCCATTTTGGCTCTACATTGTCACTCCTAAGCCTGTGCAAGCTGTCCCGCATGCCCAGTTATCTACCAATAATGGATATGATCTGCAATTTGACGCGTCCTCGCAACATTTCTCCTTCAACCATATCCCCTGGATCGTAACCCGTTGGAGCCTTCTACACTCAGTTCCACCTAGCGATGACACAACTTATACATATAGGATCACGATGACACATTTTTTAAATCGCTCACATTACGCAAGTACGACAAACCAATGCACTTTCACAGCGATACGAGCAGGAGATCAAGTATTGATTCCTTTTAACCAAAACAGTCTCTTCACAGCCAACCAGAAGTCTACCTCGTCAACAGTCACCGTGAACGGGCAGTTCTACGAGGTAAATCCGCTCTATGTGCAATTTGCCTCATTCAGGTTTCTATCCTTTGCGACTATTGCAACCCAAAAGGAGACCTTGTATACACCAGAACATAAAGTCTATCTCACTACTCGGGTGCCTATCCTTGCAAGACCCAGCAACAAACACACAAAGAAATAAAGAGCAGCTCTGAAGTCTTCCCAACAACTATTCTTAGCTGCAGCAAGATCTTCGGAACTGAGGTTTCAGGACCAAGACCTTTGGAAAAGGAGTTTCTCAATGGAAAAAAAGTCTGATGATTTAGTCCCTACCACAGTTGCTATGTCAACGTTGAAGAAGACAGTAGATATCTTCTATAATTCCATTTCTAGAGAAAATCTACGCTCTTTTCTGGCGAAAGCATTTGTTTTACTACGATCTCACCTCCAGCTTTTTATCATTGGCATAATTAGTGAATGCATATATTTATTCTACTTATTAAATATTTTTCCATTGTCACGTTATTTCCAAATTAATACGTTTATGGGACATATCACTGGTTATACTCCTATTAATTTTATCATTGCTATAACATTCTTTATTATTCTTTTTATCATTTTTTGCATGGCTTGGTGGCAGACAGAGAGGTTTCAGGACCGAGCCACGCTTTGGATCATTCTTGGTTTCGGTAGCATTTTCGCAATAACGAACATCTTTGTCTATCCTCTTACAGCCGGAGATCTCTTCTTGTACGTCGCACGTAGTCTGATCATGGTTCAACACCATGCTAATCCAATGGTTACTCCACCGGATCAGTTTGCTAATACAGATCCTCTCATGAAGCTGGCAAAGGGTTTTATGACTCTGCCATCACCCTATGGGCCACTTGCCATCCTTATTCAAGCTCTA
>DASYAN010000110.1:0-9277 GCA_036501345.1 Ktedonobacteraceae bacterium
CTTGCCAACGTACTAGCTGCATTGCAGATGGGTGTGCATATTATTGACTCATCTGCTGGGGGACTGGGAGGTTGCCCTTATGCTCCAGGTGCAGCGGGCAATCTTGCCACTGAAGACCTGCTCTACATGTTGCATGGCATGGGCATTCAAACCGGGGTTGATCTAGCAAAAGTAGTGGCTGCTACGCACTTTATTGCGCCTTTCCTGGGCCATGCTCCCACAAGTAAGTATTATCAAGCCACGATGTGCTCAAAGTCCTAGTTAGTAGCTAATAGCCACCTTCTTGATAAGATTGTCGTTTGATATCAACACAATAGCAAAAAGACTACTGGCAAAGTTTTCTAGTAGTTGTCTGCTTTTTGTCATTGCCAAATAGCACTTCCTCGGCTATGCTAATACGCATGCACGTTGAATAGAGAGGATTGTGTTATGTCAGAAAAATTTAATCAGTACTATCTTATCGAGACATTGAGCAAAAAATACTCGCATACGACTTACCTAGCTTCTCCCACCGATGAGCCTGAGCGTCAAGTGGTTCTCAACGTGTTCGCTTCATCGCTTTTCCCTTTTCCCTTTCCCCGTGAGTGTGAGAATCTCTTGCAGAAGGCTCAACGTATCCGACAGCTCCAGCACCCGCGTCTCATGTCTATCCTGGATATGGGGATAGAAGAAGAGCAACCCTTTGTTGTGCGGGAGTTTCTGCCCAACGAGTCCTTACGTAACCGTTTGAAGAGACTCTCTCCTCGCCGTCTGAAACTAGGGGATGTTCTCACCATCATATTACAGGTAGGAGGGGCTCTGGCTTATGCGCATGAATACAATGTCGTTCATGGCAATATCAAGCCGGAGAATATTCTCTTTGATGAAAATGGTCAGGCTGTATTGGCAGACTTCTCTCTTGTGGGCAAGAAGGAGGCTAACATTCGTGACCAGACCGCAGAAGAATATGCTTTCTGCTATCTGGCTCCAGAACAATTTGCAGGTGTCTGCGATGCCAGGAGTGATCAATATGCTCTAGGTTGCCTGGCTTACGAACTGATTACGGGACGGGTTCCTTTTGCCGCCCAGAGTCTTTCGACCATGATGGGACACCAGAGCAATGCTCGACCTGCCGCACTCTCTGAGAATGTTGCTGACCTTCCGCTCTCCCTTGAAGCAGCTATACTCAAGACTCTGGCCAAAGATCCTGCCGAACGATTTTTTGATTTCTCGCTGTTTCTGGATGTGATTCAATCTATTTTGTCGCCACCACCTGCATTTCCTCTTGTACGTTCTGATCGTTCTCGTAGAAATAGAGCCATTGCTCATTCTGTGAGATCGGCACAAGTAAGAGATGCTGCATTTCCCATGAGCAATCGTACTGCACTTCCAGATCCTGTGTCTCAGTTGCTAGAACCATCTGGAGCCTCCTTCAGTGCTGAAGTTGACGTGACCAAACCTGTGAAGACTTCTTCCCTATTCCAAGTTAGCATGCCTGAATGGGCTGGGATCATTCCTTTTCCATACGAGTCGTTAACGTTAGCCCTACAGGCCTATCCATTCACCCCCCCTCTTTCAGAAAAGGTAGATCCTATTGATAATGGAGAAAACAAAAGCCCGAGTCTGCTGTTGAAGGTACAAGAGCCCGAAGGATCATCTGCTACAAAGCTTGAGGCAGTGGTGCAAGTGGAATTTCCCACAACTAAACAAGACAAGACCACATGGACGGGTGAAGAACACCCAAATAGCTTATTGTTAGACATACGGGAAGAAACGGATGCATTTTATGCAATATCGACTCTAGGCTCATATAATGGATACAATGAGTATGTAGCGGAGGAAGAGGTATTAGCGTTTACGAGGAGTCTTGATAAAGATGAACCACAGCCTGTACAGCAGCTGTACGGTAGAAGAAGAGCCTTGGGACTAACGGTGCTTCTCTCTGTGATCGTGGCCTTGATTGTGTATATTTTTTTGCCGTTGGTGGTGCCCATACTTAACACAAGTTTGCATACAGTCAACAATACACAGGTGATTATTCCGCAGACTACAAGTATTTCGGCGGCACAAGTTTCTACTCAACTTGCCGCTATGCCAACAGTGCAAGCTTCTGTTACCAATACTCCAGTAGTGCAATCTACTGTACTAGTCAAAAATATGCCAGCAACTGCAGTTATACCAGCACCGACAAGCTATGAAGCTGAAGTGCCGCAGAATACGATAGCTGGAACTGCCAAAGTGATTAGCTGCTCAGGCTGTTCAGGAGGATACAGAGTTGGCATTCTTGGTCTGCAGTCGAATGGTGGAAAAGGCACTCTGTGGTTTAAGAACGTTAATAAGAACACCGCCGGCAGTTATTCGCTCACAATTTACTATACTGAAGGAGATTCTGGTAGTATGACTGGGTATATAAGTGTGAACGCTGGACCAGCAATAACCTTCACTGGAGTTGATACTGGGAGTTTCAGTACGGTTAGAACAGTCAACGTTATGGTAAGCTTGAGTGCTGGGGATAATACCATCAAGTTCTCCAATACACACGATAGATCCCCTAGTATTGATAAGATTGTCGTCTGAGAGGCGTTCGGGCGAAAGTTCGTAGAGAGGATTGCAGTATGCCAGAAAAATTTAATCAATATAATCTGACCGAGACATTAAGCAAAAAATATTCGCATACGACCTATCTGGCTTCTCCCATCAATGAGCCTGAGCGTCAAGTGGTTCTCACTGTGTTTGCTTCGTTCCTTTTCCGTTTCCCGCATGAGCGCGAGAATCTCTTGCAGAAGGTTCAGCGCATTCAGCAAGTCCAGCATACATATCTAGTACCTATTCTGGATATGGGGATAGAAGAAGAGCAACCCTTTGTCGTGCGGGAGTATCTGCCCAATGGGTCTTTACGCAGACATCTGAAGAAATTCTCTCTTGATCGCTTGCCGCTACGAGATGCATTGAACATAGTCTCACAGGTGGGAGAGGCTTTAGCTTATGGGCATGAGCACAATCTTGTTCATGGTAACAT
Source organism: Ktedonobacteraceae bacterium (assembly GCA_036501345.1). Lineage (GTDB taxonomy): Bacteria > Chloroflexota > Ktedonobacteria > Ktedonobacterales > Ktedonobacteraceae > DASYAN01. Next base: position 2,999 of record DASYAN010000110.1, read on the forward strand.
CAAGCCGGAAAATATCCTCTTTGATAGTAGTGATCAGGCTATATTGACAGACTTTGCTGTTGTGAGCAGGAAGGATGCCATCATTCGTGACCAGACCGCAGAAGAGTACGCCTTTTGCTATCTGGCCCCAGAGCAATTTGATGGTACCTATGATGCCAAGAGTGATCAATATGCCCTAGGTTGCGTGGCTTATGAACTGATTACGGGACGGGTTCCTTTTGCCGTCCAAAGCCTTTCAACCATGATGGGACATCCGACCAATGCTCTGCCCGCTGCACTCTCTGAGAGTGTTGCTGATCTTCCACCCTCTCTTGAAGCAGCCATACTCAAGACTTTGGCCAAAGATCCTGCCGAACGATTTTTTGATTTCTCGCTGTTTCTAGAAGTGATCCGATCCATTTTGTCACCGCCGCCCAATTTTCCTCTTGCTCATTCTGCATCTTCTCGTAAAAATAGGTCTATTGCTCGCCCTATGCGTTCGGTAAAGGCAAAAGACGTTGTATCTCCCATTAGCAAGCGTACTGCACCTCCAAATCCTGCACATCAGTCACCAGAATTATCTGGAGTTATCTCTAGTGCAGAGATTGGCGGAGCAGTGCCTATCAATACAGCTTCTATGTTCCAAGCTAACGTGCCTGAAAGGACAGAGGTCCATCCTCTTTCCGGGCCACTAGCCTCATCTGCCTTGTCCTATCAAATTCCCTTTCCTTTTCCTGTAGAGGCATATCCTATCGACGATCGAGAAAACGAGAAAAAAGCAGATGATTGGTTTGTAACTGCTCCCTTTGTGCAGGAAGAAATAGATGTATTGCCTCCAATAGAATCTGTGCAAGAGGAAGCAGATGTCTTGCCTGTAATAACAACTGAAAACTCAGTTGATGAGTATAGTAGGTATGCAGCAACTGAAAACTCAGCCGATGAGTACAGTAGGTATGCAGCAACTGAGGATACCTTATTGTTGGCGGGAAATCCTGATATAGCTGGACTACGGCCTATACAACTACTGCATGGTAGAAGAGTGCTAGGATTAGTGCTTCTTGTCTCAGTGATTGTGACTTTGATTGGGTATGTTTTTTGGCCATTGGTAATGACTACACATGACACCAGTTTGCAGACAGCCAATACCAAACAAGTGGCTATCCCACAGATCACGAGTGTTTCAATGGTACAAGTTCCTCTTCAGGTTACCGATACTCCAACAGTGCAACCTTCTGTAACCGATACTCCAATAGCTCAACCTGCTGTGGCCGATATTCCACCAGTACAACCTCCAAAACCAGCACCAACACCAAAGCCAACACCAACACCAACTGCTACAGATGCAGCGATAAGCTATGAAGCCGAAGTATCTCAGAATACGTTGGCTGGTGGTGCACGGGTGATTAGCTGCTCTAGCTGTTCTGGGGGAGCTAGAGTTGGCGATCTTGGTGTGAGGTCAAGCGGTGAAAGTGGTACTTTGCGGTTTAATAATGTGAACAAAGCTGGTGCGGGCACTTACACCCTCACTCTCTATTATTCGAATGGAAGTTCTGGTAGCCAAGATGAATATATAAGTGTCAACGGTGGGCCAGCAATAGTTTTCAATGGATCTCCAACTGGCAGTTTTAGCACGTTTGCGACAGCGGGTATCGCAGTAAGCTTGAATGGGGGAAGTAATACCATTGAATTCTCCAATCCAAACGGGAATGCGCCTGATGTTGATAAGATTATCGTCTGAAATGTCACTACTTCGTTAAATAGTGGATAGCGGCAGACAACTGAGCATCTCCACTGTCGAGAATCTGTTGCTCTGTCAGATGTTGCTGGTTCTCATAGGTTGGCGTGAGCGTGGGTGTGTTTGGTTTCGCCGTGACAATAATATCAGGAGTGATCCCGCCACTGCCGGGTTTATTGGGTTTCTGGCGAATAAAGTGGCCATCGGGAGTGAGCCATTCTTGAGTTCCCAGGTAAAGTGCCGACCCATCGGGAAGAGTGAATTGCTGCAGGACGGTGCCAGTTCCGAAGGTCTTCTGACCAAGAAGGATGGCGCGATGATTATCTTGTAATGCTCCTGAAACAATTTCTGCTGCACTAGCGCTATTGCCATTTACCAGCACTATGATCTGCAAAGATGTATCAAATGTATTCCCATGATTGTTGACAGGAACTGGGGTGCGTTTTCCACTACTATCTTGTTCAAGCAAGACATTGCCTTTTTTAACGAAGAGACTGGTTGTGTCGACTGCCTCTTGGAGATAGCCGCCTGGATTGTTACGCAGGTCGAGAATAATCTTGGTTGCCCCCTTATTCTTAGCCTGATTTATCGCATTTTGTAGCTGGGTGGAAACACCAGTGGCGAATTGTACCACTTGAATATCTGCGATGTGGCTTTGCGGGATATAGTACACAGTGACGTTGGGGGCTACGATCTCAGACCGCTTAAGGCTAACCTCTCTGGGGTGCTCTTCACCCTGTCGCTGAATAGTAATAGTAACGCTGGTACCTGCCTGGCCTTTAATGAGGTTGCTGGCGCTACTGATATTTTTACCCTGCATACTCACGCCATTGATCGCCACAATAATGTCTCCATGTTTAAGATCAGCTTTCTGAGCTGGTGAACTAGGAATGGTTGCGTCGATAATTAAATTTTTCGTCTGCGGATCTTGGGACAAGTAAATACCAATTCCTGTAAACTTGCCATTTAATTGCTGGTTCTCTTTGTTGACATCTTGCTGGTTCAGGAAGCGTGAATGGCCTGTATCTCCCAAGCTTTGGACCATGGCATTAATAGCTGCATACGCCATTTTCTTGTAGTCAATATCCTTGCGATCGACATAATTCTGGTCAATCTTGTCCCATGCATACTGAACGAGATTAGCATCAGCTTTGGACTGATTACTCTGGTTAAAAAACGAATTGCTATAGAACTCCTGGCTAAACCAGCCAATCCAGAAGGCAATAATGACGAAGGGGGCGATGATGAGAAACTGTTCGAATACCCGCTGAAAGCGAGAATACCGATCCAGGTATGGAGATTGGCTTTTAGTATCCTGCTCTGAAGTGTCGTCTTGTGATATGGGTAGGGGAGAATGATGTTCAAAATCATGGTTTATCGCTTGTGATGGCGGATTCTGTAGTTTGGATGCTACTGAGTAACCATGCTCAGGGTATTTTTCCTCATACCAGTGTGGATCATCGTATCTAATCACCGGACGCCTCCCTATAGCAGCGCTATTTTGTGCGCTCCTGGATAGTGCAATGGTTTATTGGTTAGCATCTATCTTAGTTGGTTGTTGGTGAAATGTCAAATAATGCTTGCCAAGCAAAAATGAGGGTATAGTCTAGAAGACCTACACCCTCATTTTTGAATTTTGTAAGTTAAGCACATTTCAGATTACCAACGAGCCGAATATTTGTCCTGGCTGCGGAGTCTCTGAGCCTAGATGAGGAGAGAATAGTTACTGCGATGGCACCTCAGTTACCTTGTCGCTCTCGGACGGATTCTCTATAGGTGCTTGAGTTGCTTCGTCACTCTCGGGCGGATCCTGTACAGGTGCTTGTGCAGTGTTGTGTTTGCTAGTGGAGGGAGGTGTCTGTTTCTTCGGCGGTTCCCATCCAGGAGCACGGGAGACGATCATTGACATCATACGCCCTTCCATTACTGGTGAGCGCTCGATAGTTGCCATCCCTTTCAGCTCTTCAGCTATTCCATCTAGTAACTTACGGCCAATATCTGGATGACGCATATCTGGTCCACGGAATTGTACACTGACTCGCACTTTGTCGCCTTCTGCCAGAAACTCTTGGATTTTGCGTGTCTTTACTTCTACGTCGTGATCATCTGTACGTGGACGCATGCGAATTTCTTTAAGCGTGATGGTTTTCTGGTTCTTACGCGCCTCATTTTCTTTCTTGGCCTGCTCATACTTATATCGCCCGTAATCCATCAGTTTACAGACTGGTGGAACGGCGTTTGGCGATACTTCGACCAGGTCTAAATTTCTGTCCCGCGCAATTTCTAATGCCCGCATTGGGGGCATCACTCCCAACATCTCGCCATTCTCGTCGATTAAGCGTACTTCTCGTGCGCGAATACGCTCGTTCACTCGTGTTTCACGCTCACGCGCACGATCGTTCCCCCGAATATTGATAGGCCAAATCTCCTCTTTGTAAAACTAGTTTGACAATATTTCCAATAAGGACAAGTTATGTTTCTGCCTGTCCAATATCTTTTGTATTCTTAAACAGAACAACCTGTGATACTTGGACTGTTCAAGTATACTACGAGCCGTGGTAGTTTGCAATAGTATGCTTGCTTCGCAAGGCTTTTATCAGCTCACTGACGACATCGTAGCGTCTGTAAGAGGGTAAGAGGTAGACTCCCTGGATCATATTGCTAGCCTCGGAGAGAAGTTCCTGTGCAATCTGCATGCCCTCTTCATGACCATGTTCGCCAGCAGCTTTCATGCGTGCTCGTATATCTTCTGGGATAGTGATGCCTGGTACCTCGTTATGTAAGTATTCTGCGTGGCGCGAGTTATGCAGAAGGACACAGCCGAGTAGCATAGGAATAGGTGGTTTGCCAGCTCTGCTCAAGAAGCGCTCGAGTGGGGCTAGCTCGTAAATAGGTTGGGTCATGATGAAATGGGCCCCGGCTGCAAGCTTACGATGATATTTTTCAATTTCCTGGTCTGTCTCTTCATCGGTCATATTCAGGTTAAGAGCGCATCCGATATGAAATGATGATTTGGCGCCAATTGAAGAGCCAGCGGCGTCATGTCCTTCATTTAGGCCATGGATAACCTGAATCAGGCCGATCGAATCCACATCCCATACGCCGGTAGTATTGGGATAATCACCGACACGTAGCGGATCACCTGTCAATGCCAGGATATTGCGGATGCCTAGAGCATGAGCTCCTAATAGTTCGGACTGTATGGCCATCAAATTACGATCGCGTGTAGTAAAATGAATGATCGTCTCGATGCCCAAGTGATCCTGGATGAGGCGTGCTAGGGCAAGACAACTCATGCGCACACGAGCCATCGGGCTGTCAGCGATATTGATAAAGTCAGCTCCTGCTTGCTGCAGCAGTGCTGCGCCAGTCAGCAGTTTTGTTGGATTCAAACCCTTTGGCGGATCAAGTTCGATACTAATGGCAAAGTTACCAGCGGCTAGCTTTTCTTGTAGAGAGGTCCTGGTGCCCTCCTGAGGGAGAATAGCCTCTTCTTCAATAAGTCTGATTGCTGTGATGTGGCTGCTGGTTGTTCCTGTTGGCTGTTCGCTCTCTTTTGAAGGAGAGGTTGCAAATTGGGTGGAGTTTCCATACTGTTCATCGAGTGCCCTACGCATTGCTTGGATATGGTGCGGTGTTGTACCACAGCAGCCCCCAATCAAGCGTACTCCCATCTGGGCGAAACGCAAAGCAGAATCAGCAAAATAATCTGGTGTAGAGACGTAGAAGAAGCGATTGTCGATTCTCTTAGGCAGACCAGCGTTTGGTTGTGCTGAGAAAAAGGGAAGTGTGCCTGTCTCTGCCTGTTTGACTGTTGAGATTATCTCGTTCAGGACATCTAAGGTCACGGCAGGTCCCACATTGCAATTGGCTCCTATGACATCGACACCTAGATCGCTCAGAACAGTAGCAACACGTGCAGCCGACTGCCCGGAAAGGGTATGCCCATCCTCATAAAAGCTCATCTGGGCCACGATTGGCAGTCCTCCGACCTCTTTGGCCGCTAGGACCGCCTGTCTCAGCTCAGCCAGACTCGAAAACGTTTCGAGAATCAGCAATTCGACGCCACCTTCCTGCTGAGCTTCGATCTGTTCGCGGAAAATGGCGCGTAACTCACTCAAACGGTGCTCGTCGGGTGCTTGTATAGGCCGACCAGTGGGGCCAACGGCTCCAGCGACGAAAGCAGGAAGTCCTGATATCTCGCGTGCTTCCAGAGCAATACGTGCAGCGCGAAAATTGATCTCTCGCACTTTCTCTGCCAAATTGTGCGTTTCGAGTTTGACACGATTGGCCCCGAAGGTATTTGTTTCGATGATTTGTGCACCAGCACTGAGATACTCGCTGTGAATACTTTGGATAAGATTCGGGTTGGTCAGGTTCAATGCATCAAAGCACTGGTCATAGGTCACTCCGCGTGAATATAACAGAGTGCCCATTGCCCCATCACACAGCAAAGGACCTTGTTGAAGTTGTTCGAGTAAGAGCTGATCCATGAAAATACTTCTCCTGCTAGTGTTCATAATCTTTTTCTTTGATTGTACTCTATTTTGGAGACTTATGAAAAG
>DASYAN010000111.1:0-3095 GCA_036501345.1 Ktedonobacteraceae bacterium
CGTTCAATTGAAGCCATCCTAAAAAATATGGCTTTGTTTCAAGACGTATCGGATAGTGACATCCACCAAATAGCAGAGCAAGCAGAAGTGAAACTGTTTGAGCGAGACGAATATCTTTTTGGTGAGGAGAGCAGTCGAAAACCTGCCAGAGAAATGCTCCATCTGCTCTTAGAAGGTTTCGTCAAGGTTTCACGCATCACACAGGCGGGTACGGGCCGCGATAAAACGGATGAGCGTATTATTGCATATAGGCAACGTGGAGATTATTTTGCTGGAGGTCTCGACTTATTGGGAGATGGACGATCGGTGACGGTCTGTGCAATTACACGCGCCCGGGTGGCTAGAGTCCCGCATCAGGCTCTTTTGACACTTTTTGCACGCTATCCACAGGTAGGTTATCGCTTCCAGGCTCGTTCTCAGCAATATATTGAATCTGCTGTCTCCGCCCAGACAGCTATCTTTGATCCGCTGAAACAAGACTACACAGAGGCGATGCAATTGCGCTCTGATCCGGCAGCACGAGCAGGATTGCGTGCGCTGGTTGGTGGAGGTGTTGTTGAAGGCACTGAGGTGCTGGTCATTGATTTAGAAAAATGTATTCATTGCAACGAGTGTGAAGAAGCATGTGCACGTCGGCATGGGCATTCACGTATGAATCGCAAAGGTATGGTTATCGGCAATATCAGTATTGCCACGGCTTGTCGCCAGTGCCAGGACCCGGTCTGCATGCTTTGTAGTCGTGCTGGTATTGCCCGTCATCCTTCAGGAGAGGTCTACATTACAGATAGCTGTATCGGTTGTGGTATCTGTGCTGAACGTTGTCCTTATGATAACATTTCCATTATGACACTTGATGACGAGGATGAGGATACTTCCATGAACTTGCAGCGGTTCAGCTCATTCTTTGCCAAAGGAAGCGGGAAAGAACGTGGGCGGAAAATGTTGCCCATGGCACAAAATCAAGCTGCACCAGGCCCACTCTCCCCATACCAGACGATTGATTCTGTAAGCGAGATGCGTAAGAAAGTGGCAATCAAATGTGACCTGTGTGCTGGCTATGAGAATCAGGCCTGTATACAGGCTTGCCCAACGGGAGCTGCCTTCCGGGTTCAGCCTACACAATTCTTTGGTTCAACTGAAGATATTCTCCGCCAAAGGACGCGATAAATCGGGTCCCTACACTTGGGCAATAAATTGCTGGATGGACACGATAAATCGTGTTTTTGCCTTTCTGGCAGGTCATTGCTTCAATGTATAGCAACGAATAGGTTTAGGGAAAGAGTGGTCGCAGGCATGAAACTCATCAATAACGTGCATGTAATGCGTGGGAAAAAGCAATTTGTCGCTTCCATTGGGCAATTCATTGCCCGAGTGTAGGGGCCCGATTTATCGCGCCCGCTGGTTGTATGCTAGAGCACGAGTTGATATAATACTAATGGTTGAGCGAGATCAGAAAGGTACAATAAACATCATGGCACTTGCTGTAAAACCAAAGCCATCAGCTCGCCGAAGCATCTGGAGAGTTCCCAGATCAAAGGCGTCCTGGCAGTGGTTGCTACTCTGTCTCCTCCTCTATGGTGCGATCTTTGCTTGGTATCTCTCGGCTATCCATACGCAGCCTTTTGCTGGGCCATTTGCCGAACCACTACGTACTTTTGGCATTGTTGCCTTTGTCCTGGTACTTGGTACAGCCTCATACTCATTGCGCCGCCGTTTTGTACGGGGATTGCCAGGAAAGGCACAGGATTGGCTGTGGATGCACATATGGATTGGTATTACCTCGCTGCTTATTGCCTTCCTGCATGAGAACTATACACACATTTTCCATGATTACTGCACAGATCTGAGCTGTTTTACCCAGGCAGAGGGAGGAACAAGTGCCCTTTTCGCTCTGCTATTGCTGGTAGTCAGTGGCATAGTTGGTCGTTTTCTCGATCGAACACAAACCCACATCATCGCGCAGGAGGCCAATACCAACGGAGTTGGCATTATCAAAACTGTCGAAGAAAGCTTATTAGAACTGGAGTATACAATCGAACGCCTCTGTGCGGGCAAATCTGAGCAGTTTAAGCAGTACGCTGCACCTGTTCTTGAATACCAGAGGCGGCTTCCATCAATGATGCCAGTAATTAGCGCTGGCGAACAGAAAGATTTTCAAAAGTTACAAGATACTTTAGGGCGATATCTCAGGTTGCGACAATCTCTTCAGAGGCAAAGACGAGCTGTTCATACAATTCGCATATGGCGCTCTGTACATATAGTCCTTGCCTGTGTTGCGCTTCTGATCATTCTCTTCCACGGGGGAATGGAACTCTTGCACCTTCTACCTCATTAGAAAGGGAAAATAAATTATGGAATGCCCAAGATGTAGTACACCTTTAGAAGAGGAAGCAGTATTTTGCGGACATTGTGGAGCTCTCCTAAAGCCACGATTGGGAGGTGAGGTTGCTACCGTAGGCGATCTGCCATCAGACAGTATCGCTACGGTCGTGACTGGACCCAACAGCCCTCCTCCAACGGCGGGTCATCCTCAATCGCACAACCAAAATGATGCACAATCAACGATCTATGTTGACCGTGATCCATTCCATAGTGCTCCCAACGTTCAGCAGGAGCAACGCGCACAGCCAAATAACCTAGCGCCAGGGTACCAGCACCCGAGTACTCCACCTGTTCAGCCTCCATTGCAGTCAGGACGCGGGGGACGAAAACTATTCATCTTTTTACTATTAGTACTGGTAATTGCTGGTGGTGCAATCGCAACTACCATCTTTTACATGTCACAAAAGTCAGTTCCATCATCGTCACCATCAGTAACAGCCACTGGTCAGGTAAGTTTTTTTGATAGTCAGACCTCGGTCGCGGGCAATACCGATGCACTCAAAATCACCACTTCAGGTCTGAGTAATCTTCCAGATGGGTATCAATATAATGCCTGGCTGCTTGATACCGACAATGAACAAATTCTTTCCCTTGGCACGTTGAGCAAAAGTGGCAAGAGCTTTGTCCTCACATACAGCCAACCTGAAAAGAATCTTATTGGTCAAGGCAATGAGATTGAAATTACGCAAGAGCAACAGGGGCAGCCTAGTGAG
>DASYAN010000112.1:0-11134 GCA_036501345.1 Ktedonobacteraceae bacterium
CTGTGCTATGATTATTCAGCAATCTTTCATACAAGAAGGGTGCTGGCTTGACCCGCTTCGGAGCATTGTCAAAGCGGCGGCCAGTCTTCGTCGTGAATGTAATCGGATTATGGTCGCTTTTTACGAGGGAAATCTTGAAAATACTGTGCAATCTATACTGCGTACATTACAAGCTGGATGTCGTATTGATCGTCGAGCCGCTTATCCTAGTACTGCCCAGCTTTTGCTGGATGGCTTGGACTGGCAACTCGAATTACTCTTAACTTAATGCTTATGGGGTATGGATGCGACGACCCGAGCATCTCGCTTCACGGTCTTAGCGATCAGTGTCCTCTATCGCGGCTGTGCTATTCCGGTTGCGTGGAAGATCGTGCGTAGCCATGAGAAGGGATCTTGGGAACCGTATTGGAAGGAGTTATTCACGGTGCTGCAAGGCAGTGTGCCCAAGGATTGGATGGTGCTCGTGCTGGCAGATCGCGGACTGTATGCTCCATGGCTCTTCAAGCACATCGTCTCAGTTGGCTGGCACCCTTTTCTGCGCATCAACTTAGGCGGCAAAGTGCGCCCTGTGGGAGATGAGAAATGGGTATGGCTTTGGACTCTGGTTCCCCGGACGGGAACGGCTTGGAGTGGTCATGTGGACTGCTTTGTGGGCAAGACACTCCGCTGCACTCTGCTGGCACGTTGGGATGAAGGCTACGCTGATCCTTGGCTCATCCTGACCGATTTAGCTCCTGAAGCGGCTAATGTGGTGTGGTACGCTCTGCGATCTTGGATCGAAGGAGGATTTAAGGATACCAAACGAGGAGGCTGGCAATGGCATCAAACCAAGATGACTGATCCTGCACGAGCCAGTCGCTTGTGGTTGGCAATAGCAGTCGCCACCTTATGGGTGGGAAGTCGCGGTGGTGAAGCTGAGGCCTCACCATCCTGTAGCGGACTGGAGGCCTTGCCAGAGTTGCATATTGCCCGACGCACGGCAACCAAACGCTCACGCCCCAGACTCCAGAGCTGCTTTGCCCAGGGCCTGCGGCACATTTTGGTGGCTCTGCTCAAAGGTGAACCTTTGCCTTTGGGACAGTTCGTGCCTGAACCTTTGCCTCTGCTTATGCCAGCACGCAAGAAGCCGAAGCCGCTTTCCAGTCAGATGGCTCCTTTGGCTTCCCAGGAGGCCGCATGAAAATACCTACCCGTGAAAGCCGAGCAGGGTGAGGCCATAGTTCTCTTTGCTGCTCACCAGTAAATCCGCATCGACATAGCCTGTATCCACGATGTGTTCATCAGGCAAGAGCTGATGCAGGGCGAGGTCCTCTTGAATCGTCTGTGTCATTTCCACATCTTGTACGTTTGCCACAGTCGTCTCTACCTGGACAATGAGTTGAGGTAAGAACCTTGCCTGGGCATCCCCAGTTGCCTCCAATGCACACGTTTCTGTTATATGGAATTTATAACCAAACCATATTGTATCTCGCTTTTTGCCGGTCCTTGCTTCAGCATCATAGGGAGAACGAATAATCCCCTCACCTTCGCTTGCTTGTGGGCCTGCTCGCCATTTCACCTTTCCATCGGAGAGGTCGTAATACTGCTGCCAGATCTGTCTGAGCAGTTGCACGCTTTCACTCTTCTTCAGTTCTTCAGGGGCTTCTGGTCGCTGCAGTGCTTGTAACAGATGCATCCCATCTTTTCCAATTTGTTGTGCCAATGCCATGCGCTGGTTTTCCGCTTTGGGTAAGCGATAGTTCTCGACACGGTGGCTGTATCGCTCAAACCAGTCCTGGCTGATCTGCTGCACCAGCCAATCAGGGGCAAGTGCCGCAAGATCATCGAGAGCCGCTCGCAGCGTTTCTCCCACACATTCTAGATTCGAGAGCGAGCGCACACGCGCTAACACATGGGTGGAATCGGTGCGTTGCTTGCCACCTGCGGTTCCGCCATCCCCGCTGCTTGCATACCTCTAAGAGCCGATCAAGTAACAGGGCCTCCTGCTGGCGCTCTAGCAAACGCGTGCGAAATTCGCAGAGGACTGAGAAATCAAAACCAGGGTCAGTTAGGTCCAGGCCCAATGCATACTTCCAATCAATTCGTTCGCGAACGGCGTTGGCCGCTTGTCGATCCGTCAGACCTTCGGTATACTGCAGCACGGTGACTATCGCCAGTCGCCAGGGTTGGTAGGCAGGCTGCCCCTCAACTGGGTACAAGCTGGCAAAGTGCTCATCCTGATAGAGATCTGCCAACTCTTCACGCAAACGCATTGCCAAGGTTCCTTTCGGGCAAGCAGCATGTGCAACACGGACCGTTTCTTCTGGGATGCTTTCCATTTCTCTGGCATACATTGACATCGACGTCCTCCTTAACACTTGTTCTCTTGGCTGACTTTTCCCTGCATTGTACCATTTCAGTATTTCTGTCATTGACCAACAGAGTCGAGTCTTGGAAGTATCGGGACTCAGCCGGACAGGCCTTTGGATATGAGCCGAAACCAGGGTTACCTGATGTGAGCCTATCGCTGGATAATCGAGACGATGTAGAGCATCTAAAGGATATAGTAACGACGTATAATGCACTTGAGGAGAAGAAGGAAGCACTTAGCAAAAGCTTGAATATTACCGTACAGCTCAGCCAATACCTAGCCTCTCATAAAGCAGAGAGGAAGCAACTTGAAGAGATGGCAAGAGAGGAAACGCGGAAGAAGCCAGATAATAGCAAGCACCGCTTATAAGGGGCTGGAGTGGCCTTTGCTTCTAGTGCTTTTGCAAATGATGAATCTTCAAAGCAATCTGCAGAGATAGACGCAGCTCAGGGTCCTCAAGTGAGTGGCCCAGTAGGGCTTCGATACGATTGATGCGGTAAAGTAATGAGTTTCGATGGAAATGCATAGTCCGTGCCATCTCACTCAGATTGCCATTGCAGCGAAAAAAGCCCTCCAGCGTATCAATATAGGTACTATCATGCCTGAGAAGTGGGCCTAGCGTTTCATGGTAGAAATCATTCATTTCGCTGTGGTTATTCAAATAGAAGAGCAGACGATAGATGCCCAGGCGAGCAAATGAATGGAGATTGCCCTCACCAAAGAGGTGTCGCCCGATCTCTAATGCCTGTTGCGCTTCGCGGAATGAGAGAGGGATACCTTGTAGATTGTGCGCAATACGACCAATACCGCAGGAATAGACGGGAAGGTTTGTTCCGTCGTCTCTGCCAGAAAGAACACGGGCCATGAGCCGCTCAATACGCGCATAGGTAGTGTTCTCATTCTCACGCTCTTGCTCAGGGTCCAGAGTTGCTTCTATCTCTGAAAGGGGCAACAAAGCAGTGATCCTGCGCGGCTCAAGCAACACCCAGCAATTTTGCCAGGAGCGCAAGAGTTCATCGCGGATACGTTTGCTCCACTGGGTAAGAGCACTGCCGAGAGAGGTCTCATGCTCCTGAATGGCAACCTCAAAAAGAATCACCACCTGGGGTACAGTGAGATCATAGCCAAGAAGACGTGCACGAGCCATCATTTCCTCAGGTTGCTGATAATGGCCCTGGAGAACATCAGTAAACGCCTCAACTTGATAACGGCTCTCCACCTCGCTCCGCTCACGCTCGCGAGCAAACTCAATGGCCAGAATTGGAGTCACATTGCCCAGGACAATGCGTTCCAGGTAATCAAAATCACTCTCACGCCCAATGAGCGAGAGATATCCAACAATCTCATGTCTGCTCGGGATTGGTTCAACGACCCGTGCTAATCCTCGCAACCTGAGCAGTTCGTCAGTCAACACATTTGGTAAGAGCAGAGGCTCGGCTTGCGCAGGCGCAACTTGCAAGCGCACCTGATAATCTGCATCCTGCACAACGACCCACTTACCACGGCTGTTAGCAAGATGCTGACAGACACCCTGTATACCAGCTCCATGCACGCTCAACTGCATCAGTTGTTGTGCAATTTCCGTCGCATCGTGCTCTATTTCATCGCGAAAACTGACAACGAACGTAATCACCTCACGTTCAATCTCTTCGATGAGCACATGAGGAGGCAGCAAAATCAGTGGGAGATGCAACTGATTAGCTAACCCCTTCGCCTCATCTCCCAACGCCTCTTCGGCCTGGGCCGCAACAGCAACCACTGCGACTCCAGCTTGATGGAGGCTTTTGAGTAAGTGAGGAAGAGTCTCATTCAGTCGGCGTAATTGCACCAGTGTGAGGAGAGCCAGTTCTCCTCCCTGCACACTTTCAAATGCCGGTAAGCGAGCACGCATATGACATGCCCACGTTACTCGGCGTTCTAATCCGGATGCACCAGCTACCAGTCGTGCATCTCGTGAGGCGAGCAGGGTTAAGACGTTACGGACAGAGGCCGATGATTGCGATTGCGAGGGGGATAGACTGCCCATAACTCACTTCTTGATAGCTAGAGACCCACAGCTTTAGCTATGGGGTCATCGACTTGTACCTAGCAATTTGGCGCTTTAGCGCCTCGCTGCTGTTGCAACAGCAGCTGACTTCTGGGCCTGACGCTGCTTTTCCTTGATTTTCTTTGCTTTGCGAAGCTGCTTATGCCATGCAACTTTTTTTGTCTTATTCATAAAAATCCTTTCTAGAGATTAATCTCTTAAGTAGAAATGTTACTCTTCGGACTCAGATCCGCCCTCGAAATCGATCTCAGTCATCTCATCAGTATCATCGCCACCATCATAGTATTCATCGTCGTTGCCTAGTTCGTCCTCGTCGTCGCGGTCGTCGCGCAGCATCGAAACTTTGGTATAGGCACGTAGGGTTTCACCGCCGCCCTGTGATAGGAAGCTGACCTTACCAAACATACTGGGATGCTGATACTCTTCGCGAAGAATAACACGAATCCGGCTCGGCTCTACTGCTAGTATAGCAGCTCCGTAGCGATTGCCTCCCTCTATATAGCCAATCAAGCGATTAGCCAGACGAGGATCAACCTGTCCAATAACCTCTCCGGCAGCATTCTGCACAAGTAATCGGTGCCCATTAACCTGCAAATTGACCTTATCACCATAGCTCACACGGGCGAGCACGGAAGTGGGCGCCAGATTGACCAATTCAGTCACACCCGTTTTGCCAGTTTCCTCAATAAAAGCACGAGGGTCAATTCGGTCTAGGCCTGCAGGAACAGCAGCAACAGGAACTGTCTGCAATGAATCGAGACGCTCTAGGTTTTTCTTCGCAATACCATTGAGTGGATTATACTTCAACGTTTGCGAATAGGCCTGACGGGCATCGGCATATTGGCCTAGCTCAGTATGGGCCTTACCCAGGCGATTCCATGCATCAGACTCCTGGGGAAAGAGGTTCAGGATATTCTTGTTTGTGCTGACCGCTTCTTCCCACTGGCCCTCCTGGGCCAGTCTGACAGCTAATTCTGTCCACTGCTTCTTCAGCCGCGCCTTTTCTTCAGCTGACAGTGCTTGCGTCATCAAAATCTCCTCCAGCATCGCGGGATAAGTTTCTCTCGTCTGCTTATTATAGCGCAATAGCGCAACCTTGTAGAGACCAAGCAGTAGCCTGCTCAACACGGACATTCACAAGATCACCTGGTTGAATGACGCCAAGGCCAAGGGCCTGATTGGCATCCGGCTCGGGGAAGAAGACCCACTTGTTCGAACGATTGCGCCCTTTCCATTGCCGACGTCCATGCGACACATTTATCTCCTCAACCATCACTTCCTGAACCTTGCCAATGTAAGCTTGATTCAGCTCAAGGGCAATCTGTGCCTGCACTTCTTCTACCACATGTAAACGCCGCTTCTTCTCGGCCAGGGGAATATCGTCTTCCCAGCGGGCTGCGACAGTACCAGGGCGTACAGAATATGCAGCCACATGGACAACATCAAAGCGAATTGCCTTCAGCAGATCAAGCGTATGCTGGAACTCTTCCTCAGTCTCGCCACAAAAACCGACAATTACATCGGTAGAGAGAGTAATATCCGGCCATAGTTCATGCACCCGTGCAATGCGCTCACAATATTGATCTACTGTGTAACCACGCTTCATTCGTTTCAAGGTTGCGTCATCACCAGCCTGCACCGGGATGTTCAGGTGTTCACAGACCTTGGGCAGGTTAGCCATACGCTCTATCATACTATCGGTCATATGACGGGGATAGGAAGTCATAAAACGGATGCGTTCCAGGCCTTCGATTTCACTCAAACTGCCCATCAAGTCTGCAAGATTTGGTTGCTCTGGCAGATCCAGTCCGTAAGCTTCGATGGTCTGACCCAGCAATGTTAGTTCTCTGGCTCCCTTGGTGACCAGCGAGTGGGCTTCTGCTCTCAATTCATCCATTGGACGACTCCGCTCGCGTCCCCGACGATAGGGAACAATACAATAGGTACAGACCTTGTTGCAACCTAGAATTACAGGGAGCCATGCACTTGGACTTGTCTGTGCAGGTTCGATCTTTATAGGATAGTGTGCAACACGCTCACTGGGCTTGGGAGTAATTGCCATTGGGAGGACTGTACCCTTGCCAACCCTGCTAACCGATGTGGCAAATGTTGGCATAACTGGGTCTTCAGGGGCGGGAACAGGAGTCTGGCTTGAGGCAACTGAGTCATCAGGTATAAAATCGATATCGAGGCAGCCAGCGCCAGAGATGGGCGTCCAACGCTCTTGTAGGAAGCGTGGCAAGATATCGGCCTGCTCCACTTTCATAAAGAGGTCGACATGCGGATAGCGTCTGTTCAGATCATCAATGGTTTTTTGATTACCGATCATACATCCCATCAAAGCTACCAAAAAATCTCCACGCTGCTCTTTGGTTCGCTTGAGTCGAGCCAGCAGATTGTGTGCTTTCTCTTCTGGTGCCTTGCGTACACTACAAGTATTCAGAACTACAAGATTGGCCTGTTCCATGCTGGTCTCTTCCCACCCCAATTCATCAAGCAGGGTCTGGATGCGCTGAGAGTCAGCCTGATTCATTTGACACCCAACTGTCCAGATATGGTATTTCCCTCGCGGGATATTTATTGTGGTCATTAGTTTATGGCCTCTGGATACTCCTTGCGGCGCCGCTAAGGGGAGGAAAGAGGCCTTCCTTTCTTGGGGCTCTTACACCGGGGCACTCTTCTATCTGAACGGATGGTTGGGAGGAAGCAGAAACCGCCTCTGATTCTGATTGGGCAAGAACAATGGCAGCTCCTTTCTGGTAACTGTAGCCATCCGAGCGATGAAGAGCACGGCAATACTGGTATCCAATTCCTTGCGTTGTCCCCTTTTTGGTTGTGATATTGAATGATCCAGTCGCTCGTGCAGTGAGACGTCCCACATAGGTCCCAATAGGCTTGCCCTCTGTCACAACGGCACGGACGATATCGCCCGTTTTGAAGCCGTACTTGCGTCCAGATTGCTTGGGATTGCCATACGTGAAGCCATACTCGTCGACAGAACACATTCTTCTGCGACCGTGCCCATTGGCCGTGATGAGCAGCGGGTAGACACCAGTTACCTTCTGCCACCTTGGTTTGCGATATCTGGTATGGCGGTTGCGTCTGCTTCCTCGCACCGTACGCCGTTTGTCCAGGCGTGCTTTGATTGTTTCCCCACGGTGAGAAAGCTCAAAAGCCGTGACGACTTCACCAGTCTGATCGTTGATGATGGCTATGCCGGTGGTCTTACTCCCTGGATCGATCTTGATGCGTAAAGGCTCAATGGGTGTCTCTACAGCCTTTTTGAGCACAATGGTAAAGGGGTAACGCCTGTAAACTGCTGCTTTTCCTGATGAGAGCAATATTCTGGCTTCCCCGGGATGAACTGGATTGAGTTGTCTGAGATCGGTATCTAAAACAAAGACGTTGCTCATCGTGAGCCTCTACTTTCGTAGGTAATGGGGGCCTCGACAAGGTTATAGAGCGGTTTAACGTGAAGAGCACTGGCACTAACCCTTGTAATCCTGTTTAACCCTTCACCGTAGCGGTGGGGACTGGCCCACGCATCCCAACGTACCTATTTCGCTCCTAACGTAGCTTCGGAGGACGGGCCTCCGCGCTGAGTCTGGTCAGGTGAAGCCACAAGAATCCTTTCGGATTCCTGTAAGCCCTTGGCAAAAGCCATAGGGTCCCTGACGATCTTGCACTTCTGTGGTCGGTATTATACAGCAATTTTACGTTGAGGGGAAGTAGGAAAACAGAATCTGTTTGAAAAATGTGGGTACAAGACAGTCTTTGAAGGCGGGGATGAATAGGTCTCCCTTTTGTGGGACTTGCCGTGCCACCTTCAGGTGGGGCACAGGAGGTTTTTGGGGTATCAGACAAACGCAAGAAAACCTTGGAGTCCAGTCCCCAAGGTTTTCATGAAGAGAAAGGTAAGGGTTTTGTGACACCAGTGTCACGGAGATGGGTGAATGCATCCAGGCCATACAGGTACACCCCACAGATGAGAAATTTTGGGGTCTCCAAACTCACAGGCCTGCTTGCGTACTCTCTACAATCGGCCACTCGTGAGCTTCTCTAAAGGCAACTATACGCTATTCTATGAATGGTTCAGCTTGTTTTTTGAAAGCCAAAATAGAAACCAACTCAGGAACCTTGCAATTCTGGCAGAGGGTTGATACCATCCCAGGTTCCCAGAGATGCTAGCGGACGCAAGCGTGCAAAGAGTTCTTCACTATACCACCGCTCCTGACGAGTCCGATACACTACTTCGCTATGAGGAGTTGGACCATAGGCAAAAGCCGTGATAGCAGGAAGAGAATGCCATAGACTGAGCGTCCCTATATGTAGTAGAGGTATTTCTCCTATACCCACGAATTTGATCGACTCCGGTTGCTGTAAGAGATGTTCAGCCACCTCTGGAACGGCACCGAGAAAGGCACCTAAGCGGGAGGGACGGATGGTGGCACGTGTTAGGATAACCCAGGGACCAGGATCAGGGGGTGCAATCGGTGCTATGCCAGCAAAGGGATCACATCCACCCCATGCACCATGCCAGCGCACAGGTTGCATATACACAGTCCAAACTTCATTTGCACGTTGGTGTATACGTTGCATCACCAGAGATTGTCCCTCAAATTGTTGCAAGGCCTTCAGCGAGTCCCATGCAGTAAAGAGACCATAGCACCGTAAGTCAGCGTGTCCATCAAAGCGTCCAATACCCAGCAGACGCCAGAAACGTAGTCCCGGCGTACGAGCCAAGGGCCAGCGATCCAAGCCAAGGTGTGCCAGTCCAAAGATACTGGCCCGTTTTGGATAATGGGCTAATGTAAACGCAACTATTGGTTCATCTTCACTAGCACCTGTAATCATTTCAAAGACCTCCATGAACGACGATTTGGCTGATAGCACCTCCACGTATTGGACACAGATAAGCCATTGCATGGCTCTTTTTGAGAACATCTGTTTGACACAATAAGCCAGTCATGCTATAATTAGAACACGGTTTCTATATTGCTTGTGCATGCATGTTTAGTCTTGTTCCTGATATCTTCCGTCTATCCCCAGTAGAGCCAGAATAGTATAGTAGTAGCCCATTCTCACAGAGGATTATCCCTTAACCAAGTGCTGTGTCTTCGCAAGAAGGAGGCCATACACATGAGTATCATGCAACTCACTCAGACCATACACATTATTCCACCCGCACAATTAAAATATCGCAGCAAACATCCTATGCAACCAACGTTACCCGGGATGGAGCCAGAGCCAAATGCTACTCCCAAGATAAGCAATCGTCAGGTTGCCGAGGTGCTCGCAGGGATCGCCGACATGCTGGAAGCACAGCGTGGCAATGAGTATCGCATCCAGGCTTATCGCAACGGTGCACGGGGGCTCCTGGACCTGACAGAACCCGCTATCGACATTTTAGCACGCGGAGAAGCCTTGCCCATACCAGGATTAGGCGAACGGTTGCGCTCCCATATCACTGAACTTATCGAGCTTGGCTCCGTCACGATTAGCAATGGTTTCTGCATACCGACTTTACCAGCAGGTGTACGCGCCTTGATGGCAGTTGAACATATTGGTCCTTATACCGCCATTCGCCTGCACGAAGAGTTAGGCATCGATTCCCCACAAGCTTTGTGGCAGGCCGCTCAACAAGGGCGTATTCGCCATCTACCAGGTTTCGGAGTACGTAGCGAGGCTCGCTTGAAGGAAGCAGCAGAGCAACTACTAAATGGTAAGCGCAATGCTCCCCTTAATGGAGCAGCATAGACTACTCTCCGGGTTCAACAAACTCGATAAAGCGCTGCTCCAACTCATAGGTGCGGGGTCCTGGCTTGCCTTCACCAATCGTCCGATCATCGATCTGGACGACAGGCATAATCTCTCTGGACGACGAGGTTATAAACGCCTCATCCGCTGTGGCTAATTCTTCCAGCAGGATGGGGCGTTCCTCGATGGCAAAACGGCCACGAGCCAGCGACAGCACCACATTGCGTGTGACACCGATCAAGACCTCAGTACAAGGGGTTACCAGCGTATTGCCGCAAAAGACAAAAAAGTTGCTACGTGTCGCCTCCAGCACATGTCCCTGCTCACTTACAAAGAGTGCGTCACTGGCATCACGGCGTGCAGCTTCTTTGAGAGCTCGGATCGCTGTCACATAATTAGAGGTCTTTGCATCAGGAAGCACACGCTGTAAACGCGTCGTAATTAGCTTCGTTCCTCTGGTAAAACGCTCCATATCACGCTCGCCCAGAGCACTAATCAGTACCGCAAGAACAGCTTTTCCCATCGGCATAATCCCATCCTCACTCTCGCCTCCGGTGACAAAAAGACGGATTGCGGCATGCTTATAGGAATTGCGTTCAATGGTTTCGCGAATAACCTGTGCGATGAAATCATGCGTATAGGGAATGTCTAGCTCGATAATGCTGGCAGAACGATAGAGTCGCTCTAGATGTTCTTCCAGGCAAAAAGGGTGACGATTATATGTACGCAGTGCCTCGAAGATGCTATAACAACGCAATACAGCCAAATCGTTGAGTGAAAGAGTCGCATCGTTGGGATGGACCCAGCGTCCATCGACATACCACCAAGCTGTGTTATCCGTGTTCATGTTAGAGCACCTTTTTCTCTTTGAGCCACGAGACAAAACTATCTGGCACACGCATCGTTGACAGGCGAGACTGACGCACTAAGCTCCAATCATCGAAAAGATGGCTTTCTTTGATCTCACGCAGTGTGACAGA
>DASYAN010000113.1:0-7614 GCA_036501345.1 Ktedonobacteraceae bacterium
CGCCATTTTTGTTCCAGGGTTAGTGATGTTCGTGTCATGGTACCTCTATGGTACCACAATGAGGGCTCTATGACGGACTTATTTGTGGTTGTCTACTAAGCACATGGGCCGTTTTGATTGTTCTACCATACATCGTTACAATCTGGTTCCATAGAATCGATTTCCCATTCCTTTGTCTATGTAAGAATTAAGCTCTATTCCTATTGCCTTTGAGAAAATTTCGTGGTATTATCAGTTCCAATCTCAACTATTCTCGTCATTGTATTTAGCCTAAAGGAGAAGGTTTCATGGAAGGCTTTGAAGAGTTTGACCAATACCATTCACGATCTGTTAAATCGCTTTTCGTAACTATTCAACGTAGAGGAAACTTTTCGCTGAACAGAGCAACGTTTAAAGCATTAGGTCAACCTTCTGCTGTAAAACTTCTCTTTAACCGTTCTAAGCGTCAAATAGGCTTCCGGCCAGCTAATTCTAATGACTTTCGTAGCATACCGGTAAGAAAGCAAGGGATTAGCGATAGCTATATGCTCGCTGGTCTAACATTTTGTAAGGAGTATGATATTGATACAAGTACTGCACGTCGCTATGAAGGTAAGGTGGAAGAGGGTATGTTGATCATTGACCTTAATGGACCGAGCGTTGACGCTACTGGACCTAGACTACGTAATGATGTAAGTGAAGAACTGCAAGGGAAACAAGAGCGTAGGCTGGCCCGAAGAATTGCTGAAAGAACATTAACTTCTGATGATGAAATTCGTGTGGAAGCCAATTCTGCTCTACAAAATAGTCAAAAAACAACCAATCAGGGAACTAAAGGTATGCTGAGCCAACAAGATAGGATTGCATTAGAGAATGCTCTCAAGAAAGGAGAAGTATCAACTGTACATGACATTCTTAATTTCCTTGAGAATGGGAATAATACTCAATTATGATACTAGAGAGGTAATGAATGAAGATATTTGAGAGTAAAGGAGTTCATAACCATGGCAGTATCAAAATCAGGTGCAAGAATTACGAATTTGGAATATCATCGCCAAAAGGCTGTTGATAGTTATCAAGCAAAACGCTCAATCTACGAGATATTTGCCTCAGAAATTGAACGGATTTTGAGAGTAGCACTGATGAGACAAAACATTAAAGTAGCTTCTATTGAGGGACGAGCCAAGGATGTTGAAAGCTTTGGAAAGAAGGCTTCAGTACCATCTCCTCTGAATCCGGAACTGCCAAAATACAAAGACCCTATCAACGAAATAACCGACCAAGCAGGCGTTAGAGTTATCACATTCTTCCCAAAAACGATTGATCAAGTTGATCAGGTAGTCAATACAGAGTTCTGTGTACGTGAGAAAAGCGACAAGGCTGATACTTTGAAGTTGGAGGACCGCTTTGGATATCAAAGTGTTCATTACCTTGTGTCACTTAAATCGGATAGGACTTCTCTTCCTGAATATGCTCAATTTAAAGACCTAATAGCAGAAATACAGGTACGTACAATTCTTCAGCATGCTTGGGCGGAAATAGAGCATGACATACAGTATAAATCATCAGAAACAATTCCTACATCTATACATCGCCGTTTTATGTCGTTGGCTGGATTATTTGAGATTGCCGATCGAGAATTTCAAGCAATCCAGGATGATGATAAGGAACTCAGGCTAGAAGCGCGAAATTCGGTTCGGGAGGGCAAGCTAGAGGCCGTTGAGATTACACCTGATGCTTTAAAAGCATATCTTGACAAGAAGCTTGGCCCTGATGGACGTATGACGAATATCACGTATGATTGGACTACACGTCTACTTCTGAAATTCGGATTTACTAATTTCCGTCAAATTGATGATTGTATTGCAGGTTATAATGATGATCGAGTAAGTAGGCTAGCATGGGGAGAACGGCAAGGGCAAGTTTTACGTTTTGAAACTCTGCTTCTTGCTGGAATGGGTTCATTTTATATTGAGAAACATCCTTTAGCCGTTGATGATGGATGGGTGAGAACATGGCAGAACGTTATGCATAGGCTTGTAAAAGGTGGAATTGGGATAAAAGATCATTTACCTTACCCTATGAATTAGATTAATTAGGGGCATTATACAATGATATTTCTGCTTTTATGCTGTATAATACATTTTTTGATAATGATACTGAAAATGAATGCCATACTCGCATTTTCTTGGATCACAGGAGTAAAATCAGTCCTATTCTTGATAAACTTCTCGTTGTATACTAAAGCTATGTAAGTAGCTAACCATTGATAGATTTAAAGGAAAGTTCTCATAACAAATACAAATATCCTCCGTTGCAGCCGAGCTATCTGACGCTTCCCACTCTATCCGCTGTGTAGTCCGTGAGTACTAGAGCCCGAGGACCAATGGTGAAACATACACTCTGATAAGATACCTCATTGCCGCTAGTTTGCTACTAGGAGCTCAAGAGCAGATGAAGAAATAGATCGTCATCGCAAAACCCACAACCATCACAAAGTAGCGAATCCATTGCGGTTCAATCTTACGAGCAAAGTAGCCACCGCCGTATCCACCGATGACTGCCCCAATGATCATCGAGATTGCTTGTGGCCAGACTATTGCATTTGCAATGATAAATGTAATCACGGCAACTCCATTAATAGAAGCGCCCAGCAACGATTTTAGGGCATTCATACTGTGGATATTCTCCATCCCCATCAGGGCCAGCGTTGCCAACATCAGCATGCCAGCACCACCCCCAAAATAGCCTCCGTAAATGGAAATAATGAATTGAGCTACAGAGACACTGATAATAGCCATTAGAGATAAATTTGCCTGTTCTTCAATGTTACGAGCATGCAGTCTTTTGGTAATCGGTCCACTGAAGGTAAATAGCAATATTGAGATCAGCAGTAAATAAGGCAACAAAACAACAAAAGTTTTCTGAGGAGTGTGTAATAACAAAATAGCTCCCAGAATGCCACCAATGAGACTGGTACTAACGAGCAAGATCATGAGTTTGAGGCGTACTTGTGCCAGTTCACGTCGATAGGCACCGAGGCTAGCTGCTGTACCAGTCCAGAGCCCTAGAGTACTCGTGGTATTTGCCAGTACGGGCAGTATGCCGGAGAAAATCATCGTGGGGACAGTGAAGAAGCTTCCACCACCAGCTACGGAATTAAGTGTACCAGCAAGTATCGCCACACAAAAGAGTAATAATAATTGTGAAAATGCCATGGGGAGGATCCTTTCTGATGAGCCGATACCCTGTTAAGGTAAGACAAGTTCCTTGTTATTATTCATTTATTTGCAACACATCCCGAGCAAGCTGCTCAGCTTGTTGCCGTATTTCTGAAACAGCGGTGGTCTCCCACAATTGCCCTCTGCGCAAAGAACCAAGCGTCCACAACCACGATGAGCTATGTCCTTCTGCATTCACTAATGCTCCCTTGATTGTCGTGTCCATTCCTATACCCAGGAGGCCAGGACGTATAAGCCCTTGGTCAAGTAGGTTGGCGATCAGTGGGTGGTGGAAGCTTCGAATGTTACTATTGAGGCCAGTGCAATTGATGACGAGACCTGCCCGTACTACAATTTCTTTTCTTGTATGTCTGAGAGCAAGTGTCACTGCTACATCATCCTTCCCTTCCTCATAGCTGCGTACACGACCTGCATAGACTTGAAATTGTCCCGCTGTACGTATCTGGTCAAATGCTCTAGCTGTAGCAGGGGCAATACGATATCTGAATATGTCCCAGTAGGGGTGAACATGACGCAAGAAACGACCTTTTTCCTCTATAGGCAACTCTTGCCATAGAGATTGAATAGATGGAATGAGTGTATCAATTACGCAACGCCAATCTATGTTCTGGCATATCGTCCGGTTGATTTCATCTTGTATCCACCGCACGAGCGTATGTGCCGTCATCGGAGATGGATAATGAGACAGCTCTATTGAAGGGAGCAGCTCTGGAACATGTGCCTTAGGAAGCAATCCTCGTCTCGAAACAGCTGTAATGGGTCCGATATGTCCCTGGGCTTGCAGGGCAATGGCAATGTCAACCGTGGTTAGACCTGAACCAAGTAGCAATACAGGCGTGTCGTTGGCAAGGTTGGCAAGCACCTCAGGTGACCAGGGATCACTTCGGTAGCGGGGACTATCATAAAATTCTGGCGTGGAAACGGGCGGATTGCCAGAAGGAAAAATTCCAATTGCGAGAATTACCTGATGAGCGTGGAGATATTGACCGCTTTTCAGGGAAATCCCTATGCTGTTACCACGTGGGGAAAGCGTATAGACTTCATCGTGTATTCGTTCAAATGTAACCAGTTTGGAGAGAGTCGAAGCTTCCTCAAGCACAGCCTCCAAATAGGCTCCATGTAGATACCGTGGTACAAAAGAGCACGCTGTGATTGGTTCCCATTCTGGCGGCAGGTCGTGATGCTGTTTTAGCCACTCTGTGAAATGATCAGATTTATCCGCATAAGCGCTCATCTGATCAGTTGGAGTATTGAGCAGGTAGTCTATATTTACCATACTATAAGCAACTCCACGGCCAATAAGGGGACGGCGTTCGATCAGTAGCAGATGTAGAGGCCGACGGGCATGTCGTATCAGTTGAGTTGCGACAAGCGTCCCGCTAGCTCCAGCCCCAATCACTGCAATTATGTCAGGAGATATCCCAGTCATCACACTTCCTCAAAAAAATATAGATGGATCGCAACATGTAATTTACTGTATATTATGATAGTAAGCAGAAGTACGGTCATAGTCAAATGAGTAAAAGCTCATACCGCTTTGCTGACAAGCCTCATGATGGCGCTAGAAGCGAGTTTTGAGGGTAGAAGTTAAGGATAAGTTCATGACATTTGCACAACTCGAGATTTTCGTAACAGTCGTTGAATGCCAAAGTTTCAGTCTGGCGGCAAGTCACCTTGGTATTAGTCAGTCGGGGGTGAGTCATGCAGTCGCAAACCTTGAGGCCGAACTGGGAGTCATGCTGATCGAACGGCACCGCCTGGGAATTGCACTGACCGAAATGGGTAAGCGTATGATCAAGCATGCACAGCAGATGCTCGGTCTTCACGACGCTATCTTGCAAGAAGCGGCTGCCACGAAAGGTCTCAAGCGAGGCTCGGTGAGAATTGGCTCCTTTGGCCTTACTACTTCGGTGCAGCTCTTACCCCAACTTATGTGGGCCTTTGGACAAAAGTACCCAGAAATCGAGCTTCGTGTTTTTGAGGCCGTCGATCGCGAGGTAATTGAATGGCTTTACGATCGGTACGTAGACGTCGGCTTTGTGATGCTCCCTAACGAAATGGTAGACACAATCCCGATTGTTGAAGATCAGTTAGTTGCTGTTCTTCCCGCAGATCATCCTCTGGCAGAAAAATCCGGTATCCGACCAGCAGAGTTAGCAGCCGAGCCATTTATTTTGTCGGGAGGTGGAAGTCGGCCACTCATCGAGGAGGTTTTTCGCTCAGCGGATATTCGTCTAAACGTGCGTTACCGTCTTCAACAAGTACTTTCGATTCTTGAGATCGTACGTCGTGGTCTCGGAGTCTCCGTCGTGGCTGAATTAGCGCTGCCAGAGGATCGCAAAGGTTTGAGCATTGTACCATTTGAACCCAGAGTCGTAAGGCGAATTGGACTTGCCGTGAGGGATAGAAACAATCTATCTCCCGCAAGTCGAGCTTTCTTCGAATTTGCACAGGAGCGTTATTGCTTCGCACCTTAAATAGCTCTGTTTTGGTGCCCAAAGCTCTTGACAAACAGCTGACCCTAGGTTATTATTTCAGTAGATGTTGAAATACTGAAGTATTGAAATTGTATGCTACTCTGGATGGTCGGAAAGGTTCTCTTATCCGGCGTGAAGTGATCTTAACGTGTTGGAAATAGGGTATTCTATGCAAGAAGCTTATAAAGCCATTGCCGATCCAACAAGACGGCGCATCCTGAAATATCTGCGTGGAGGAGAGCGTACCGCAGGAGAACTGGCAACCTATGCTGGGATTGCCCGTACTGCACTCTCACACCACCTAATGGTACTCAAATTAGCCGATCTTGTACGTGTAGAACGGCGTGGGCAGTTTCAAGTCTATTCACTCAACACAACTGTCTTTCAGGATTTACTAACTGAAATTATGGGTTGGCTCGGAGGAATGGACGAAATCTCTACTATCGGCAGTCCTGATGATGATACTGCTTCAGCTCCTGATCCAGTTCCCGATCTTTAGGGAAGGCATATCATCCATAGAGGAGAAAATGGACCCTTTAGAAGATAATACGGCAGCACCAACATCTTCATCCCAGCACGGGATTTTTATCAATCCGGCGCTCCTAGCCTTTACAGCGTAGGCGCGTTACTATTTTAGTCTCTTCTGAAGTATTGCATGTGCGAGGATTTGATATGGGCGCTTCTAATGGCTCAAGCGATAAGATCACGCAGAAACCAACATTTCAAGGTTCTATCGATATATTGATCTGGGTGATTATCGCCATTCAGATAGTCACTGCTGTGTATGGCTTTGCGGTTCTGCCCGACATTGTGCCAATTCACTGGGGGGCAAATGGTCAAGCGAATGGTTACGGCCCAAAGTGGATGGGGACGTTCCTCAATACTGTTCAAATAAGAATACCTCATCCATAGGATAGGAAAGACGGGGGGGAAAGAAGACCAAGAGGCAGTCCAGATGGCATACTGTTGCCACCTTCAAAAATCTGAACGAAAGGACATGCCTCATGATCGAAACGATAGCAGAGAATGGGTTGGAAGGCAAGGTCTGTCAGCAGATCGATATGGGTTTGCTGCAGGAAGTGATCCCGGCGAGCATGATAGAAGAGCTTTTGGAGACCTACCAGATGTGGGAAGAGCGAGAGCGCAAAACGAATATGGTCACCATGGTGCGACTTCCTGATCGCCTTGCATGTGTATCCAACGCTCTCTCAACGCAGAGTCTATGGCAAACTGGTGAGCGGTCTGCGCACGATCCGCGATGATGTGGCTGAGCAGATCCCGGCCAGATCGGCTTTGAGTTATCGGCGCACCCAATTGGGAAGTGAGCTTCTGCAGGAACTCTTCGTTTGCTGTGCCGGACCCAAAGCCACCGAACAGACACCCGGGGCCTTCTGGAAAAGGATGCGCTTGCTTGCCATCGATGGCACCGTGGAGTCGGTCGCTGATACAGCAGACAATCGAGAAACCTTTCGCTACAGTAGCGATGATGAGATCTCCCACAGCCCCTTTCCGCAGGCACGTTTATTGCTCTTGGTGGAATGCGGAACCCATCTGATCTGTGACGTGGAAATCAGTTCTTGTCGGCAAGCTGAAGCCCGAGGCGTCCGCTTGTTGTTGGAACGATGGAGGCTGGAGCAAAGTTTGATCTTGTGGGATAGTGGATTTCATTCGAGCACAGCGATCTTTCAGGTCCGAGCCAGTGGCGGGCATATGCTGGGACGATTGAGGAGCCATGTCCTGGAGAAGCCATGTGATTACCTGCTGGATGGGTCCTAGATACCGTATCGATCTCTAAGGGTGGAAAAGGAGGAGGAAAGGAGAGGTCAAAAGAGTCTGAAGAGTATCTCCAGATGGTAAAGTAGGTAAAACAGACATCTTTACCACAAGGAGCCGGTAGGTAGCCAAGGGACATTGCT
>DASYAN010000114.1:0-29173 GCA_036501345.1 Ktedonobacteraceae bacterium
AATAAAGCTTTCCCATTCGCCCACCCCACTGCATTGTCAGCCTTGTTATCAGTGCACGATGAGGTCACTATAGCACAGCACTGACTTTGCGCAACTTGCTATCTCGTACAAACCCGATCACAACCATTTCACCTGATTGATGACGCTGTACAATCCGCTGGAGATCACGAGGCTCCGTTACCACTTCACTATCCGCAGAAACGATCACATCCAAACGTTTGAGTTCTGCCTGATCGGCGGGACCATGCCGGGCGGATCTCCAGCATCTGCATACCAAACTGCTGTGCCAAATGCAAGTTGCGCTGCCAAGCAGCATCCAATGGAATACGTATCCCACCAACACCTAAAGAAATCCCTACCGTTCAAAGCTCATTCGGCATTTGAGCTCAGAACCAGAAGGTCAGGAAGATTTTTCTTTGCAAGAATTAAAGAAGGGCATTTTTGCAACATAGCCATTAAAGGAGTGCATCCATTTTCTGACCAAAACCGTGTTAGAACCGGAACAGGGAGTATTGTTGTTGCCTTGATTAGTGCTTGTATTCTGATTGCTCTCTTACGGGCCTTTTCACGGGACACCACCTACCAAGTATAATACACTCCCTCAAGGAGAATAATAGTATTAGATACATACGTGACTAATGAGAATACAAAGGGTACTGGTTCCGGTTACTTGGTAACTAGTGCCTTTTGTGATATATACTCTAGAGCCTTACGAAAAGAGGCGAGATAGCAATCCCTTCCTCATTGCTGAGTAGCTCTCTAGAGCTGATTAAAGGAGATTAGACTATTATGAAGATTGCTCAGATTGCCCCACCATGGATTCCCGTTCCACCAAAGAACTACGGTGGAACAGAAACAGTTATCGCTCATCTTGTGGAGGAACTGGTTGCTCTCAAACATGAAGTTACGCTGTTTGCACCTGCTGATTCCAACACATCTGCTGAACTTGTCTCCTTTTTTCCTCACTCTCTGGCTGATGAGGGTGTTCCCTGGGAAGCACATCTTAAAGCGGCTTATCACATCTTTAAGTCTATAGAATATATCAAGTCGCATCACTTTGATATCGTCCATATCCATCTCTCCTCCCCAGCAGATATGTACGCTTTCCCCTTGGCGACCTCCTTGACAACTCCTGTCGTCGCGACGTTGCATAGTCGCTTCCCTTTCGATCATGCACAATCGTCTCAGGATAGTACTTGGACAGGTGATGCGGATGAGTACTATATGGAGTGGCTCTCTTCTGTACCGATGGTGGCCATTAGCAAGAGTGCTCGGGCTGAAGTTTCCTACCCACTACATTTCGTGGGAGTTGTGCCTCATGGTTTGCCTATGGATGTCTTCAAGCCTATGGCTGAGCAACCAGAGAACTTCTTAGCTTGGCTCGGGCGTTTCTCTCCTGATAAAGGAGCGCATATTGCCATTCAAGCTGCTAAAGATGCAAATATGTCTCTTGTGTTAGCTGGGATCATTGACGATCAAATACCAGAACAGGTCACCTACTTTGAAGAGATGGTAAAACCGCATATCGATGAGAAGCAGATCAGCTACATTGGACCAGTCAATGAGGAGCAGAAGATTGATCTACTAAGCCGGGCCAAAGGATTTCTGAATCCAATAGAGTGGGAAGAACCCTTTGGTATGGTAATGATTGAAGCGATGTCGGTCGGGTGCCCTGTGATTTCTTTTACCCGTGGTGCTGTGCCAGAAGTTGTCGCTGATGGAATCAGTGGTTTTCTTGTCCAGGATGTGCAGGAGATGGTGCAGTCTGTGGCACGCCTAGATGAGCTTGATCGCCAGAAAGTGCGTGCTTATGCCACGAAAAAATTCTCCGTCCATGCAATGGCACGAAACTATCTGAAGATTTACCAGAAGGTAATTGCCTCAGATCAATTGGAATCTTCGTTGTCTCATCTCCCTATCCCTAACAAGGCTCTAGAGTCGTTGATCAAGTCTTTTCCGGTGTCTATCGAATCAACGGACCCTGTTGCTTCTGTCTTCCGTCCACCCACAGGACCTATTACACAATAACATGCAAAGTTAATCAAGAATAGGCTCCCCAAAAAAAAGTACCAGGAGAGCGCATCAAACGGGGCATCGTATGTTCAAACTGATAGATGTACGACGTTTTGATACGCTCTTGTTATGTGATTAATTAGGCTTCCCGATGTTGCTCCTCGTCGGAAGTACTTGCTTGCTCGACACTCGCATCCTGTGGGCGGAAGTTCAGTGCAACTGAATTGATGCAATAGCGCTGCCCGGTAGTCTCTCGTGGACCATCCTCAAAGACATGCCCCAAGTGCGCACCACAGTTTTTGCACAGAACCTCTGTACGCGCCATGAAGAGTGAACGGTCTTCATGCAGTTCCACGTGCTCCCGATTCACTGGACTGTCGAAACTTGGCCATCCCGTCCCTGAATCAAACTTGGTATCCGAGGAGAAGAGTGGCTGCCCACAGGCAACACACTCATACATTCCCTTTTGATGGTTATTGTAGAGGGCTCCACTAAACGCACGCTCTGTGCCCTTGAGACGACAGACCCGATACTGCTCAGGAGTCAGTGCCTCTTTCCAATAGGACTCTGGTTGATTTTTTTGATTAGTCATAAATCGTTCCTTACTTAATGTTTGCAAATGGTCCAATCTTTAGCCAGATACTCCAGCCTAATCAAGGGTTGGGTTTCTGCTTGGACCTTATACTGTAACTCTTTCCACATATGAAAACAGCACAAAGGGTTCAATTGTTTCCATATGTGGAGATCTTTTCTTTTTGTATATTCTCATTCTCTCGTCGCAGAGGGCTCAACACGACAAAAAGAGTTTCTCCTGAAAAATATATCCCAGAAGAAACTCTTTTCCCTTATTGTAATCCAATCAAATTAGCAGCTTAAGGCTATCTGCAAAATTCGGTTTTAGTGGCTGCAACCACAACCTCTGGCCTCGCCACCGCCCTCGGCAGTCTTGAAAGAATGCCCACAGCCGCAGGACGAAACAGCATTTGGATTATTTACGGTAAAGCCTGCGCCCATCAGGCTATCGACATAATCGACTTCGCTTCCAGTAATATAGCCTAGGCTCATATCATCAACAAAGACCTTGAAATCGTCGATGGAAATGATGGTATCGCCCTCTTGCTCTTCATCAAGAGTCATCCCATACTGAAGACCCGAGCAACCGCCCCCAGCAACAAAGATACGCAGACCCAGGCTAGGATCGTTCTCCTGCTTGAGTAGTTCGCGAACCTTATCCGCAGCAGCGGTAGTCATAGTGATGATACTAGTATCAATTGCCGATTGCTGGCTCTGTTCTATCATTAGTTTTTCGCAACGCAGAAACCCATCCCAGTTGTGGGGTTGGGAGAAGCGTCGCATCCCCTTTCTTGATGCTCTGTATCCTTTACGAGCGAGCGTTTTGAATGGGAACGCTCTAAACCTCTCAACACCCCCAGGATAACGAGAAGCGTTGGCAATGTCAACCTCGACACAGTTATTTGGATAAATGAACTGTGGTTGGATACAATGACATTTGCACCTATTATACCATGAGGGCAAAAGAGAGAGCAAGCCAATTGAATCTGAGCTCGTAAGTAGTCCGCCAGAGTGCATGTTTGTCAAGGGTTGTAAAAGCTCTTTGATGTAAATGGTGATGTAGGAATTGAGCAGAAAAATACCGACCTGTGAAATTGATTGCCCCAAGTAAACTATTCAGGCAGCAGGCTTTTGGGTACCAGCATCGAAGGTGAAGCTGATGTCATGCTTGAGCAGCCAATTCATATCCTCGCCATTGCGACGAAGAGCGGTCAACATTGCCAAACGGGTCGACCCATCTGCACTCCAGCTCATGCTGTTATGTTTTTGTCTGTTGGAAACCACGACATCATTTTTCAATGTTTACTGTTATCCGCATCTTCATCTCGATATCTCTCCTTTTGTCTTGATCATTCCTTTGCACCTCTTCCAGAGAGCATAGCACATCCGCCTCTTACCATCAAACAGGGTCAGGGGAGGAAACCAATTTCACAGATCGGATTTTCTTGCATAGGGATTAGGTGAGTACTTCCCTGGATAAGGATAGCACATTGTCACGAACCATATAGCCAATTCGTTTTACCACCAGAAAGATTTCGAGGGAACATATTTTATGTACGTATACGCAGATCGACTTTATTCGACTCTTGTCGATATCATACGCATCCCTAGCACTTCAGGGCATGAGGAGTATGTACGTAGCTATCTAGAGCACCATCTTTCTTCATTGGGACTTGCAATGCAGATTGACGAGAAAGGAAATCTGATTGCCACGCTTGATGGTGAAGGTACTCCTCTAATGCTGAATGCTCACATGGATCGTGTTCCGCCTGGCCTTGGTCACGAACCGATTCTTCGCGATGGCATTCTGTATAGTGATGGCACCACTAATCTTGGGGCAGATGATGCAGCAGGCATTAGCGTGATTTTGGAAGTGCTCAGACGTATCACTGAACAGGAACTATCCCACCCGCCATTGGTCATTGTTTTCACTGTACAGGAAGAAAGCGGGCTCTATGGTGCGGGGAGTTTCGACGGTGGGGTCTGGCACGTCACTGACGGTATTGTCTTTGATAATGCCTTTGAAGCTGGTGTTATTGTCTCTAAGGCTGCATCGTATGAGGCCTTCGATGTAAAAATTACTGGACGCACCGGACATCCCGGTAAAGATTTGACGCACGCGATCAATGTTATTGACATCTTCCATCAAACTCCCTATCCGCATGGTCCACTTGCCAGTGACCTGACTCGCATCAATATTGGGCGTATCATCGGCGGGAGTGCTCGCAACATCATTCCAGGAACAGTCATTATTGAAGGCGAGATCCGCAGCTTTGAATCATCTGATATCTGCTTACAATACAAACAAGCCATTGCTCAGGCATTTGAGCAGACGGCACAGCGTTTTGGCGGTCGTGCAGAAGTCATCTTTACTAGTGGTGCAACTGGTTATAGTATCAACTTGGATGAGCCACTAGTGACTGTCTACCAAGCCGCACTGGCTCAACGCGGAGCAGATCTCGAGATGCGACCAAGCTTTGTCATCAGTGATACCAGCAAGTTTCGTCCCAACATTCGCGCCATCACTGTCTCTACAGGAGTGGTCAACGAGCACACGGTAGAGGAATATGTAGCCCTAGCTCCTCTAGAGCAGCTAGTTACGGATATGTTATACGTCTTGCACCTGTGGCTTGATCGTGAACGACGCATCACGCAGAAACTGCCCATCCAATCAAAAAACTGAAGGATGAGTCTTTCTTGCCACCTTCTCCATGAAGAATCTCGCTGTGTCTGTTTTGCTATTCCTAAAATACTGCTTTGCAATCAGGACCCCCTCCTTATTGGACATATGAGAGTGGGCTATTTTTACCTGGGCATAAAATAGTCACTTCTGATGTTAGCATAAGCAGAAAACAGAATACTTTGATCTCTAGATAAGAGGGCTTTGCCAGTAATGGATACATTCAGGTCTCTTCAAAGATCTGTAAGTAAATTTGCTGTCTTATCGAGGTTAGTGAGGAAAAAATTATCTATGGCAAAGATCTATGGTGTTATTATCATTGGCTCAGGTCCGGCAGGCTATACCGCTGCTATCTACGCGGCACGTGCTGATCTCTCCGTGCTCATGCTCCAGGGTTATCGATCAGGTGGACAGCTGATGTTGACCAGCGAAGTCGAGAATTATCCCGGCTTTGAGGATGGCATTATGGGTCCAGAAATGATGGAAAAATTTGAGAAACAGGCAGCACGTTTTGGTGCTGAATTAATCCCTGAGGATGTCACTGCAATTGATTTTTCAAAGCGTCCATTTACTATTAAGACTGACACGGGAGAATACCAGTCCCATGCTATTATTATTGCCACTGGAGCCAGTGCCAAATGGCTGGAGTTACCCAATGAGAAGCGCTTACAGGGGCGGGGCGTAACCGCCTGTGCTACTTGTGACGGTTTCTTCTTCAAAGGTAAAGATGTGATAGTCATCGGTGGCGGTGATACGGCAATGGAGGAAGCTATCTTCCTGACGCGCTATGTCAACCATGTGACGGTTGTTCATCGCCGAGATGTTCTGCGTGCCAGCAAAATTATGCAGGACCGGGCACGCAAAAATCCCAAAATCAGCTTTGTCCTGGAGTCCGAAGTGGTAGATATTCTGGGTGATGATGACGTTACGGGCGTGCAAATTCGCAATGTACGTACAGGGGATGAGCAAAAACTGCAGGTGCAGGGCGTTTTCCTGGCTATCGGACATCACCCAAATACTGACCTTTTCAAAGGCAGTATCAATATGGATGCGGCAGGTTATATCATCCCCGTTGAATATACGATGACAAATATTCCCGGTGTCTTTGCGGCTGGCGATGTTACCGATCATCGCTACCGTCAGGCTATCACTGCAGCTGGCGATGGCTGTCGTGCCGCCATCGACCTGGAACGCTGGTTCGAGAGTCAAGGTCAGGAAGTCGGTGTCGAAAACTGGGATTAAGGTATAATCGGTGTATTAAGCAAAAAGCGCACCTATTCCATGTGCCGCTTTTTGCTTTTTCGCTGCATTAGTCTCCTCTCTCCATCCTTTGCGGATTACTTTCGCCTTCAATCCCAAGCTTGCTAGACATACTCATCCATTTCTGCTACCATATGCTGGTAGAAGTATTTGCCGCAATTTCTCCTGAGGGGAATGTAAGCATGCAGGACCGCGTCGGACAGCAACTTGGTAACTATCGTCTGCTCTACCTGCTAGGATACGGAGGCTTCGCTGATGTCTACCTGGGTGAACATATTTACCTCAAAACCCAGGTCGCTGTTAAAGTGCTACGAGAAAAAATGGAAGCCCAGGACGTTGAGTATTTTCTTAAAGAAGCCCAGACGATTGCAGCCTTGAAACATCTTCATATTTTACGAGTACTGGATTTTGGTATGGAGAACTCCACACCATTCCTGGTGATGGAATATGCCCCCGGGGGGACATTACGGAAGAAACATCCTCGTGGTTCAATGGTTCCCCTTCTGACAGTTATCTCGTATGTAAGGCAAATAGCTATGGCATTGCAGTATGCCCATGATCAGAATATTGTCTATCGGGATGTAAAGCCTGAAAATATACTGGTGGAAGGGGATGGCAAGATTGTGCTCGGTGACTTTGGCGTTGCGACTTCTGCCCACAAAACTCAATCGCTCACTACGCGAGAGGCCATGGGAACAGTGCCTTATATGGCCCCTGAGCAAATTCAAGGTAAATTGCATCTGGCGAGCGATCAGTATGCTCTAGGAGTAGTCGTTTACGAGTGGCTGAGCGGAATGCTTCCATTTGACGGTAAAAACTCTATCGAAATAGCTATGCACCATCTCTATGATCCTCCGCCTCCATTGCGAGAGAAGGTATCTGACATTGCTGTAGATGTGGAACAGGTCATATTAAGGGCATTAGACAAGGAGCCAAAGCAGCGTTTTGCCACCATTCAGGAATTTGCTGATAACTTAGAGCAGGCGTGCCTGTCGAAGAAATTTGTTCCTCCTTCACAACCTCTACTGGTAAAACATATAGAGCGTCAGGCATATCAGCCAATTTTGCTAGCAAGATCGTTAGTGCAGACAGAAAAGGTATGGGATACACAATCTCCTACTCAATTGGCAAAGGTTTCACGACTAGCTGGAACTCTACTCTGTGCCTACCAGGGTCATTCCGAAGGTGTGCAAGCAGTAGCATGGTCGCCGGATGGCTCTCGCATTGCTTCAGGAAGTAGTGATGAGACAGTGCAGATCTGGGATGCGACTACCGGGACACGGGCTGGCATCTATCGTGGTCATGCCGGTTCTGTCTCTACTATAGCGTGGTCGCCGGATGGTACACGGATTGCTTCGGGAAGTGATGACGGAACGGTGCAGATCTGGAATACAACGACTGGGATGCAAGTTGGAACCTATGGTAGTCATTCCCACGCAGTGTGTACAGTAGCATGGTCACCCGATGGAGTGCTTATTGCATCGGGAAGTTTTGATAAGACAGTGCGGGTCTGGGATGCCTCCACGGGAAAACGCGTTTTAACCTATCGCGGTCATTCTGACAGTGTAGAAGCAGTAGCATGGTCGCCTAGTGGGACACAGGTTGCTTCGGGAAGTGACGATGGGACAGTACAGATCTGGCATGTCTCCACGGGTGAACAAGTTCTAACCTATCGTGGTCATGCCAAGACAGTATATACGTTAGCATGGTCGCCCGATGGTACACGAGTTGTTTCGGGAAGTGATGACGGAACGGTACAGATCTGGGATACTTCTGCGGGAGAGCAAGTCCGAATCTATCGCCGTCATTTGGGTTATATAAGTGCGGCTGTATGGTCGCCTAATGGCTCCTGCATTGCATCGGGAAGTTTTGATAAGACAGTGCGGGTCTGGGATGCCTCCACGGGAAAACGAATCTTAACTTACCGTGGTCATTCTCACTGGGTAGAAACAGTAGCGTGGTCACCGGATGGCACACGTATTGCTTCGGGGGACTATAACGGGGTTATGCACGTATGGCAGGCTGAGTGACATTCCCCTGAAGAAATCTATGGGGTTCTTCCCTCACCCATCGAGCTTGCCACTGTCCATTGCTGATACAGCAGTAGAGGTTCGGTGTCCAGAAGCGTTATGTTTAGCCATTATAAAATAAATATCTATGATGCCATTATGATGGTATCATAGATATTTGTCGATAATTATGGGTCTTAGTATTTCCTAGCTTCAATCCTCGTTTCAATCCTCAGCAGTCCCTAGAGAGCCGCTGCAACACCTGCCCCGAAACGAACAGGCTAGGATCAGGATACGACAGATTGTGTGGTCACGCAATACCTAGCCTTTTCCGAAAAGATTGCGCGTATTATGCACTAGGCTTTTGCAAGCAGGTGAGGCCACAAGCCTCTTTTACTGGATAGATCCTTCGTAGATTCCCATAACCGTACCAAGGAACTTTAATGCATCTTCCTTCTTGCGTTGGAAAGAGTTGCGTCCGATGATCGACCCAAAGCCACCGCCATCACGAATGGCACGAGCCTCATTAAAGACCTGCTCATCAGCGGCAGCAGCCCCCCCTGAGAAGATCACAATACGCCGACCATTAAAGGCGCTCTGGATCACATTCTGGACGCGATTGGCCAGATTAGCGACGGGGATCTCATATTTTTGATAGACTTTCTGGTTCTCAGGCAGTTCGACCTTTGGGCTAGGCAGTTTTACTTTGATGATATCAGCTCCTAGTTGAGCAGCAATTTGAGCGGCATAGGTCACAACATCGATGGCAGTCTCACCTTCTTTACTGAGGCTGCTGCCACGAGGATATGACCAGACGACGGTTGCTAGTCCCGCCGATTTTGCCTCCAGTGTCAACTCACGCAACTGTTCGTACATCTCCGTACGCTCAGTAGATCCTGGATAAATAGTGAAGCCGACTGCAACACAGCCTAAGCGTAGTGCATCTTCCACACCTGCCGTCAGAGCAGAAATGGGGTCCTTTTCATCATTGAGCACATCGTGGCTATTGCACTTCAAAATCAAAGGAATCTCGCCCGCAAAATCGGCAACGCCAGCCTCGATAAAACCTAGAGGAGCTGCATATGCATTACAGCCAGCCTCAATAGCCAGCTGAAAATGATACCGAGGATCGTAGGCTGCAGAGTTTGGTGCAAAGCTACGAGCAGGACCATGCTCAAAACCTTGATCTACTGGCAAAATCACCATCTTTCCGCTACCAGCCAGTCGTCCATGATTGAGCATGCGGGCTAGATTAGTACGAATACCTGGATTTTCGCTGTTATACCAGCTCAGAATTTCTCGAATACGGTCATTCATGTCCTTTTTCCTTAATCCACTTATCTTCGAATACTACCTTCCATCCAGATAATCGCCAAGTGATAGTCACATTAGCGGTATTTCTGAATGCAGAATTATAGAAAGCACAGCTTGCCACGAACCTCGTGGCAATTCCACCCATATTGTATCACCAAAATAGCGATGAGCATGCCTTCACGTTTATCAATGAAATAATACAGTTTTCCTGCCTCCATGATCGAGAATATCTTGTAGTATCATCTGTAGTATGGTGTATTTATTAGTAGGAAATTAGAATAGAAAGTTCTAGTATCTAGTATGAAATTGTCCCTATTTCCCCCTGGCAGGATATGCAAACTTTTCCTATAATATGCCAGAAGATCATTGTTGAATGTGATCAATTAAGAGCAGAGGAGTCCCGGCTGGATTGACAGAAGGGGCTCTTTTAGGTATACTTTGAACGTCTATTCGTCTGAAGTGCGGCATCAAGCTGGTAAAATGGAATTTGTCTTGTATATACTTGATTGCCCCTCTTGAACGAAAATACATAACTTGTCTCTATAGACCAACTCTTCTTGGGAAGGAACAAAATAGTTGCGAGAAGCAAGAAATACCAGGGGAACCTGTAGCTGAAGCTAGGGTTTGCGGGTGGTATGACTTGTACTTCAGAATGTATTCCATTACGCGGACAATTGTCCTTCCCCATGCATAGATGTAGAGGTATCTACAATTGGAGAATTTTGATGAGTAGTAAAAGCTTCGACCTTATCACGCAGGAATTGGTGAAACACCAACAGACCATGGAAATACTGCAAGCTGAAAACCGAGAGTTGCGTCAGCAACTTACGGACCTACGAACTGGTCGAGGCGTTTTTATTGAAATCAATGGGAAACGCTTTCCACTGAATGCATCCTTCCTTTCGCAGATCTCTAGCGTACAGTCATCCTCTTCGGTGCAACAAGAAGCGAGCCCTTTGATAGCTGATAAGCCAACGACAGCAATCTCTAAATTATCATCGGTAGAGGCAGCAAAAAGTGTCTCGCCGTCACAAAATAGGAAACAGACAGAAACAGG
Organism: Ktedonobacteraceae bacterium; assembly: GCA_036501345.1. Taxonomy (GTDB): domain Bacteria; phylum Chloroflexota; class Ktedonobacteria; order Ktedonobacterales; family Ktedonobacteraceae; genus DASYAN01. The sequence goes on from DASYAN010000114.1 coordinate 10,907, forward strand.
CAGCTCAACCTTCCTGGAAGAGGCTATGATTAGTGAGTTCGCATCTGCTCTGTCCTCTCCCGTGACAGGATTACAAGATCCAATCAAACAACGGGAAGAGTACAAGCAGGAAAAGAGCGAGGAGGAGCAAAAGGCAGTACTTCGTCGTGACCTCATGGGAAGCTACCTGCTGGACTGAGATCTTTTCAGATTATGCCATCTTTGGTGATCTTCCAAGAACAGAGGAGAAACACAGAATACATGTTTTCCCTCTGTTCTATCTTTGCGCCTATTTGATTTGGAATTGGATTGTGGCTTGCTGGGTTGCTGGTGTAACATTATTGCTGGCGAGCAATATGAGGGTAAAATTGGTACTACTCTGTGGCATCGCGAATGTAGCAGTAGCTGTTTGCCCTGTCGCCTGAGCAGGAAAGGTTACAGGTACATTATTATCAGTAGGTGCACCTGTAGTTTGACCTGATTGCAAGCGAATGTAGTCAGAAGGGACAGCGCTAACATCAGTTGAAGAGTTGTTGTCTATTTTGAATGTTACCGTGACAAAGACTTTTCCTGCATCAGCCTGCTTTCCCTGAAAACTCAAATCAGCTTCCGCTTTTGTGACTGTCCATACCGTTGCACCATACTGTGCATGTTGATTGGGGCTGACTACTTTTGGTTGATATTTGCTCAAGTCTGCGTTTGCCTTCAGAGGAACCATAATTTGCGCTTCTGTGCTTTGCCCTACTTGTAGTACTAAAGTACTTACATCGATATTCGTAGCTGTTGCGAAATCAACCCAGTTTGTTCGTGAGACATCTCCTTGCATTGCACTGGATTGGTTCGTAGCAATAGGCTGAGCAGTTGTTCCATCAGGCAATTGCAGAATGAAAGCTTGTGTGGGGTCGTAGCTAGAGTAGTTACTATGGGTGTTCACTTCTTTAAGATCAATGCGTAATACTCCAGATTGAGCCTCAGAATTGGCATCATCCGAGAAGTTTTCTGCTTGTTTGGCATCAGTAATCGATATCTGCACACTATCGTAAATGAAAGACAACGGTTTGGAAAAAGTAACTGTCTTGGCAGATACTGATCCTGGTGTATTATCACTGGTATTATTACTGTTGTTGCTACTTCCTGTAGTATTATTGCTTGTTTGCGTCTGGGAAGGTGAGTTTTTAGATGTAAAAGTCCGGTAAGCAACGCCAATGCCCAATAAAACAATCACTAGCAGAATAATCATTAGCGAGCCTCGCCTTCGTCTTCTTTGCGGACGGGCAAAACTTGGTACGGCCTGAAAATTGCTTGCTGGCGGCTGCTGGTATCCTGATGAGGCTTGGTATCCCTGTGGGGAAAGATTTCCTGGAGATAGCTGACTACCCGGTGCTGACGGTTGGTATCTCTGCGGAAGCTGTGGCTGCGATGTGTATGGATCGGGGACATACGCATCGGGTGGTGGTGGTGGCGTAAGCCGTGGCGCTACATCTTGGGTCTGTGGAGGAGTGTTGGCACCGGGCGAGATTACGTGCGTCGTTGGTGCCATCGGCACAGCCCCTGGAACTGTGGCGTTCGTCGGTCCCAATTCAGTTGGCTGGTTTATATCAGCGTCGGCTAGCGCTCCACAGTTACCACAAAAATGTTGTCCTGCTGCTAGAGGGGTTCCACAGTTAGAACAGAAACGCGTTGGCTGCTGTGCCATATTTTAATTCTCTCCTTACTGCAATGTGGCTCACACACATCGTATGTGAGCCAGAGTACCTACGATATCAACGTTTGAGCAATGGCATTCTAGAAGACGAATATGGAGCTCGAGTCAGGGTTTCTCTAGGACTTTTAGGCCGTCTCAACCAGACCTCAGCTTTTACTATTGCAATAGTATATATCTTCTAGGACTTATTGAAACTTTTTTGAATCATGCACATCAATATGATTTACTGGGTAGTGAGGATTCAGCTTCCCATTTCGATGCTTTTCCTGGCTGTACCCTTATTAGATAGTGTGCAGAAGCTTGTAACTGTTATTTGTGGTTACGTTGCATTTAGTGATATTTTAGCATCGGAATATATCTGTAATAAAAAAGGTCAAGTGCGAGAAGTAAACCCTCTTCTTTAAAGAAAGGATTTAATACACTAGTATGTCGTACTTTATGAGTTTTGAGCGATATTCAGAGATGAGAAGAGATAATCCACCTTTTGTTGTGCAAATTGGTGCCCATGATGGGAAATTTCAAGATCCTCTCTATCATTATTTCAAAGCGGAAGGTTGGTACGGGTTATTGGTAGAGCCTCTTGCTGATATATTTAGCAAGTTACAGGAAACATATGCAGATTGCACTGATCGTTTATCTTTTGCACAAGTAGCTATTGTAGATCCTGCATTTGTAGATCAGACTGGATATACTGTCATGATTAGGCCAGACTCGAATTTGATTCAGACTGGTAAGTTGCCAGAATGGGCGAAAGGTATTGCTACAGTATTAAACAATAATATTACGCATTATACGGCTATAGGTCAGCTGTTGCAAAATTCTAATGGACAAATAGTAACGGAGAGAGTTCCAGCTATTACGTTTGATGGTTTACTGTTAAAGTACGATATAAGAGCAGTTGATATTGTACAGATAGATGTAGAAGGAAATGATAGTGTGGTACTTCGCCAATTCCCTTTTGATCGCTATCAACCTGATATTATTAACCTTGAAATTTTAGGTCTGCCTCCTGAGGAGAGGAAAGCTACTCAGGAACTAGTGACTACAAAAGGGTATGTATTTATTACTCATGGTTTAGATTTGCTTGCTATTCACGAAACAATATTGTCAAAGATGATCAGATTTGAAGAGAAGGAGCTTTACCAAAATTATGTTGAGAGAGGTCTCATTATTGATGGTGATAAGCTTCCTTGTGTGATTGCAATGCTAGGGGAAGCTGTAGGGCAAATTATGGGCTTTTTTGTCAATGATTCCTCTAAGTCTGTAAAGGGACATTTTCAAGATGGATATGAAGAAGTCTTGGAAAAACGGCAGGAACCAAATAGCGATCTTGCAATGATCTCTCTTGCTTCTATGAAGCCATATTTCAGTGACAAGCAAGCGCTTGTTTCTTTTTTAAAGGAAGAGTTACCTAATATAGCCAAAAAAGAAGCACTATGGCAGAAAATAGTCAATATGGGGGTTGGTGGAGGAGAGATGTGAAGAATTTATAGAGTAAGTAATAAGAAGAACATAATTATAAACATAGAACAGTGTCTTTTAATAGGTGAGGTTATAGGGACTCTTTGAAAGTAAAGAGATCCTAGTATGCTTTTTCTAGGCTCTCTTTACGAATGCACGTTATGGGTATAAAATAGACTAGGGATTATATGTTAGATGAAATTCTTCTGCATATTGTATTTGGTGTCTTTGGCCAATTTTCTCAGCTCTTTGTTTTACGTATTCTCCTATTCTATCAATCCTATCGCCGAGTTGGCTCTCATGGGATCGTAATGCCTGTATTTTTGCATCAATTGTCTCACTAACATCAACAACATGATTAGCAAAGGGGGTGCCAACAATATAGATTTCAGATACTTTGTGGGGATGTAATTTCTCCTCTGTAAATAATTCAGGAAAATCCCACGGGTTTTGGCATGCTGGATATATTGCATCTAACGTAGCTTCACCTACTATACGATGATCAATATGGTGAGCACCGAGAGCGAGGGCTGGTTGCCAAACACGTTCTGGTGATTGACAAATAACACGTGAGGGACGGTAACGACGCATTTCGCGTACAAGATCTCGGCGCAATACACGTGGCTCTAATTGGCTGTCAGGGTATCCTAAGAAGATAACCTTTTTTACTCCCAATGTGGCAGCAGCTTTCTCTTGCTCACGTTTTCTTATATCGATTATTTGCTGTCGAGCTTCCATACTTACGTCTTGGGCATCATCTGGACCGCCGCCGCCACCATTGGTGCAAATAATATAATAAACTTCCCATTCATCTTTAATCCAAGTTGCAACAGTTCCTGCAGCCATAAACTCAGCATCATCAGCGTGTGCAGCAATCACCATTGCAACCCTGTTTAGCTCTTGTGAAGCCATAAATTATGCTTCCTTCCTTGTGCTTTCGTCGAATTGAAACTCTTCTCATATTATAATCTTATCACAAGTATTTTTGTCAAAGTAAAAGGGAGCATCACCCTTATTGAGTCCTACCTGTACTCTCCGTCGCAGCTTTGGATTGTGGAAACACTCCAAAAGCAAAGAGGCTTTTCAAAGCTACGACCAACCTTTCGTAGGGTGTGGGCTAAACCGTTTTGTCCAGTCACAATGGATAATGTCTGAAAGAGGAACATTTGTTCATATGGTCTGCAAGTGGTATAATTTAGAGACACTTGAAAAAATTTCTATGCATATCTGGGCAAGAAGGGAAGGGTGCTTTCTATAATGAGTGTGAGTGCATGTTCTTTTGCCCAGATAAAATTTGCCATCGGAGTCACAGCATGCCAGCATTTAAAGTAGAGGCCCCCTTTGAACCTACTGGAGATCAGCCACAAGCTATTGCTCAGCTCGTAGAGAGCATTCATAGCGGTAATAAATGTCAAACACTCTTAGGTGTGACCGGAAGTGGTAAAACGTACACCGTCGCAAAAATCGTTGAGCAGGTACAGCGGCCCACACTCGTTCTGGCCCCAAATAAGACGTTGGCGGCCCAGCTCTACAGCGAGTACAAAGAATTTTTTCCTAATAATGCTGTTGAATATTTTGTCTCATACTACGACTATTATCAGCCAGAGGCCTATATTGCACGTACAGATACCTATGTGGAAAAAGAGAGCATGATCAATGAAGAGATTGAGAAATTGCGTCTCTCCACCACGCGTAGCCTCTTCGAGCGACGTGATGTGCTGATCGTTGCCTCCGTCTCCTGCATCTATGGCCTGGGGAGTCCTGAAGAATATGGGGAGGTTGTGCTCGTCCTCAAAGTGGGAGAAGAACGACGTCGAGACAAAATATTACGTCACCTGACAGATATTCAGTATGAGCGCAACGACACCAACTTTATCCGAGGTCGTTTTCGTGTACGTGGCGATGTCTTAGAGATTTTTCCAGCATATGAGGACGTAGCCGTACGCATTGAGTTCTTTGGCGATGAAATTGAGCGCATGACCGATATTGATCCGTTGACAGGCGAGGTCCTGGGCAAGCGTCAGCGCCTGGATATCTATCCTGCCAAACACTGGGTTACTACCCGCGAACGCCTGAATAATTCCATGAAACTGATTGAGCAAGAGCTAGAAGGACGCTTGGCAGCACTTGAGGCCGAGGGAAAACTGCTTGAAGCAGCACGCCTTAAGCAGCGCACTAACTTCGACATCGAGATGTTACGCGAGACAGGTTTCTGTTCGGGCGTTGAGAACTACTCACGACATCTAGCCGGTCGAGGGGCGGGAGAACAGCCCTGGACGCTGCTTGACTACATGCCTGAGGATGCCCTCTTGGTCGTAGACGAATCGCACGTCGCCCTTCCACAGGTGCGTGGTATGTTTGCTGGTGATCGCTCACGCAAGCAAGTACTCGTTGATTACGGTTTCCGCCTTCCTTCGGCGATGGATAACCGTCCACTGACCTTTACCGAATTTGAGAGCGAGATCAACCAGATCTTATGTGTCTCGGCTACACCTGGCCCATACGAATACGAACATAGTGAAGCGATCGTCGAGCAGCTCATTCGTCCAACTGGACTAATTGATCCCGAAATCAGTGTACGACCAACCAGGGGGCAGATCGATGATCTCTTAGCCGAAATTCGCCAACGTGTCTCTAAAGGGCAACGTGTACTGGTAACGACGCTTACCAAGAAGATGGCCGAAGATCTCGCAGACTACTTGCAAGAACTGAGTGTAAAAGTGCATTATCTGCACTCCGAGATTGATACTATCGAGCGTGTGGAGATCCTACGTGATTTGCGCCTGGGTGTCTATGACGTTGTTGTTGGTATCAACCTGTTGCGTGAGGGACTAGATCTGCCAGAGGTGTCACTTGTTGCGATCCTGGATGCAGATAAAGAGGGCTTCTTACGCTCGGAAGGATCACTGATCCAGATGATTGGCCGAGCTGCTCGCCACGTTGAGGGAAGTGTTATCATGTATGCAGATAGGACTACAAAATCGATGCAACGTGCAATCGACGAGACCAATCGCCGCCGTCAGCTTCAGATGACCTATAACGAAAAACACCATATCACGCCGCGAGGTATTCACAAGGAAGTCAAGACGCTCTCAGAACGTATTAAGGCAATGAGTGGAGCAACTACTGAGACTACTGACGGGAAGGCAATAGCCACACTGGCAGGTATTCCCAAAGAGGATGCACTCCGTCTGATCAAAGATCTGGAGTCACAGATGCGAGCGGCAGCCAAACAACTGGAGTTTGAGAAAGCAGGCCAATTGCGCGACCAGATCATTGAGATCCGGCGACAAATGATCGAGTAAAATTAAGTTCAGTTATTTTGAAGAGCCACACATATAATTTATCGATAGTGGAGTTACAGCAAGCGCGATACCTTTAGGTGTCGTGCTTGCTGTAATCACATGCACTTCTGTGTCTCCATAATAACAGGATCAACTCAGAATCTACTTACGCTCAGCTGTGCTTAGCTCTTCAACAGACAGAGGTTATGTTATTGCAGTGCTTGCTAGTTCGCTATTAGGTAGATATAGGACTACCCATTAGATAGATTGTTAGCTGGAGATTAGATAGAACCGTGTTTGTCATTAGATACAAATTTCGCTACTTTTGTTGTCATTAGCTTGACAACTTAATGTATAATGTCAACCAGTGCGTAAAAATTGAGCGCATGAATATTTTTGGGGAACAGCACGACCACTATGTGTGATCGCTGAGTATGTCAACAATTTTTGCAGGAACAGCACCACTATTAGGGGGGTTATAGCCTGCGTAGCCTGAAAGACATTAGGAGGAAAATGTGATGCTTGTCCATCTGATGCTGGAGCTTTACAATATCGAGCGGGAAATTCTGAGCAACGAACCACTTGTGTGGAACGTGCTGGACGAGTACCCCTCTCGTATCGGTATGGAGAAGGTCAGTCCCGTTCATCTGTATGATATCGAAACGTCTAATCCTTTAGACGCTGGCCTGTCGGGTTTTGTGGTAATTGCTCAGAGCCATGTCAGTCTCCATGCTTGGCCCGAATACGGCGAGGTTGACATCGATATCTGCTCCTGTAAGGAATTTAGCCAAGAAGATGCTATTGCGTTCGCGAAAGAGATCTTCCTGACGGACGATGTCGAGGCCCATTTCGTTGTGCGTGCAACACGCTCTCTACGCCCGCAAGAGCCCGACCCGGTGCGCTTAGAGCATGCTCTGGCCGCACGTTTAGCTAAAGCAGGGGCACGCTAAATGGGTCAGGAACCCTATAGTGAAGGCTAAAAGCTTATCAGTAGATATAACAGAACCCGCCATGAGCTATGGAGCAAGAGCTCCAGTAGAGAGGCGGGTTTCTCGCTAGCTTTTTTCTCTCACCTTCTTTGCTTGCTTCCGGTTTTGAGAAGCTCTGCGTGGAGATATTGATATTCCTTGTCCTTGCAGTTGGAATCAGTTATACTGTAGCAGGCAGCCTATGGATATTGACGGCATTCTCAGGATGGGTAGCTACTATTTCGGGATATTGCTTATGTGCAAATATGCACACAGTCAAACTCATCAAATAACACTGCCGTTCAAAACCCCCAACTTATTTCGTTTACTTGATTGAGGAAGGCTCGAATGGGTGACCAATTACGATGTGTTTCTTCGAACAGGGGACACGCACTTTTTCGGGTCAAGCAATGCCCTCAGAGGAATACAAATACAGGACCCAATCGTGCTACCGATTACCACCTAAAGAAAAGAGGAAGATTTCATGGACAATGGTACCGATTCTTCAGTTGCTGCAGCCCTCTCAGCCTTCGCTCTGGGATATTGTATCGTCGCTTTGGCCGTTATAGCTCTTTCGATCTTCATCTTCTGGCGAATCTTTAAGAAAACAGGCCAGAATGGAGCAATGAGTCTGATTACATTGATACCTGGTGTTGGTGTACTCGTCGTACTCTGTATCCTGGCCTTTGGCAAATGGCCCATTGAGACCGAGGTGGAACAGCATCGCATGATGCATGGTGGTGTGCCGCCAACTCCGGCGGCACCTTCTGGCTATTCGGGCTACCCGTCGCAACAGGGTCAACCACAACCGCCCTATACGCAGTATCCCTCGCCGCCGCAATACCCACCGCAGTACCCTTCTTAGCCAATAATCCGGCTCGCTCTATCATTGTACTCCCTCGGGAAGACAAAAAGCTTGTATGCTACTATTGCTGTATCAGCACACAAGCTTTTTGTCTATTTTCTCTTTACCTTAACGAGGAATTCGCGCTTCATCTTCATCATCAAGTAACAGATCATCTTGCACATCAATATGATCCTGTTGCTTGCCTAGTGAGAGTAAACTAAGCATATTGGACTCTTGGAGTGACGACTTCACCACTGCAAACGTTTTCTTGTAATTGATTATCCATTGACCCAGCATATCGCCACACCAAACAGCCAGTATACCAACCGCCAGACTTATGAATAGGTAAGACAGAGCAGAGAGCCAGTGTCCCGCAGTTGCCAGTTGCACACCACCTAGGGCAAGGCTGCTAAAAGTCGTATAGGCTCCCAGAAAGCCAACATTAATGAATAAGCGACGCGTCGGACCAATTAAAAACGTCTCATCGGCCAGGGTAGTAATAAAGGCCAGCAGCAGAGCACCAGTAATATTAATAAGGAAGATATCGTAAGGCCAACCTTTACCAAGATGAGCCTGAATCAACTGGCTTAGCCAGTAACGGGTGATCGTTCCACAAAAACCTCCACAAAGAACGGCACACAGTTGTCGATTTAATGAAAGCGGGCGAGACACTACAATATACCTCCTAATGCTATACCTAATACGACAGCAAAAAGGCCAAGCATAAAAGTGCTGGCAAAGTAGCAGAGACTTTGGGCTGTATTTCCCTTGCGTATCAGCTGTGTGCCCTCCCAACACAAAGTACTGAATGTGGTATACCCACCCAGGAAACCAGTAGCCAGGATTGTCTGGAGGGCCGGACTAAGGAATTTCTGCGAGGTCAGAGCGAAGAGTAGTCCGATGGCAAATGCACCAGTTACATTAATGAGCAGTGTGCCAAAGGGAATTTGAGAGCTAACCCGCTTTGCAACAATACGACCAAGGAGATAACGGGCACTAGCCCCTAATGAACCAGCTAACCCGACAAGGATAGTCTGCACAAAAACAGATGACTGCATAGAGATTTTTACCTCAAAATCACGAAACACAAAAGCTCCTGATAGCAGGCATAACCTGCTATCAGGAGCTATCAGCTTCAATGCGGTTTAGCCAAGTTGTGTTTTCTTGGCACGGCGAGCCCCATCGCCATGTATTCATATAGCTACCTCTACTATACCATAGTACGCTGAGGTATTTCCAGGAGTTTTGTTGAGATACTTACCCTGCCAGTCGTCCCTTGCTGAAGTCAAGTTTTCCGTTCAGGCTCTTTTCTTATCCTGTTTATCAAATAAATCTCTCTTCAGGAATACACATTGAACTCGTCGATGGACCACCAACTGTTAGCATTGCCCGTCTGTACTACCTTGATAAAACGTGCTGATTGTGGGGTAAATGAGATCGTTACCAATTGCCCACTGCCATTACCGCTGGCAATAACATTGCCCCAGTTGGAACCGTTGGGAGAGACAAATACCTGATACCCATGTGGATAATCCGTAGGGTAAGCACTGGCATCGAGTGTGATCTTGCTAAAACTGCATATAGAGTCCATATCGACCAAGAACCACTGTCCCTTGGTCTGCGGCTCTGCTGTGGACCAGCGTGTATCTGTATTCCCATCGAGTGCATTCAACGGTACCAGATTCGATGCGAAGGCTGAGGCTGTCCAGCCTGAACGATTGAGTGCACCTGATGCATCATACACATTGAACTGGTAAATAGACCACCAGTTGCTAGCATTGGCTGTCAGCACCACCTTGATAAAACGCGCTGATTGCGCAGCGAACGAGATCGTTACGAGTTGCTCAGTGCCATTGCCACTGACAATAGCGTTGCCCCAGTTGGAACCGTCATTAGAGACAAACACTTGGTACCCACGTGGATAATCCCCGTTGTTGTTAGAACCAGTGTCTAGCGTGATCTTGCTAAAGCTATGTGGTGAACCCATATCGACCAAGTACCACTGTCCATTGGCCTGTGGCTGTCCGCTGGACCATAATGCAGTCGTATTCCCATCAAGGGCATCCGACGGTAGATCATTCGGTAAGGAAGCAGAGGCTGTCCAACCTGAACGATTGAGCAGCTCACCGTGTAAATTGGATGATTGGCTTACGGTCGGCGTTGGTATAGGTGTTTGAGAGGAAGATGGTACTGTTGGATGCTTGGCGATCAGCACAGTAGGTTCCGCCGTCGGATGAGGGTGAGGTGATGCCGGTAGATATAAGGGTACAAGGGTGTAGAGGATCAAAGTCCCTATTAAAATAATGATACCAGAGAGCGCAAATGCCAACCAGACTATAGGAGTGAGTGGCACATCAGGCCGAGAGCGTCTTCCTGCCGGGAAAGATCCAGCATCACTGTCTCTTGCTGATCTCACTGGAGTCTTGCTATCATTGTATCCATTGTCCACATGCTTTGTGTGTTCAAGAGGACTCATTGCAAGAGAAACTTCGCTTTCTCTATTCTCAAGCGGTTCTGTGACCGTCGAAACAAGAATGTTGGAAGGCGGAGCAACCGGAGGGCGGCTACTGAGCACAGATGGTGGTAAGGGCGAGGCTGTTTCGAGAGCTCTCAGAAAATGCGAGATATTGGCATAGCGTTGGGATGGATCTTTGGCCATGGCTTTGAGCATAACCTCTTCAATTGATCTCGGTAGGTCGGGAACCAAATCAGAGAGTGAGACAAGAAGCTTTGTGTGACGTTTTGCCCACATCGAGGAGAAGCTCCAAATCGCGTAACACACTTTACATTGCCAGCGCTGCTCTCCCCTGCGCGTTTTTCCATACTTGCGGATGTTGCCATTTCTCACCTTCCCATAATCCGGGCATTGGCTGTTATCACAAAAGCTTCCTGCTTGAATCAGCATTGCCAGATCAATGTCCTTGCTCCCTTTTCTCCCAACGGCTTTTCCAGGTGCCCCATCAACCGGGATAAAGGAAACAATAGAAGAGAAGGTTTGGGCAGAAAAAAGCACACACCCAGTAATCAATTCGTAGGCAAGGCAAGCCAACGCATATTGATCGCTTTTCTCAGTGGTGGTGCCAATAAATTGCTCTGGGGCTAGATAGCTGACAGTTTGCAGATCACACTTCTGGGAGAGTTTCCTTACATTGATGAAGTTGGCAAGGCCAAAGTCTGACAAAAGGACCTTACCATTGTCATTAATGAAAATATTTTCTGGTTTGATATTACCATGAAGGATATTATGTTGATGAGCAAAGGAGAGCACCTCTCCAACTTGGATGATAATCATCAGTGTTTCTTGCAAATTCAGCCGTTGCGGAGACAGACTATCCAGCCAATAGCGCAGCGAGCTACTGGCGATATACTTCCTCACGATATATGGCTGCCCTCGCTCTACTCCAAGATCTAGGACAGGAACAACAGAGGAGTGCCTCAACTGTTTGATCTTTGCACCTTTTTGGAGAAAGGTCTTACTTTGTTGGTCAGAGGAGAAGAATGCGGCCTCGAATAGCTTGAGTACTACTTTCTGTGAATCTTGGCTGAGGTCATGAGCTAGATAGACAGACTCGCAAGATTTGCTGGTAATCTGCTCTATCAGAGAGTAGTGGCTGAAACGTTTCTGTATACTTGGATCATGTCTATCCACCATTGACATATCAGCCATGGTTAATCTACCAACCCTCTTAAACTTTGTTTTGACCAGCTCTTCTCACTACGTCGGACCAGGATGCCCCCGTCTTTGAAGCGGGGGAGGAATGGGCCTACCTTATCTGGGACTTGGGCCCCGGGCACGTTTCCCACTTCATCCTGCCTTCCTTTTCGAATAACTATAGCCTTCCGTTCGATGGATGACTTGACAATATTTGTGACTAATGCCAGCGATGCGTCCTGAACGCGTGGCAATATCAAACGAGCCCGTAGCACGTACCAAGACGCGTCCGGTGTAAGTCCCACCTTTCGAGCCCTTTGTGACCACCGCACGTACCATGTCCCCCGTTCGGAACCCATAGGACCGCCCGCCCTGCTTGGGCTTGCCATGAGGAAAACCAAAGTGGTCTACATTGTGTACTTGCCTACACCCATGCCCATTGGCTGTGATGAGCAAGGGTTGCACATGAGCAACGAGGACCGTTTCAGGAGTGCTCTTGCCCACACACACCGCATCTATCCAGTGCGTCTTAGGCAATTCTCGCATGGTCCGGTTGTACTTGGTGAGACCGCCAGAACCACATTCGATCGGCAATCCAAGACCTTCTAATTGCCTAAACAACTCCCAACGTGTCGTATTGACAGCGGCAGCATCTTTGAGCGGTGCCTTCGCCTGTGTCAGGATCTTTTTCAAGAGATCGGGTTTCGCTACGAGAAAGTCCTTGATGTTCTTGGTTCCCTTCGCAAGGTTACACTTCTCGCATGCTAGACAGAGATTCGATATTCGGTTCGTACCTCCGTTCGCACGTGGGGTAATGTGCTCTACTTGCAGAGGAATATCCTGCTTTCCACAATAGGTACAAGCACGTCCCCATTTCTGCAAAAGATACTCTCTGACCTCGTATCCTGCTAAAGTGCCTTGTTGATACTCAACACCAGAGATCTCAGCATTTTCCATGAGTTGCATATCAAACTTGACTCGTTCCATACTGATAGCTGTGATATGGCAGACACGCATAAACCGACTGACCCAGGTGATGACATTAGCTATACGGCTCTCGAGCGATGGAGGGAGCCACCCTTTGGGTCTACTTCGGTTCTGCCATCGTGGCTTTCTGTATCGGGTATGTCGGTTGCGTCTGCCCCTGCGAATAGCGCGTCTCTCATCAAGTGCGGATTTGATTTTGTCCCCGCGATGAGACAATTCAGCAGCAAAAACCACCTCTCCAGTCTGATCATTGACCACTGCCATTCCTGTCGTCTTTGAGCCTGGGTCAATCTTGAATCGTAACGACTCAACTGGTGCTTCAACTGCTGTTTTGAGGATGATTGAGAACGGATAACGCCGATAGACAGCGGCTTTTCCTGATGAGAGCAATACTCTTGCCCTTGCAGGATGGATAGGATTCAGTTGTCGTCTATTGGTATCTAAAACGAAGACTTTGCTCATAATGAGCCTCTACTTTCGTAGGTAATGGGGGCCTCGACAATGTTGAGGAGCGGTTTGACGTTGCAAGCACTGGCTTAACCTCTTACACCTGTTTAACCTGCAACCGTAGTGGTTGGGGCTGGCCCACGCACCCCAACGTACCTATTTCACTCCCAACGTAGCTCATTGCTGAGCTGAGTCTGGTCATGTTAGGCTTGCAGCCCCTCTTTTGGGTCCCTGCAAGCCCCCGTCATTTATGCGGGGGTTCATGACTCTTTGCAAGAGACCATAGTGACATTGATCAGTATATCATATACGATTAAAAGTCATCTTTTGAGGCCTAAGTGATTAGGTATCTGGAACTTTTGACGAATTGTCTCTTCATCCTCTATAATGAAGTTGGCAAGCAAACTGACAAAGTTCTCTACTCGGTGAAGGAGATAGGAGGGTGTATGCAGATCCACTCGCCGCGTAAACAAACAAATCGACTTCCTATTTTCCTAAACCAGCTCTATTCGTCCCTCGTGCATTTTGTACGTCTGGGATGCGGGATTATGCTGTTTCTGCAAGTTATTACTTCGGTAGTCTTGCTGGTTATCGCAGCCTTGCGCAATCGAAAGAAGCATGAACAGAGTTTTCCTCGTGCCCATTTCGATGAAGTGCAGATGGGCGAAAATCGTCTGAAACTGTACTGCTATGGACAAGAGCTTTATGAGGACATGCTGGCCGCAATTGATAGCGCACATGAAAGTGTCTATCTGGAGACATATATCTGGAAAGATGATGAAGCGGGCTGGGAGTTTAAAAAACGCCTGACGAAAAAGGCAGAAGAGGGTGTGGATGTCTATGTCATCTTTGACCACTTTGGCAATCTGGTAGTGCCACGTCAGTTCAAGTCCTTTCATCCACGTATCCATGTGTTGGAATACCAGGCTGTGAGTAGGATTTGGCATATCTTTGATCCACGACGCTATTCTCTCGACCATCGTAAGCTTCTGGTTGTTGATGGTCATACCAGCTTTATTGGTGGCTATAACATTGGTAGCCTCTACGAGAATACCTGGCGTGATACCCATATGCGTATCTGTGGGGCAACGTCCGCTGAGCTTGCGCATTCTTTTATCGATTTCTGGAACCGCTTCTGTCCCAATCAAAAGAATAATCGAATCACACGTCACTACCAACGTAAATTTGATCCTTTTCTTGTTTTGCATGGCAATGACGCGTTACACTTGACCTTCCCCATCCGTGATATGTATATCGAGGCCATTAGCAAAGCAGAGGATGCTATTCTGCTCTCCAATGCCTACTTTATCCCTGATCATACCTTGCTTGATGCCTTGAAGGCGGCAGCCAGACGCGGCGTCGATGTATGTATCCTGGTGCCTTGGCAGTCCAATCATATTCTTGCAGATTGGATCACTCATAGTTACTTCAGCGAATGCTTAGAAGCTGGTATTCATGTTCTGGGTTACTGTCATGCCATGCTGCATGCCAAGACATGTACGATTGACGGCCAGTGGTCGACGGTCGGTACCGCTAATATAGATCGTTTAAGTTCGATCGGTAATTACGAGCTTAATGTTGAGATATATAGTGCTGAGTTTGCTCATCAGATGGAACTCCTCTTCGAGTGTGATACCGCCGATCGTTTCGAGTTGACACTTGAACACTGGAGCCACCGCTCGTGGTATACAAAGTTGAGCGAAAGAATTCTCAAACCACTACGCTTTATGATGTAAATATGGTATTATTGGGAAAATTTTGAAGTGAGTATAATTAGCCAATGAAACGCGTTATTCTGGTTACCATGTTGTTAGTTCTGTGTATTGAAGCTCTTATTCTTACTCCTTTATTGCTCTTTACACCAACCGGAGCCAAGGTACTGACGGATCTCCATCTTGCTCCCACCCCAACTCCTGATCCGATACTGACCGTTCAGGGAACTCCACCTCCTATACAATCTGCAGCCACCTATTTACTCGATGCCGATACAAACCATGTGCTGGTGAATATCAACGGTCAAAAACGCTTGCCAATGGCAAGTACGACCAAGATTATGACTGCACTGCTTGCCATCCAGAAAGGGAAACTGGATCAAATAGTAACGGTTCAACAAGATGCTGTTGATGAGGTCAAGAAGAATGATGGGAGTAGTGCACAACTGGTCGTGGGCGATCAATTTCGCTTAGGTGATTTGCTTTACGGTCTGATGCTACCTTCCGGTGATGATGCCGCAATTGCTGTTGCAGATACAATTAGCGGTTCTACTGCTAACTTCGTTAGGTTGATGAATAATTATGCTCACCAACTGCATCTCACGCATACCCACTATAGCAATCCCGATGGCCTTACTTACAAGTTACCAGATGGTCAGATGGATTCCAATAACTATACAACGGCTGCTGATCTAGCACAGTTGACACACATGGCCTTGCAGAACCAGCTCTTTGCTCAAATTGTTGCGCTACAACGCTATGCCCTGCCTGCTACTTCGACGCATCATGCCTATACCTGGGCGACAACCGATAATTTGTTGAGTCGCTATGCAGGTGCAACTGGTGTGAAAACGGGCTACACAGTGGAGGCTGGCTATTGTCTGGTTTTCTCTGCGATCGATGCTAGCCACCACCTGATTGGCGTTATTCTCCATGACTCGGACGATGATACTGACCAGCGTTTTGTAGATGCTCAGACGTTGCTTAATTGGGGATTTCATCTTCCGCTACGTCCGCCAGCTAAGCAGAATTAGGTAAGCCTACTCATCCTCCACGTGAATGATGGGGACTTTCCTGACCACGGTTTTGCAAGAATAAAGATGGTTGCATTTCCTGCTGCGGAGCAGCTTGTTTCTGGAGAGATGGTGTGGGATAGGGGAGTTGTCTCTTAGCCTGAGCGACCTTATAGGCCCATGCAAATTCATCAGCAAATTGCTTGACACTGGGGAAGCGTTTGACAGGATTTTTCTCTAGTGCTCTCATCACTACCCGCGCAATGTTGGGTGGGCAAACAACACCTTTTTCTTGCAACGGAGGTGGCTCGATGAACAAATGATGGTGAACAATCTCGTGAAATGTCCCCTTAAAAGGCCAATCACCGCAGATCCACTCATAGACCATGATCCCCAGTGCATATTGGTCACTATTGCGGCGCGGCATGCCCTGTAATTGTTCTGGAGCTGCATAGAGTACCGTCCCCTCAAAATCTTGTAGTGCTACCTGCCCAGGATAAAGACTATAGGAGCCAATGGCAGTGCCAAAGTCGCTTAATAGAACCTTCCCATCTACTCCTAATAAAATATTATGTGGCTTAATATCTCGGTGTACCAGTCCCTGTTCATGAAGATAATCTAGGCCAGAGGTAATTTGTGCAAGGTAATCAGGCATCAGCTCAAATGGTACTCGCGTTCCTCTGGGATGGCGTTGGCGCAATGTCCCGTTTGGTGTATAAGCCATGACCAGAAAGGCAATTTCATCTTTGATACCAAAGTCGAAGATAGGCACGATGTGTGGGTGGCGCAAACGGCTTAATTCAGCTGTTCTGGTCAAGAAATCTTCTGCCTCTTCGCCAATCAAGGGAGCACAAAGTCGTTTAATGGCAACAGGAGTACGGAGATGTATATGCTCACCCAGGTAAACTTCGGAGAAGTTGCCTCGTCCTAGGGAACGTATCAGATGATAATGACCCAGTTTTTGATTGATGTCTGTACAATCATTCATCAAACTGCGACCTGTGGATACCCCTGCCCTGCTTAAAAGCAGGAGAAGGAAACAGGTCTTCCTTTCTTGGGGCTTGGGCAGGGCAATTCTCCCTTTGGGTTACTGCAAGCTCCTAGCTTTCACTATAGGGTTCCTGACAGAAACACCGCCACCAGATCTGTAATAAGTCGTTGTGTACTACAGAACTGTTCACTAGCAGAATTATAGTGAGCTATGGACTACTATGTCAATATATCCATACTGATAGTACCTGATCAGCTTATTTCATCGCAATATCCTGGTTGAATTGTGAGAGGAGTACTAAAATCAGTTTGATTTACATCTATTACTATAGTAAAATAGATTACTAGTCGTTGTTTAAGTACTCTTAGCGTGTAGTTCAACAATGTACAAGGGAATCACTTTGAGTCGTGTGGTATTGAATCGTTCTTGAGTTATAAAGGAGGCACGTTCATGGCCCACCGAAAACAGGCTGATACGCACTCCGAGCAAGAAAGGGAAGATCTGGATCAGTCTGGTAATCTGCTCACTATTCATGAAGTTGCACAACAATTGCGTGTAGATGACACTACTGTCCGTCGCTGGATCAAGTCGGGGGCGTTGGATGCTGTGGCCCTTCCTCATAGTGGAAAACGTTGCGGCTACCGTGTTAGAAAGCACACGCTTTCCACTTTATTCAACCCTGAGCCTGTGGCTGCCAGTTCCTAGTGCTCAATAAGATGAGCGCAATGAAGCCACTCCATATTGGAGTGGCTTTCTTCATTAAAAACGTAAAATAAATTAATAACTAAATATTGTTTGTGTAGTGAAAAATATTGTATAAACATGAAAAATTGTTGATTTTACATCTTATGCAATCCTTCCTTGACACATGGGTATATGCTAATGCATACTTTACAAAGGATGAAGTTACAATAATGCTCCTTGCATTTCCTTTAAGAGTCCTCTCTCCAGTTAGGAGGAACCTCTGAAGTTAAAGTAGGCCCATTCCTCCCCTGTGGTATTCGGCAGGGACTGCCTGGGCCAACATAGTGAGCAATGAGTGAACTATTTTCTCGACAAGGAGACAAAATGAATAGGTCCACACAGGTTCTTGTGATAGGTGGAGGCCCATCTGGCACGGTTGCTGCTACCCTACTCGCCCGAGAGGGTTTCAATGTAACGTTGGTAGAGCGAGACGTCTTTCCTCGCTACCACATTGGAGAGTCGCTCCTGCCCTCATGT
>DASYAN010000115.1:0-5401 GCA_036501345.1 Ktedonobacteraceae bacterium
CAAAGACTGCAACCACTAGTGCGTTTGCTGCTGACATAATTTTTCTCCTCACGAAAGCAACTTTAACGTATCTCTTCTCTTGCCTAACTAGGCAGAAATGACATCTCTACAATGTTATTTTTCTACTTTGTATGTACCATCTACAGCACGAATAGATTTAGTGGAAAGTGACATTACTTAAACTCTAAATCACACCGGAAAATTAGAAAAACGTTAGAATTATAACCTGATATATATTCTCCTCTCTAAAATCTTTGGAATACTTCAGATTTTTTATAATTAAATCAAGTTATCCACTTCCTATTTAGCCTTGACGAAACTCTTCCACATAGAAAATGCAAAGTCGACATGTCAGCTACTTAGATCAGCTTTGCCCTGATACCGAATTTTTTTCACTTAAATTTGGCAATATTTGCTATTCTATTGACAGAAATATTATTCCATGTTAATATGTTCCATGAAGGCGATTAAAAATGGCAATATAAAAGTAAATATTGCCATAAATAACCTGAGGATCTAGAAAGTATCCCATTGAGATTGCAATCACGGGAAGCAGCCCTGAAGATCCTCAACAAATTTCCTTATATAATAGGGAGCATGTCTGTATGTATCCACTAATAACCAGAGACCCCGTAACTGGCGAAGAACTTATTGTGACGCGCTTAGAATGCCCCACCAGTGGTGTTGCCATTGAGGGAAGGTTCAGCCTGGGCTGGATTGGACGTCTGACGCGAGAACAACTTGATTTTGTAGAGCTACTGGTAAAGTATCGGGGTAATGTTCAAAGGCTGGCCCAAGAGATGAATGTGGCCTATAACACTGCCCGCAGTCGGCTCGACGAAATAGTTGACGCTCTAGGCGGCATTCTGGAGAATGATAGCCATACTGACCGTCGTGTCATCCTAGGTCGACTCGCAGCCAAGGAAATCAGTGTTGAAGAAGCAATGCAGTTGTTGAAAAGCTAAAGATAGCCTTTCAATGATACACAATATGAAGGAGCAATATATGCAACAAACATTTCCTGCAGGAACAGGACAACACATCTCGATTGCTCACGTTGCTGGAGATCTCAAAGTACGTGGTTGGGATCAACAAGTAATCAGTGTAACATCTGATGGAAATATTGGCATATTACAGCCAGAAGGCGATGTATTGATGATCCACGATTGTGAGGACGCTGTTGAATTGGCAGTTCCTTACGAGCAGATCATCACGGCTAGAGACATTGATGGTGATGTATCTGCTGAAAATGTACGGCAAATAGAAATCCAGGAAGTAAATGGTAGTGTTTCACTTAAAGCAATTACTGGTGAAGTAATACTTGGGCACATCGATGGTGATTTGGTTGTAGAGAAAGTCCCGCAAGTGCACGCTCGCGGAAATATCAACGGGGAAGTGAGATGTGAAGGGGTGGACCAATTGGAGGTGAGCGCTGTTGGTGGTAGTCTAGAGCTGAAAGAGGGTACCGAGGCAAGTTTTAGTAATGTGGGCGGTGACGTGGATATCTCAAATACCATCACTGTGCGAGGAGGTCATGTTGGAGGAGACTGCCAGATTCGAGGGAATGGGGATAATGCCGTCGTACTGAAAAATATTGGTCAGGATCTGGATGTCAGTGGTGTAGCTAAATTGCAGGTACATAACGTTGGCAAGGGTTGCCAAGTGCATGATAGTGAGCGTGCCGAATTGATGATCGGGCATGTCGGCATTAACCTGGAGATTGCTGGAGCATCTTCGTTACGAGCACACAATGTAGGTTGTGACTGTAACCTACGTGATGTCCAGGGCAATATCTCTGTAGACCATATTGGGAGTTCAGTGACAGTGGCTGGGGCAGCAGGCAACCTTCAGATTGGAAACATTGGTGGAAATGCCGAATTGAAGGGTATTGGGGGTCTGCTCGGTGTTGGTTCTGCAGGAGGAAACATCTTTGTAGAGGCAAGCTTCCCACCAGAGAGCGTGACACGTTTACGAGCAGGCGGCAATGTTCATCTTGTCCTGCCCAGCAACGCAAATCTCACTATCCAAGCTACGGTTGGTGGTATAGTTCACAGCCAGGCCGCAGTATCAGCTATGGGCAATCATATTACACTGGTATACGGGGATGGAGCAGCTCGCCTGGAAGTAAACGCTGGAGGCAATCTTGAACTGTATGGCAATCAAGCACCGAATAGCACTTCGACCTACAGTGGGAATTGGGAGAACTCCGCGCACGATTGGCAGAACCAATGGCAGGATATGGCGCGTCAGTGGAATGATGCAAGTGCCGAATTCGCTGCTGGTTTCGGTGCCAGTTTTACAGATAAATTTACGCGTGCCGCCGAGAAGCAGCAACGAAAGGCAGAAAAATATAGGCAGAAAGTTGAAAGACAAGCAAGAAGTGCTAGTGAGCGTACTGCGCGTATGAATATCCGTATCAACAACCGTGAGTGGCGTATGGACCCTCAGCGTATTGATCATATTGTAGCAGAAGCTTACGAGGCTGCAGCTAGAGGAACACAAGGAGCAGTAGAGGCTGTCGAGCAAGCTTTGAAAAATTTGCACGTAGCGTCACCGTTTCCGCCATCACCACCCAGACCTCCAAAGCCACCTACTTCTCCGTCATCTGGTCCATCGAAGCCAACGTATGGGACACATGACGTGAATATAGATGTCAACGTGGGTGCTTCCCCAGAACCACCAAGAGGATCAGAAAGCACTGATGCTGCCACAGGTACGACAGGAAAACCTGCAGCCGATCCCGAGCAAGAGCGCATAGCAATTTTGCGCATGGTTGCAGATGGCCGCATTACGCCTGAAGAAGGCGATATGCTGCTAGAAGCTCTATAACGACATCTTTTGTATACTGGTTGATTTGGTTTTGCACGGGGTGGAATATATACAAAATTTCACCTCGCGCAGGCTAAACCACACTGAAGATGTGAGCTATCCAACAACAATCCGATCGATATCAGGGGCATAATCTGTCGGACTAGAGATCTCAATCGTGTTATCTCCTGCCTGTAATTGTACAGTCATCTGTGTAACTTGGGGCGGGATATTGTCACAACAATCGACGGTCAATACTTGCAATCCGGGAACTGCAACATTAGGGCCTCCATTAACACTAACAAAAGCTGACGTCACTCGATTCGGTATCGAATTAAGGTAATAGATCTTCAAGGTATAATCCCCGCTTTGATTCACATTAACATTGTTAAATTGGAGAAAGATGTCGTAGCTAATCCAACCGACTCTTAAACCGCCAGAACATAAGTTGCAACTAAATGTTTTTGTTCCATTGTTCGTATTATTTGTTGCTTCAGCCTCGAAACTTGTGCTTGGTGTAGCTGTTGGCTTTGGTGTTGGCGTTGATATCGGCGTTGATCTTGATATTGGTATTGGCGTTGATCTTGGTATTGGTGTTGACGCTGGCGTTGGTAGTTGCGCAGTTGGAACACTTGTAACATTCACTGTTGGTTGAACTACTGGTATAGTGATGGCTTGAGCAGAAGATTGCACCCTTGGAGCACTTTTGATGCCCGTAATAACTGTACGTGTCATCTTTTGGCTGGGGAGCAAACGACCACCAAATGCGAACATTGCAACTGCCCAAAAAGCAGAAGCAATTAAGGCAACAATCACTGAAAGAAGAAGTACCCGCTCAAGTACTCTTCTTCTGCTACGCAATGTTGGTGCAGTCTGTGCGCTTTGTATTTCAGGCACATCAATATCCCTCATCAATGAGAGAATCGGCTTGGCATCTGCGTCCTCATCTTGCCAAAAAATTGAGCTTTCAGGTACTATTGCATGCACATCTTCCTCTGCAAAGGGATCTCTGAGCAATAAGTTATCTATTTCTTGCTCAGAGATCGGTGTAATCACGGCCACTTCAGATATAAGGTTTTCCGATTGCGGCATTGTCTCAAGCGTGAAAGCAGAAGATTTGTTATGCTCTAGCTCCTCTAAGGGCTGTTCTTTATGGCTCAAAGGATGTATATCCTTTGAAAACGGGAATGCATTTTGGTGGGACTGCAAGACGGTCTCTAGCGACTCAGGAAGAGGAGGGCTTTTTACTGCTTCTGGCATGCTAGCTTGGGGAGTGAGAGGAGTAACTGTAGGTTCTACCCTGTCAGCCTCAACATTGGAGGAGTCTTTGGAAGGTTCTAGCGATAGTGGATCTGTATGTATAGCAGCAAGTTTGCGAATGGAAGAAAAGGCCATTGCTGCAGGTCGATCGACTGCACGTCTGCGGATGGGAGAAGAGATAGTTTCTGCTTTTGCCGACTGTGCAGAATGAGAGGCGGTCCTATTACTGCGAGAATGAGTAGAACGTGCAAGAGGAAAGGCGGGTGACGGCGACAAAACGGATTGGATCACCTCCAGAAATAACGAGAAATCATAAAATCGCTCCTCAGGATCTTTGGACAAGGCCTTGAGCACTGCAGCTTCAAGGGAAGGAGACAGGTCAGCCACACTCTCAGAGAGCGGGATGGGCTGCGGGTTGTTGTGCTGCCCGATCATGGAAGCAAGACTCTGGACAGCAAAAGGAACACGTCCCGTAATCAATTCGTAGGCTAGGCAACCCAGAGCATATTGATCACTGCTAGCATCACAGGTGCCAGCAAACTGCTCTGGAGCCAGATAACAGAAGGCATACTCTTCCGCAGTTTGGTCACGAATAATGGCGTCATTCCTGCTCACAAGATTGAAATCTGTCAATACAGCCTGACCACCAGCATCAAAGAGAATATTCTCCGGTTTAAGGGTTCCATGAAAAATATCATGTTCATGCGCATAAACGAGTGCCTGCCCTACCTGTGACACAATGCTCAGGGCCTCCCTTAGTTCCAGGTGATGAGGGGAGAGTTTCTTCAGGCGGTTGCGTAGGGAACCGTTGGGCAAATACTCCCGCACAACAAAGGGCTGCTCTTGCTCTATCCCCACATCCAAGATAGACACCAGATGCGGGTGTTGGAGTTTTTTGATATGTTTGGCCTTCAAGAGCATCTTCTCACGCTCATGTGGAAAATGGAAGAGCGACGAAGCAAACACGGTGAGAACTACTTGATGCTCAGGCTCACTGTGTCCACCTTGGGGATTAATCGGAGAAGCCAGATAGGTTGAATGCGAATATTTTTTGGCCAATTCGGTGGTGAGATTGTATTGATGAAATTTCTGTTGCATCGCCTCCTCCTCTCAACAGAGGGCCGATCTGATCGATACGACCTGATGTGACAATTATTGTCTTATAAGTGACAGTTGTCAAGTAGGCAACAATGATACCGTATCGATCTCTAAGGGTGGAAAAGGAGGAGGAAAGGAGAGGTCAAAAGAGTCTGAAGAGTATCTCCAGATGGTAAAGTAGGTAAAACAGACATCTTTACCACAAGGAGCCGGTAGGTAGCCAAGGGACATTGCT
>DASYAN010000116.1:0-4898 GCA_036501345.1 Ktedonobacteraceae bacterium
TGGAGCACCTGAATAAAGAGTATTGAGAAAAATCCTTTGCACCAAAGGCGCAATACCCTTTGTCCTACCTTGCCTGGCAATGCCCAACAGCCAAATGCTAGAGGACTCATTAAAATATAGTAATTGAGTAAAAAAATGCGCACGAATACTTGGATGAATAGCACAACTGACAATGCCATTAGAATCAATCCGCTAATGCGGTGAATCACATCGGCCATGGTCATTGCGGCCCCAGCAAAGTGCGTAAAACCGCTCAGTAAGGGAATAACCGATGCAAGCGTGTTGCTCACAAACTGTACTGAAAAAATTCCTAAGAAATCATTGATTGCACATCCCCATCGACTTATTGGCATCACGATTCCCCGATACGATATATTAGGCTCAGGTGAGGTCGCGCCAGCAAGCACATAGGGGACAGGAACACCATTGACAGCGATTCGAGGGAAAGGGTGTTCCACATGCAACAGCAAAACCGCTGCCGTCGTGGAAGTCTCAAGACTGACGAATGTCTGGACCAATCCATAACTGACTACCACTGCCAGACCTCCCAGCAGAACGCGCGAGAGCCCCTCGATAGCATCTACATAGCGGAAGGACACTGCTCCCAACATGATCTGATATCCTACCAACAGGATTGACGGGATTATCAAGAAAAATGCGAGAGTCTCCATATACCCAAAGAGTTTCACAATTTCTGGAGCACTGTACGTCTCACTGCTCCATGTATAGACCAGATGCCCTCCAAGTGCAACATAAGTACCACCAACCGTAGCTATTGGAACATCACCTACCAGCCAGTCTCCTTTGATGATTTTCTCATTAGGCCGCACTTTGCCATTTTGATCATTTAGCTGGTCTGAACAAGGGAACATGATACCCCCCGGAACACAGGCCTCCGTATACTGCGTCACACCACCAACCACCTTAGCTTGACCCTGCGGTACATATTTTATCGGACAGAGCCATTGACCATTCACTATGACAGGATTAGGGCCAACAGCATTATTGATAGAAGGACTCAAGGCAGCCCTTGTCACCGAAGATGTAGAAGCAGAGTGCTGAAGAGTCACCACAGATGGATGAGCAACATGGGCTTCTGCCGCCCAAGCTATCTGTCGCTCACCGAGGAAAAGAGAGCAGAGGCCAATCAAAACCAACAAAAGTGCGAGACTCGTAAGAGGAAATCGGCGTTTATTTCCCTTTGCCGCTGAAAATGTTGCATGAGGGTATACTTTCCGCAGAATTGTCAGGATACTGCTCCAGAGAGAGCCCCAAATAGTCCCTTGGCATTCTGGTGTTCTTTCTGCTGATGAACATGCCAAAGCAATTTTGATTTCTCTGGCTCTTTCTTCCAGGTAGCTCCTGGCAATACCTTTCATGCTCCTTCTCCTCCAAGATTACTCGAGTACGTTGCCTTGATGGCCCTCAAGAATGGGAATTTTCCTATTGAAGGCAGGTTACTACTAGCATAAAAGACTAAAGGAGAGATAACAAGAGGGATAGAGGGACTAAAAACCAATTGCCAGCACTTTGGTAATCATCTATGCTCTCAATCGAGGGAACGACATTTTTCTCTGTTCACCACTGGAGACGTGGCATCGTGATATACTTTCGGCAAGAGCACCGGGATACAGCTCTAGAGAGAAATTTGAGTAGCCTTTCTCTCTTCTGGTACCTTTTTGGCTGATAGGCCTGTTAAAAAGGTATACGCTCTGAGCATATTCTTGCTAGCCGCCTTGTAGAGGATACCGATGATCGATCTATTGCAAATGTGGGCCCTGGTTGAAGCATTGGGACTGGTATGCCTGCCACTAACTATTACCGTCTGTCATAATCTGCCGGACCGCGGCTGGGCCTTTAGCAAGGCTCTCGGTGTGGCACTACTTACATTTTGTATCTGGCTGCCACTGATGTACGGGCGTACCTTATTACCTTTTAGTCAACTTTTTATTGCAGTGGTAGTACTGCTCATCTTGGCTTGCAATCTGCTTGCGATGCGGCGTATGCATCAATTAATAATCAAAGTGATAAGATTTAATAAATTCTATGTTATCACCTCTGAACTAGTATTTCTGGGGATGGTCTTTCTGTTGGGTTGGCTACGCACCTTTAACCCCAATATTCAGTCATACGAGATGTTCATGGATGAGGGCTTTATTGCAGCCATCATGCGCAGCCCCCATTTCCCACCTAATGATATGTGGCTTGCAGGTTACAGCATCAACTATTACTACTATGCACATCTTGCTGTAGCTATCCTGGCAAAACTCTTGGGACAATCCCCCTCAATTGCCTTCAATACAGGCATTAGTATGTATTTTGGCTTGACCGCTGTCAATCTATTTGGTGTCACCAGTAACATCGTGGCCTGGGCACGTCACCTGCGTGCCCATAAAAAGGTACGACCGCCGATGCCACTTGAGCCTGCAGACCAAGTCCATCCTCCTCTTCTTGGTTCTATCCCCTATGGCCTCCTGACCATGATCACCGGGCTGATACTGGGAAATCTGGCAGCAACGCAGCAATGGTGGCAGAATCATGGTGAGGTTGTAACAAGACAATTCGATTGGTACTCCCCCTCACGTGTTCTTAACAACACGATCAATGAGTTCCCGGCTTTCAGTTTTCTGCTGTCCTGTTTTCATGCACACGTTCTCACGCTGGCATTCACCATTCTGGCAATTGGCTTAGCCTTCAATCTTTTCCTAGAGCCCGAAGGTGTAGGTCTCTCTGTTTTTGGACACGGTTGGAGACTCTGGTTTACGCTGGTGATGACAGCGATCGTCCTAGGCGGACTCTTTACCATGAACGGCTGGGATTTCCCAACCTACATGGCTTTAACGCTGGTCTGCATCGGCATACAGCACTGGCTAGCCTATCAGAAACAATTTCGGCTTGCGCTATTGGGTAACATCTGTCTAGTGTCAATTGTCCTGGTCTGGCTGGCATTGTTTCTCTTCATCCCCTTCTACGTCAATTTCAATTCACCTTCACAAGGCTTCGGCCTCGTAGCGGCACAGGACCGCTCTCCTCTGGGAGGTGAATTCCTTATCTATGGACTCTTCATGTTCATTTTCATCTCACTACTGATTACCAGTGCCTGGAGAATGCCTTTATTCGTACAGAAACTATCTAACACTTCCTCCCAGGTTACCCTGCTAGTAATTTTCGTCACTTTACTGCCAGTCGATATATTGATGATACTTCTGGTGCCAAATAGCATAACGTTGGTTGTAATGGGAACAATTGCCATTATTGCGGTAGTATTACTATTTTATCATATCGAGGATCGTTCTCACGCCTTTACACTACTACTTGGTGGACTCGCCTTTGGGCTGGTAGCTGCCTGCGAAATATTTTTCCTGAGAGACGTCTTTGCCGACCAATATCCACGTATGAATACCGTCTTTAAATTCTACTTCCAAGCATGGGCACTCCTCTCGATTGCCTCAGGATCTGGACTGTTTTTTTTGCTGGAGCATCTCTGGTCTCTTAAAGCGTCTTCACCCAACCTACGCACGCTACTACGAAGAGGCAAAGCACTCTGGGCAATCATCCTACTGACACTTTTTTTAGCCGGTACAGTTTATCCAATCTATGCTCCATCAGCACGTCTGGCACAGGTTAATCCCCAGACAGCCCGAAGTTCGTTGATATCAGGCAGTAGTCTGGATGGCTTAACTTACGTGAAATATTGCCGTCCGCTCCAATTTAGCTGTACAGTTAACATAACAGGCGACTACGACGCGATCCGCTGGCTGAATACTCACATACAGGATGATCCTGTAATCATAGAGGCAGTTGGTCAAGATTATTCACTCTACGGACGAATATCAGCATTTACAGGTTTACCCACACTCATGGGCTGGCAAGGACATGAATATCAATGGCGTGCAAATCAGTTAGATCAGGCAAGTTTTGATCAGCGGCTCAAAGATGTCAATACGATTTATCGTAGCCTAGACTCGCGCCAAGTGCTGGCAACAATGGCACATTACCATGCACAATATTTATATGTTGGTGCGTTAGAAAAAGCGCAATATCCCAATGTTAACCTAAGCCGATTTGCTTCATTTATGAATATTGTCTACAATGCAGAGGGCGTGACTATTTATACGCCTCGTACACATTAACCTGTCCTACCATAAGATAAGATCACGACGTGATAGCCAGAAATCTGCCAGCCAAGTCAGACCAATAATATAGACTACCGCTAGCACAATCATCACCAGACCATAGCTATCAACCGAAGCCGTCAATCCCAGGTCATAACACGAAAGCAACGGAATAAGTGGAATATGGCTAATGGCCAGATAGTGAGCAACGATGTTAGCATTATTATTGGCATAGAGTACAGCTGCCAACCAGATAAGAAAGCCAATCTGTATTAAGCGCGTAGCAACTGGAGCTGAAAGTACCACAGTTAGTGTCGAGAGAATTATGCAATTGAGCAGAAGTCCGATAGCTCCTGGCAACATATTGGCAAAGGTTGCCTCCTGTATGCCCACCATGGGCATAGCTCTATGGTAGCCTGCAGCTAGCAGCAGTACCAGCAGACGATAGCCTACATCCAAAAGCAAAATTAGCAAAAAGAGAACTATACGAAGAATAGCTGTTGCAAGGATCAGACCACGGATATAATCAGAGCGCGATGAAAGGTGAGCAAGAGGAAGATAGAGGCGTGTCGTTTTGAGAGAACGCTGTACTATCACAACCGTATCTACAATAGCAAGTATTCCCAGACCTTGACCTATTGTCCCATAGAAATAACTGACATTGCCACTAGACTCTAAGAAGAAAAATGTATACAGGAAGCAGACGAAAATGAGATCGCCAAGAATCCAGCCACTGCGAATATAGCTCCAGAGTGTAAAACGCGCTACCGTCATCGTCGGCAT
>DASYAN010000117.1:0-5479 GCA_036501345.1 Ktedonobacteraceae bacterium
TGATACCGGAGTCGGTGTTCGCTCTGAAGAGTTGCCGCGTATATTTGAACGTTTCTATAAAACAGATCGGGCGCGTGCCAAAGTAGGTTTCATTGGGCCTGGTGGCGGAGGAACAGGCCTGGGCCTTGCTATCGCTCGTCACGTAGTTGAAGCTCATGGTGGGCGTATCTGGGCTGAGAGTACTCTCGGTGAAGGGAGTACTTTCACGTTTACTCTCCCCATCTTCAAACCAATAGAGCACACTGAAGGACCCAACACCTAGCATACCGTTGTCTGCAACTTACCCGCTTATGAACGGGCTATTGAGGAAGAACTGCATGAAATCTAAGTTTAAACAACGATTGCAGTATACAACACGTCTCCAGCAGGGAGAAACACCAGAAGCGATCTTCGCCGATCTCACCAACCTTTTGCAAGCTGCAGAGGCGTACGCCGATCGGAACAACCATCAGCAGGCCCTAGATATCTATGCACAGGTAATTAACGCCCATCTGGCGACAAATGAGGCATTGCTTATTTCGCTCTTTGATCGGGCCATTATTGAG
Source organism: Ktedonobacteraceae bacterium (assembly GCA_036501345.1). GTDB lineage: Bacteria > Chloroflexota > Ktedonobacteria > Ktedonobacterales > Ktedonobacteraceae > DASYAN01. Next base: position 546 of record DASYAN010000117.1, read on the forward strand.
TTCCTGCCACAACTGGACATGCTGCTTTTTGAAGCTAGTAGCTTGATCATCTCAGAGCCATCTCAGCCCCCTGATCCATCAAACATACCTGATTCATCGAAGTCCATCACTTCTCCGACACCAGTTGCAGTTAGCATGTCACCATTACTTACCCCTGAAGTAAGACGCAGTTGGCTTGAGCGGCTCTTCGCTCTCTGGCTCAAACGTATAGACATATCCCAAATTGGCGAACAACTGCAAGAGATCATCTTTGAAGTCGCATGGAGCGAGGACATGGCCTTTTTGCGCCATCTCGTGGAGTCTGAACTTCAACATAATACTTCTTCCGATACCTATGTGCATGGCGGCGACTCTGTAAAGCAGTCACATACACGTACTTTGGAACAATTCCTCCAACAACTTCTGCAATAGCATCCTTGCAGTAACATGATTTAACACCTGCCTTTGGGTACCACGCCCGCCCGACAAAGTTATTGCCCGGATGGTAGGGGCTCAATTTGCTTGTGGGTAGCAAATCTTTCATTTCCCCACTTCGAGATTTTGCGGTAATACCTTGATAATCTATCTGTCAACAACAAGATATGCTCAAACCAGTAAACCAACCTCTTTGTACAAGAGCCTACATAAGTTACCATCCATCCTGAAAAAGAATGTCTTGAAGAATCAGGAATCTTAAGGCAATTTTTATGTGATATACGTTGCAACTTTTTGCATCTATATGGTAACATTGCGTGTATAAGATGAAGTCTGCACCAACACAACGAATCAGGAGTGATGCAAATGTCTTATTTTGTTAGACATTACGAAATTTGAAAAGCTTGGTATCAACACGCGTTTTAACGTGTAACGTTATTGCTCTCGCTCAAAACATCAGCGGGAAAGTGACAAATTAAACACAAAAGCGCAAATTTATCAGGTCTTTGTAAGGTTGTCTATTACTTGGCATAGCGATGTCTATTACTTGCTCTTGTGTGTTGATGGAATGTCGGGTACAATTTGGATAGTAGTGGGATGAGTAGAGAGGACACCTGTATGAGCAAACTAGTGATGGTTATCGACGATTCAACAACAGTTCGTAAAATCATAGAAACATGTCTGGGACGGCAAGGATTCCAGGTCCTGGGCTTTCCAGACGGTGTTGAAGCTATGCGGTGGCTGATGGAACCGACATCCCGTATGCCGGATCTTGTATTTCTTGATATCGGTCTTCCTAAAATGGATGGTTACGAAGTTGCTCGTCGTCTTAAAACCAAACCTCAGTTTAGCAATGCCGTTATCGTCATGCTCTCACGCAGAGATGGTATGATAGACCGCCTCAAAGGTCGTCTTGCCGGAGCCAAGGATTACATCACTAAACCTTTCAAGACACAGGATATTATATCGATCACAGAATCATACCTAGGTATTCCTGCGCCACATTAGAACGTCAGGCAACTCACGCACGCAGGGATGGATGGGTATGCTCTTGGGAATGAAGGGGATAAGGATATTTGAGCAAGTACGATATTCTGACCACTGCGTTAACGGATCAATCTCAAGTACTATTCCTGGAGGGGTTGAGTGATCAAGACTTCTGGCACTATGCTACTAAGCTGGCATCGGCAGCTCCAACTACTAAGGTTGAGATTGAACAATATTTAGAATGTGAGTTAGAGCAGAAGCGTTGTATTTTGCCTTTGGCAACATTGCGTGAGGTCGTCCCACCTCCTCACCAGATCACGCTTCTTCCCTCTATACCTGCATGGATGCCAGGGGTCACTGCATGGCGTGGTGAAACAATCGCTGCAGTCGACCTAGATGCTTATCTTAGGCTAGGTCCAACACAAATACGCTCAGATTATATACTCCTCGTTATCCAGCAGAATGAGATCACGCTGGGCTTGTTTGTTGCTACTGTGAGGTCAATACCAACCCTAGATCAACAACAAATCTCGCCTCCCGAGCAAGCAATAGCACAGTATCCCCACCTTGCTGCAGGAGCGATTGTAGGTACCTATGCCAACGCCCTGATACTTAATACTGGGATCATTCTCACCGATATCGTACAGCATATAAGAGAGGCGGCGGCATATGGATGACATATTCCCTGCTTTAGATGAGATCGATAAGAGTGAACTCTCAGAAGACGATCTGGCTGTTTTGCAAGCTTTTGAGGCTATGGAAAATTGGCCTGCTATTCCCGACTCCTCACAATCTTCTGATCCTGCCCTCGTTGTGCCATTACCACACTTCAGTCCTGTCAATGACGACGGTATGTTTATGCTCTTCATCTCCGAAGCAGAAGAAGATATTGCTAGCATGCAACAAACTTTGAAATATTTGGATCAGGAGGATCACATTAATCCAGCTCGTTTTGTGCGGCTACAACGCCTGGGTCATAAACTGCGTGGTACAGCTGGAGCTGTCGACTTTCCAATCATGTCAACCATTGCATCCCATGTAGAAGTGATTGCTGAACAGGTCACCGAGGGCAAGGTCTACCCCCTCGTTGGTATATACGCCCTTTCCCAGACTATTTCCGCTCTTGAACGTCACCTACGCGAAATTATATCCCAAGGCAAAGAGCCAGAGGGTGACATACTGCTGGCCACACTCGATGTAACTTATAGAAATTTGAACATCGATTTGCAGCTAGCAGACGAAAAAGGGCCTGTGCATACTCATCTTGTTGGTAATTCTGAACTATATACAGATACAATAGAGTCGTACGAAGATGCAGAAGATATTCAGCATGAAAACTTTGTATCTGCCCGTATAACTACTCCATTGTCTCTAGACAGTGTGCAAGAGGCCACGCAACATTCGCATGGAAATACCCGCATTGATGTGAAACGCTTTGAAAAACTTTCCTGGCATCTTGAGCAATTAGTGGAATTACGCACAGTCTTAGAAGATGCACAGATAGAAGTTGAAAAAGCATTACAAGAGTTACAAACATCTCAAATGCGTCTTCAGCACCTTGAACCAATGCTTTCTCTTTTCCTGACTAGTAGCCCTTTTCCTCAAAAAATGGGAGAAATGATTTCTTCTTCGCTAATTGCTCGTATTCTCAATGAAGCAATACAACGACGCAGTCCATTATCTTTCCGCAAATCTCGACTACAGCTACGCTCAGCCGCTGTTTCTACAGCGACTACCTGGGACGAATTGGACATGGAGCGGTATTCCGAGAAAGACCTGCTACTACGCTCGCTTAAAGAAGCTATTGCTGATGTTTCTCTCACCACCACTCGTTTACAAGCCGCTCATGCTCATCTCGCTATAGTCCAACAGGAATATGTATCTCGTGTTGCAGCGGTACGCAGTGCTACATTACAAATGCGCCAGGCCCCTTTGAGTGTCCTGGTACCGCGCTTACGGCGTGTTGTGACATTGAGCGCCCTGGCACAAACTCAAGAGGTTCAATTTGAAGTGATTGGGGAAACCATAGAGATTGATCAGGACACTCTGGAAGCACTGGCTTTTCCCCTCGTACAACTACTGCGTACATGTATTGCAGATACCATTATCAGCACAAATAAAACAGAACAGGGACAGAAGGAACTATCGCGTATTTGGCTGTATATACGGGAAACTGGCAATGAGATCGTCTTAGAAATAGGCTTCTCGATGACTGTCCATGGAGGAGCCATCGATGCAATACGCGATTCGATCCAGCGCTTAAACGGTAAGATGTCATTGCGGCGTAATGGGGATGGTGGCGTTAGCTTCTTTCTGTACATTCCACGTTTGCAAGGGGCAGTGCGATGTTTACTCGTGCGCACAAATTTACAAAAACTTGTCATACCATTTTCACAGATACAGCGTATTGTAGATAGACAGGGAGAGAAGCTCGACAGAATCTATCATCTACGTGATCTTTTGGGTTTCCCAGCTCCAGCTCCTGTTGCAGCAATTTTGATGGAGCATAGCCAATCTGTACTAGTCATGCAGGAAACAGAGTTTGGTCAAATTGGTATCGCTGTAGACGAGGTAGTCGGCGAGATTGAACTCTTCGTGAAGCCCCTTAAATCCTATCTCCAGCGCCCTGGCATTATGGGTACAGCAATCGATGGTAAGGGCTGCGTGACACTGACGGTTGATCTACCGATGCTAGTAAGACACTACACGCATACTATCACCTTGGATAGCCTACGGAAGGCCAAGCAAGATGCAGAGAAGCCTGATCCAGTAGCCAAGCAGATACGTGTCCTGGTAGCCGATGATGCTGTGTATCTGCGACATTCAGTACGACAAACACTGCAACATGGCAATTACACAGTGATTGAGGCACGAGATGGGATGGAAGCGATAGAGAAATTGCAAGAGAGTGTTCCCGAAGTGTGTGTGCTTGATGTAGAGATGCCAAATCTCAATGGCTACGATGTTCTTAACATGGTGCACCAAACCCCAGAATTGAAGAACATGAAGGTGATTATGTTAACTTCGCGTAGCTCAGAAAAACATAGACTGCATGCCATAGAACTGGGTGCGCATGCTTACCTCACAAAGCCCTGCTCTCAGGAAACTCTTTTGACTACCATCCAAGAATTATTTGCCTCTCCATAAATCGGTATTATTCGATCTATTTTGATCTTTATGCCTTCGAAATAGCAATATGGTAAGTTCACAACATGCAATGCTTGTAAACTTATCATATATCTAATAGAGCTCGCTTCCAAAAAAAAACAAATTTTTTGGTGCGCCATTATTGGGGCTCTATGGGACTAGAAAGACGATATTTGGGATGCTATAGTTTTCGTAGGCGGTCTCTTTGGAATAACGTTCCATCGGATCAAATGTATTACTGTTTATATTGATAAAAGCTGATTGCATTACCATTTTATAATAGAGGAGGACCTGCTGATGTACTTTCAATCAAGTTCAGGTAATGTAGGGAACATGACTACCCACGAATTTGCTCAACTGATTAGCGGCATAGTACTAGTATTGGA
>DASYAN010000118.1:0-17188 GCA_036501345.1 Ktedonobacteraceae bacterium
CAACGATCCCAGCACTAGCGTCAGGTTAGGAGAGCCCTGATATTCAGTAATACCCATATTTTGAGCTGTCTGCAGCGTTTTATCGTAGCCAACTTGCAAATTCATCTTGAGCGCTGGAATATTCAGTGAATTCTGCAAAGCCGTACGCCATGAAATCAGACCCATAAAACTATTTGAATAATTCTGTGGCGTATATGCTGGCAACCCACAGCACATCTGGATGGTTATCGGTCCATCTACTACTGGCATACCAGGGCTGATTCCCTGCTCAAAGCCTGTGACATAGGCAAAAGGCTTAAACGATGAACCTGGTTGACGAAAACCCTCTGAAGCCACGTCATAGTTATTGTGTTCTGGATCAATATTGCCCAATAGCGTACGAATGGCTCCAGTATGATAGTCGATGACGACCTCGGCAGCATCTGTCACATTATGCCCTTTTAATGCTGCAATTTGATCCTGAGCAATTTTCAATACCTGGTTCTGGAATGATAGATCAAGCGTTGTTGAAACTATCAGGCCAGAACGTGAGAGATCTGCCATTTTGACATGTATAATGTCTGCCAGTTCTTTGAGCATATAGTAATCAAAGTGTGGCGCAAGATCATGATTCACCACTCCCCGGTGAAGAAATTTAGGCTGCTGAGCCTCATGAATGGCTTGGTCGCGCTGAGGCCCGGTGATATAGCCCTGCTGATACATCTGTTGGAGCACTTCTTGCATGCGGGTCAGGGCAGCTTTAGGATGCAGGTAGGGATCATGCGCGGAGGGCGCATTTACAATACCAGCCAGCATCGCAGACTGAGCTATATCCAATCTCGAAGCTGCCGGAGCCTTGGACGTCTCTGGCAAATCAAAGTACGTGAACGCCGCTGCCTCAACACCGTATGCCTGTTCACCGTAATAGGCTGTATTTAGATACATGTTGAGGACCTCTTGCTTAGTATATTGCTGTGTTACAGATGGGGCCAGAGTTATTTCTTGCAGCTTTCTCATCACTGTCTCTTTATTACCAACAATCGCATTTTTAATTAATTGCTGAGTAATGGTACTCCCACCGGATACCACATGACCGTGCGAGACGTTATCAAGAGCAGCACGTGTGATACCTGCAACATCAATTCCTGAGTTTTTCCAGAAGGTGCGATCTTCAATAGCGACCTGGGCATTGATCATATGAGGTGAAATTTTGCTAAGAGGGACACTGACCTGCAAACCCTGGTCGATGGCTTCATAAACTAGTTGCCCATGAATATCATAAGCACGCAAGCTATCCTTTGGCAGAACGTCTTCAAGTCGTACAACCTGATCTCCAAAATGCTCCTGCGTCGCGGAAGCGATACTAGAGATGGTAACAAAGATCACGGCAAAGATTATAGACAACGTGAGACCTATAAGCGCACCGTTGAGTACCATGCGTGCACTTTGCCGCTCAACAGCAGTGGCACGCATGAAAAACCTGCGCAATAGCTTGCGCTTGACATGACGCTGTGTACGCCAACCCGCAGGATGCAAGCGGAGTTGAGGTGCATCATAGACGAAACCAACCATAGATCTCTCGGGAACATCATTGAGCCGCTGTGCAATAGCCGCCTGACTATATGGAGGTAGTTTGGCTGGAATCACTGGCCTGCCTATGATCTCCTCTTGCTCAGGTGGATTGTCAATGATCTCCTCTTGCTCAGGTGAGCTAGTAATAATCTCCTCTTGCTCGGATGTATTATCGTATTGCTCTTTGGCTTGCTGCTTCTCGGTCCCGCCTGGGTCGAATTCGGGCTGAGAAGATGCGCCCCTTGGACGATTTTTTTTCCGCATTTCTTGAACCTCGCTTCTCTCTTGTACCTGGCATCTCCCTTTGTCTTTGAGCATCTTGTATATAAATCAATTGCTTTTCTTGACATTTGTGGAGATAATAGTGCCTTATGCTGCTCTAGTTAAGGGATGTAACAAACGCTTGGCAGTGCTTCGGTGAAGTACTCTCAAGAGACTAACGTCATAAACAACGAGATGGTTCCAAGTTGAGATAGCTCTATCAGACAAGAGCTACGAGGGACAGATAGTGGAATACCGTTTTTAAGATGGTCAGTTCCTTCTAGCTTCATCAAGTTTCATAGTTCATAACTTCTGTGAGGCTACACTCCTACCTTTGCTTGCCAGATATCCATGATAGGTGCCGCTTTAGCACTACTACCAACAGGTGCTAAGCCATACATGCTCTCCAGCGTCCGCAGCACATTATAGTGACTGACATTCTCGCCATACTTACCAGCTTTGACCATTGGACCAACAAAAATCGTCGGGATCTGGTTTGCATTTGAGTTATCATCTTCATCCCATGTAACAATCAACAAGCTCCTATGCGTTTTAGCCCATGTAACATAGCTGTTGATATGGCTCTGCAACCATGTATCACCTTGGCCAACCGTTCCATCGTGCATATCGTCTTGCAGATTGGGAATCACAATCGAAATCGTAGGCAGTAATCGGTAGTTGGCCGGGTTGGTAGGAAATTTGGTCAACGGCATATTTACGCTCGAAGGCACATTCGTAAAATTGACCCAGGGATTATGCTTGCGGGCATAGTTTGAAGACGAGCACCCGGTGTAGCCAACGCTCGGCAAATCCTCTGAATAGCCGCCAAAGGTACCGTGAGCGTGAATTAACTCCTGAGCCAGATTGGCACTGGTAAACGTGTTGGGGCATGAATCATCAGACAGTCCAAATGTTGACCCCGCAAACAGTGCAAGATAATTTGGCTCACTAGGATGAGTAACAGCATGAGAATCGGTCAATGAGGCACCCAGGGATGCCAGTGCATTGATATACGGGGCACTAGAAGAACCGATGATCTCTGAAAAGTCATGATTCTCTTCCATAACGATGACTACATGATCAGGCCGTGGCACAATTGTTTTTACTGGCGTCACAGTAGAAATTGCTCCCACATTTGGAGTAGAGCTACAAGAGATGATGACAATAATAAGACCTACCAGCGAAAGAGCATTCCAGCATGTAATGGACAATCCAGTCTTCATCAGCGTTCTCCAGCGTGAAACTTTCTGTTTTCATTGATGGTGGTGAATACCTATTCACAGCGGTTTTTAGAAATATTGAGCCCATATACACATAGTCAATACACTACCATTATGGGTCAATACTTCCACAGCTATTGTTCTATATCAAGGATAGCTGATAGGAAAAGTTTTTTCTAGTCAAAAAAGAGACAATTTCAATCGGACGGCATTCTGATTGAGTGTCGTGTAAAAAAAATAGGAATAGTGGCAAATTTGTCACTACGTTTCATTTTGATCATAATCAACTATTTCGTGCTTTATCAACAAAAAGAGCATCATTTTATTCATGGGGAGTCATCACTCCAGGAAAAGATTAGGCTGTACGAAATCTTTTGATAGTGAGGGTCTCTAACGTGGTTTTTTATTCTCTGACTTTCGGAGTTGCTCGGGGTCAAAACCTGCTAGCGGGGGAAGTGCAAAACCTGCTTCCTTCTTCTTTAATCTCCGCTCTTGCTGGGAAGCTGCAAAATCTTTTGCTGGAGGAGCTTCCTGACGTGGTTTTTTATTCTCTGACTTTCGGAGTTGCTCGGGGTCAAAACCTGCTAGCGGGAGAACTTCAAAATCTGCTGCCTTCTTCTTTAATCTCCGCTCTTGCTGGGAAGCTGCAAAACCTTGTACTATTTTTTTTTTGAGATACTGCTTTCCATCCTTTAGTAGCCGGAACTGTTTTTGTTTTTTTTCATAAGTCCCTGTTGGATGTTTTCGCATGCTTATAACTGCTTGGATAAGTTTTACAAGACAGTAAAGAACTACAACTGCAATCCATAACCCTAGATATCGCCAGAGAATAGGCGACTGGATACGCGTATTAGCGACAGCAATTACTGCAGCAAAAAATGAAATGACCCCTATCCATGCACCGACTGAACGTAACGAGTCTCCCATAAAAGAATACCTCCTTTCTTGATGAAGGTTCCGCTCAGTTTGGCTATCCTATCTAGGTACAACTTCTCTTCTTCTAGAACCGTTATAAATAGAATAACAAATATTTGTGCAACCCTATAGGAGGAAAGAGGGACACTTTCTATTTTTCAAAACAGGGATTACTATACACCACAGCTCAGGTCTCAAGTGTCCTCCAGATGGTGCTAGTGTAGGCAACGCGCATGCCAGCACGTTCCATATTACGCTGACTTGCTGTTCCCACTCTCGTCTGAGTGACTAAAAGCGTACATCCAGCATCAGCTGCATCGACAATACGTTGCTGGAGCAGAGCTGTAAATGAGCATTTGATTTCTGCCTTTGATGACAGAAATCAAATGCTCATTTTCTTTGGTACTATAGGTTTCTTTATGCACCAATCGCTTCTAACATTGCATCCAGTGGTTGCGCTATACAGCTATACATAGGAGTATCACGCAAGGTATACTGGCTAGCCTCGGTTTCACGCAGTTCCTGGACAAGGTCAAGGAAATCTTCGATGCTATCAGTTTCAAAGGCAACGACAAATTCTTGATCGTCAATGCCATACGAGTAGGTGGTGTTCAGCAAGACGCTGGGATATTTCAGGCCGATACGGATGTGCTCTTGCATCATGCGCTTGCGATCTTCCATCGGTAGAGCATACCAAGCGCGAGTCTTTACGAAGGGGTAGACAAAGAGATATTTCTTGCCACTAGGTGCAATCACCAGACGTGGGTCGTGAGTACCACGTGCATTCTTCCCAACGTAGATTGAGCGCTTGGTCATTGCAAGCATCGACTGTGTCTCACGCAGATACGGCCCCATCGCGCTGCGACGAATCTGGCTACTCAAACCCTGCAAGTCTTCCATCTGGTAGGTAGCTTGCCAGAGCATAAAGTCACAATTAGTACGCACGCCATATAGACCAAAGCTGCGGATCAGTGAGTGCTCCTCATAAGTACGGAAGATGCTTAGTAGTTCTTGCTTGCCCTGTTCACGGGTTTCGGCGGACTGCAATTGCCACTGCTGATCCAATCTATAAAATGTGAAGCGTACGAGCTGGCGAGGCTGCTTTGGCTTGGATTCAGATGGCTTCTGCTCGGTCTGAGGCTGTGCCACATCATATTGTGTAGCAATTGTCTGTGATGGTGTTGTTTCATTTATCATGACACTTTTTCCCTGTGTTGAACTATAGCATTTACAAGACCCTCAATGGTAAATTCTTTGGCCTCGATATCCACATGTAGACCAAGGTCACGAGCGGTCTGTGAAGTGATTGGGCCGATACTGGCGATTTGTGTATATTGCGTTACAAGATCGGCGAATGATGTTGTAATGTCTTGTTCGCAATTTTTGAGCCACGTGACAAAACTACGGATGGTAGATGAACTAGTAAAGGTTAAAATTGCAAGCTGACGATCGAGTAGCAGCCGTAGGATTTCGCGCCCGTGGCTATCATCATGCGTGACAGGCAGTGTGTCATAGGCTGCTACTTCGTTCACCAATGCTCCAGCTTGTCGTAACTCAGAGACAAGTACTTTACGGGCTTCTGATGCACGTGCCAGCAGAATGCGTTGTCCTGCAATTGAAGATCCACGCTGATGAGCATCTGCAATCAACGCAGCAATGACACTCTCTGCGATATACTCATCTGGCACAAGGTCGGCGGTTAGACCATAGCGAGCCAGGGCTGCAGCAGTGGCAGGGCCAATAGTAGCCACACGAACATGCTGTTTTATCTGCAGGTCACGCACTTCATAGCCAATGGTACGCAAACGCTCGCAACAGATAGTAACACCGTTGGCACTAGTTAACACTAGCCAGTCATATGCTGAGCCCTCACTGATAAATAACTGATGTAAAGCTGAGTCAAGAGTACGCCAGTCCTCAGGTGGCACAATACGAATCGTTGGGAATTCCACCGGAGTAGCTCCCAAGGTACGTAAACGCTCGCTGAGCACGCTGGCTTGCTCACGTGTGCGCGTCACCAGAATACGTTTGCCTTCAAGCGGCCTAACAGTTGACTTAGACATGGAGTCGCTCCTGTGCAGGTATTAATGCACCAATAATCTCATCAGCACCCTGATTGAGAGCCTGCTCTGCTAACTGCACTCCCAGGTGCTCTGCATCGACAAGCGAGGAGGCTACTGTCCAAGGTATACTTTGTTGAACATGTATACGTTGCTGCCCATCTAAACTGATGACAAGCCCACGCAGTGTCAATATACCTTTGGCAATCTCACCATAGGCTGCAACTGGCAAGTAGCAACCAGCCCCCAGATGACGCATAAACATGCGTTCAGCAGTAGTTGCAGCCTGAACAGCAAGATCCTGCACAGGCGCAAGCAGGGCAAGCAATTCTGGCTCATCACGACACTCCAGCGCCAATGCCCCCTGCCCAGGTGCTGGCATCATAAGGCCAATGGGAAAGTAGGTCAGACGTCCAGAAAGCCTTTCCTGTAGATCCATTCTGTGCAATCCGGCTGATGCCAGGATAATACCATCATAATCCCCCGCGTCCAGTTTGCGCAAGCGGGTATCGACATTGCCGCGTAGGGACAGAATAGAAGCACTAGGACAAAGAGCATGGATCTGAGCAGTTCGACGTAAACTACAGGTACCAATGCGCAAACAAGAGTCAAGTTGTGGGTCTGGATCTAGCGGTTGCAAATAGTTATTGGCTATATGAAACGGAAAGCGTGAAATAAAAACATCACGGACATCCTCACGTGGACCTGCAACGATGATACAGAGTTCCTCTGGCTGTGCCGTGGGTAGATCCTTCAAGCTATGGACGGCCAGATCGATACGCCGTTCACGCAGAGCATGTTCTATTTCCGTCACAAAGACCCCATCGCTCCCGATGCGCGTTAGTGGCACATCTGTAATACGATCGCCCTTAGTATGAATTTGCTCAATTGTGATCTCAAGATTAGTCCACAGCTGACGCAATCGCTGAACTACCCACTGTGTCTGTATCATAGCCAGTTTGCTGGCTCGCGTTCCTATCGTAATGTGCATGTGACTTCTCTTCTAATTCTAAATCAAATAAATAGCGCATTGCTTCAGAATAGATATATCCTTGGCCAGCCGCTGCCGCATCTTTCAAGCGTAACATAGGCGTATGCAATACTTTATTCATCAATCGTGTTGTGAGTTCTTGGACAGCCGCGACATCACGCTCAGAAAGGGTTGGCGCAAGCTGCCGTAAAGTACGCGCCAGTTCTTGTTGCCGAAGCACATCGACATGCTGACGTAAATTGCTGATGGTATCAACGACACTCAGCGACGAGAGCCAGTGCTCAAATGCATTGACCTCTTCGGCAATTATGGTCTGCACACGCTCTGCTTCTTGTAAACGTAGATAGATACCTCTCTCTACCTCAGCCTGCAAATCATCCAAATTGTAGAGATGCACTCCCGGCAATGTGCCGACTGCCGGATCAACATCACGTGGAAGAGCAATATCTATCAGTAGTAAAGGCCGCCCATTTCGCTGCTCCATGACCAGTTGCATCAGTTCGGTTGCAATCACAATATGGGGTGCTGTCGTTGAACTAATGACCACATCAGCATCGACCAAAGCCTCACGCAATTCAGCAAAGGGACGTAAAGTGGCCTGCAGAGACTGCGCCAGTTCAATCGCATTGGCCTGCGTGCGGTTGACAATCACCAGCCGTTGAGCACCATTGTCACACAAATTACGAGCAGCTAGTTCGCTCATCTTGCCTGATCCGACTAGTAAAATACTGGCCTCATGAAAATTGGGCAAGAGATGACGTGCTTTTTGAACGGCGACATGGCTCACAGAGGCGGCATTGCGGCTGATGCCAGTTTCGCTACGTGCCCGTTTGCCAGTCACCAGGGCAGCACGAAACAGAGCGGAGAGAATAGGACCTGCGTATCCACCACCCTGAGCAATCTCTAGCGAGGTGGCAACTTGCCCCTGAATTTGTGGTTCACCTGGCACCAGCGAGTAGAGCCCACAAGCAACCCCAAAGATGTGAGAGATAGCTTGCTCATCTACAAAGCTATGGCAATGGGTTTCCAGTTCATCGTAAGCAACTTGGCGTGTCTCACTTAACACGCGAAGCAAGTCAGCACATCCCTGGCTTACATCCGAGCAAATCGCATATAATTCTATCCGATTACAGGTGGAAAGTAACACACAACCTTGCATTAGCTTTTGGGCCACTTGAAGGATATGCGGAATTTGGCGATTTGAACATGCCAGGCGCTCACGTAACTCAATAGGAGCAGTCGTATGATCAACGCCGATGACGATGATATGCATACAAACCTCAGAAAACTACAAATAATTTCTAATCTATTAGAGATTTTAGCGATTTTTTCACATTAGTCAAGGTTTATATACCCGATATCTGATCAGGCTAGTACCGTATATCCATAGTGCCGACAATAGCCCTAAGATGCTAGATACCGACTTGACACCTCATTTGTGATGGTGCTATCATTATTCGAAAGAGGAAATGCATCAGGAGACTCCGATGGCTGCGAGAACGGCAAAAATACTCAAGCAAGTGCTCATGTACCAATCACAGCATGTGGCCCATTTTTCAGTCGCCTAAGACCTCTTCAACCGGATTGGCTTTTATTTTTGTGTGATCCAGGCATATGAGAGGATGCTTGCCCTCTCCAATAAAAGCCAGCCTCTCACTGATTGTGTAGTGGGTGCCATACTCCTGTTGAGAAATAATGCTCTACCTACTCAGGAAAGCTAACTCCACAGGAGGATATCAGGATATCGTACGACCTTCTCTGTGGGCGGAGTGTCGCGTGCAATAGGACTAATGGATAGGACTCCACTATTCTAGCGGCAACGTGTTATCCTTGAAGATGTATAAAATATAAATGTAGGGATGTATAAGATCGATTGAATAATAAAGAGAGTACACAGACAGGCTCTTTCAGATCGGGAGCCCCAGCTGGCGAGAGCCATATAAGCGAGGAAAAAGGTAGGTCTATGTTGCGCTGTCCCAAATGTGAGAGCGAACTCCCAGAGGACGCTAAATTCTGTAGTAAGTGCGGGTTTAGTCAGACAAATCCTCTGTTGATGGCAATACCTCGAGTTCAAAAAGATAGACGAATCGGCAACCTAGACGAAGAGCAGATACCAGTAACCCCACGCCTACCCCAGGATTATGATGTTCTGCCAACTATCAAAGCAGAAGCCATTCGTCCAGTTAAAACTAATAAACCTACCAAAAATGGGACTGCCGCACACCGTGCGTTAGCCCCATCACCGAAAGCCCGGTTCACACCGAACACGGGACCTATCTATATTGGCAGAGTCATTTCCGTAGACAAAAAGCCACCCAGAAGAAATCTGCTCCTAACCCGCGCGGGGCTTTATGTCACGCTGGTCATTATAACATGTCTTATTATCGCCATAGGCTTCACTATTGTTTATACTCTGTCCCAGCATGGGAACTGATAAAGCCATGGAAATGATAAAGCATGCAAACAACCAGCATATCTCAAATCATGAACGTTGTGCATGCAATTGAAGCTGATGCCAAGCAGCCTGCAGACACTGCTTTAATAGCAAGACATTGGTAAGTGGACCAACACCGCCCGGCGTTGGGGTAAGGGCACCCGCAACCTCACTTACTGAAGCATAATCGACATCACCGACGATACCGCCTTCAGGCAAGGCATTAATACCAACATCTATCACCGTTGCACCAGGCCGCACCATCTCAGCGGTGACCATATTGGGACGGCCAATAGCAACAATAAGCACATCTGCCTGCTTAGTCACAGACGATAGGTCGGAGGTGCGAGAGTGGCAAATTGTTACTGTCGCGTGTTTCTGTAGCAATAGCAATGCCAGAGGCTTGCCAACCACATTACTACGTCCCAGCACAACCACATGTTTTCCCTCTAATGGCGTTTTGCTACGCTCTAGGATCTCTATTACAGCTGCCACCGTCGAGGGGAGTAAACCTGGCAGACCGAGAAACAGATGTCCAGCACTTTGGATACTAATGCCATCAATATCTTTCTCTGCTGCAATCGTCTCAGTGACAATTTTCTGCGAGAGATGCGCGGGCAGAGGCATCTGTACGATAATACCTTGAACTGTATTATCACTATTCAGGCGTATGAGCGTGGAACGCAACTCATCCGGCGATGTCTGAGCGGGCAATAACTCTAGCCGAGCATGAGCACCAATCTCGTTGGCAATACGCAAAATTGCTTTGCTATACACGCCAGAGGCTACGTCGCCCTCTACTCGTACAATCACCAAGCCAAGAGTCTGGCCAGACTCTTGTATATAGCGTGCAACATCCGCGCGAAGTTCGACACGTAGCTCCGCGCCCATAGCACGCCCATCCAAAATAGTTGCAGTCACGACCTCTCTCCTACTATATCAATCACCCGCTGCCTGCCTACTGAAATAGTCGCCAGCGCAGTTTGCAAACGTGTATTTAATTCATCAGCACGCGCCCGATCTTTTAGAAGCTGGACGTTCGTCTGTACCATCCACGATGCTCCAAAGCCAGCGGTGAAGGCATGGGTTGCAGCAACGGCAATATCGCTTAGCACATTTTTATTGCCAATCTCGGCGATACGCTGGCAATGCTGGATAAGGTCAGCAGCTTTCTCTGCCATCTCTAGCGGGACCAGTGCAGCCTCTACCAGTTGTTCCTGGATAGCTTTTGTACGAGCCGCCTTCTCATCACTGGTCGTACGAGGCAATTTGAAGCAGGCTGAAAGTTGTCCGTATGCCTCAATATCTGCCTGAATAAGCTGCTGAAAACGCGTGCGCAACCATTCTACATGCTCAATGGCTCTCTCTATCTCTGGCTGTACTGCTACATAATCTGCTTTACCCAGTGTAAGACGTGTGACCATGCAAACCAGAGCAGATCCCATCGCTCCACTGAGTGCAGCAGTAGAGCCACCACCAGGGGTCGGCCTCTCCGAAGCAAGGTCATCCAAATATTTTTGTAGGGATTGATCTAAGTACATTCCTACCTATCGCTTTCCATGAGTTTTTTGATACCCTTCTGGAGGGATATCTACTATAGCATTCTAACATATGCAACCATTCCTTATAAAGAGCAGTTTTGTCCCCTGAATGGAATCTGATTCTTGCGCGATACAATGAGGGTCTTCTGGATCAAAATCTTCCGGTCCTTCACTATATATTGATTCCACTGGTTGCTCCCTTTCTACTTCTGCTTTGTAGTTAAATGGCTATATGATAATTGTTATGCGGCCCGACAGCGGTTTGGCAAGGCCTTCTCTGCCATAGCGTCTGTATCGTTCGCTCCAATCTTTGCCACGCCCATCTTGTGGCGGTAGGCAGTAGGACGGCATGATACCAACACTGGACAATACATCCATCATCTTCCTCATCGGATCTCTATTCTGCACATCTGCATCAAATGCCAGCGTTACACGCGACACGTTCTTGGGGATAGCTTGGGTCTCGATGTTCGTTCCTATCACAGCAACAACGTTAGGTATCCCCACGAGCAGGAGCGGGATAGCGTCAAATGCTCCTTCACAGATGTAGAGATGGTCATGTTCTGTCATGATGGCTGCATTGAAAATTCCATTGCGGTAAGTCTTGCGCCATCGGTCTACCAGATACTTGGCTGCATCTTTGCCATGTAACCGTTTCATATCTCGATTATAGACGGCGAGGTCCTTTTTGTGTTCATTCTCATCCATACCAGGAAACCACTGATCTAATGTTCGTCCAGCATAGCCGCGTTCGCCATTCGAGCAGGTCGATGGGAAGATGATGCGATCACACCATTTGTACAACTCGATTGGAGGGACGATGTTCCATTCGTATGCCGGGGGAATATATCCAACTCCCAACGATTGGAGCAGATCAAGCGCATCGGGATCTCCTAGTCCACGCTGGGTAAGATATGCGCATGGTCGCTGGTCGCATAGATGGTCAGCTGCACACTGGTAGATTTTGTTGAGGGCCGCTAGTTCGCGACGCTGCCAAGCAGTGGCCTCTTTGATTTGCTTAGCACTTATCGTGAAACGTGGTTTACTGGTTTTCACTGTATAGCCTAAAATGCGTTCCGCTGCTTGTGGATTCCATTCTTTCACCAGGACTCTCGCTCCACATTTGGCACTAAAGCAATACCCATAGCCAGCGAGCTTCTTGTCCTCTCCGTCAAGATACTCACCGTATGGCCTGATAGAAAGATCTCGATCGTGACTATGATGGATCGGGCACCGCGCACGTATCTGACTGCCGACACGATCAACATCCTCTAGATCATTCTCAGAAATGACGTGAATCTCGCTCATATATTCCTCTCCTCTACTACTTGAAAGTTCCTGCAATCATAGCTTCGGTGAACTGCTGACGATCAGTCCAGAAATCGAGCTTGATACTCTTTCCTCTTTCTCCTTGCCGATTTTTGTCAATGTGCAGTTGAATAGGCATCATCCCTGATGGCAGTGTGCGCTCAGGACTTCGATCCTCGGAAAGCGCCATCAGCACGTCACAGGTATATTCAATATCGCCACTTCCCTTTGCGCTGGCCATGGAACCTGTGCTCTCAGATCTGGTATAGCCAACCCGATTTTGTGAGGCAACGGCTAGCACCCCACAATCCAGCTCGCATGCCAGGGTCCGTAAGCGCTCGGTTACCAGACTGACGACTTCGCGTAGATCTGCATTCAAGCGACTCATGGTCTTGATGGCCCTGGCGATGCGCTGCAGATAGTCCACCACTAGCACACCTGGTCCGCCGCCGTTTTGCGCTCTGTAGCTGGCAAAGTGCGCTTCTGCTTTCTCGCGGATAATATCAAGAGTGACGCCATTGGCTGCATCCAGGTAACGCAATCGATCGGTACTCAATCGGCCCATCTGTGCAGTCAGGGCCGCGTTTATCGCCGTGCGCTCCGACTCATAGCCCTTGAGAACTGCTGTATAGCTCATACTACCGATGCGTGCCAGCGTCTTGGCGAACAATGCAGGTGGTGTATCCTCGGTAGTAACGTAGAGGACTGGTCGGCCACTACAGGCAATATGATCCGCGATTTGATGCACAAAGGTTGTCTTGCCTGTATTTGGAGCTCCTAGCAGGCATACCAGACGCTTGGACTCGATCCCACCTGAGAGCATATCATTCAATGTTGCAAAGCCAGTCTTGGCCGTATTCTGGCGTTGTTTGACCTGGCCCCAATAAGTTGTTATCAAGTCCCTGACCAGCATATCAGGCGGGGAAGTATCCGCTGAGACTCCCAGATCGGGGATCGCCTTACTGATGGCATCTCGGACGGCCTGCAATTCTTGCAATGGGTTGAGGTCATTACCTTGTCCGGCTTCATACTTGCGATTAGCCCTGGCAAGCTTATCGCGCTGATAGGTGAGTTGCTCAATCACGCGTAGTACCTGAGTCCATTGGTTGCCATCAGGAGGACCATCCTCGGCATTAAAATCAAACAGCGTTGGGTTTGACATGCATTCGGCCTCCTATGCCACACACTTCTAACTAGCTCAAGGGGGACAATAGGTGCAATCAGTTAGTAGCTCTACTCAGTAGCATGATACATATCAAACTTACAATTTTTGCATATACTTATTCAAACTGTAACAAAGTAGCTACCTTCACAAGAGTATCATGCAACTCCAATTGTACAATGTATACTCCTCAATCCACACTGTAGAAGAGTAGCTACATTGATAGTATAATACGCACTGTGCCGCGAAGCAATGGGCACAAGTGCGCAATTATATTAATTATATTTATTAACCACCATTTTGAGCTCAGTTTGTACGGTTCATTCTGGACTTGTATAGACAAGCTAAAGCTAGACAAAAGTTCCAAAATATGGTAATTTTGAGTGCAAGAGAATTTCAGTCCAGATAAAGCACACGGGGCCGAATGCTAGCAGCAGACAGTTTTGGGGAATAATCGAAAAGGAGCACACGCATGGTAGCCCAACGAGATGATAGGATCAGTCCAGAGGAATACTTGCGTATTGACCGTGAGTCGCTTGATGTGAAGTACGAGTATGTCGACGGACATATGTATGCCATGTCAGGAGGAACACGCGACCATGCACGCATCGCCTATAACATGTCAAACCTGTTAGACGCACATTTAGACAATAGCCCCTGCCGTTTTTTTCAGTCAGACGTAAGAGTGCAAGTGGCTGAGTCGGTCTACTATTATCCTGACGTTACTGTAACCTGCAGCTCCGAAGATACACCGGGCGGAGGTGACACTATCTACCACCCCCAACTGATCGTCGAAGTCCTTTCACCTAGCACTGAATACCGTGATCGAAGAAAAAAGTTTGTCGCCTATCAAGCCTGCCCTAGCATCCAAGAGTACGTGCTTATTGGTACCCGTTACCAGATAGTAGAGGTTTTTCGACGTAATACAGACGGCAAGATGCAGCTCTACGAGCAGTTTGGACCTGGACAACAAGTAGAGCTAGCAAGTATTGGCTTTACCTTCCCTATAGCAGCCCTCTACAGGCGTACAGACGTGCCCGAACAAGAAAAGTGATGACTTCCCCATAGATGGTTTAACAGCTCTCTGGATCTGCTCCAAAAGGCTTTCTCAGCAGATTTTTGTACTGCTCTTGGATAGACGCTGGTGGCTCAAAATTCCATTTCTGTTTGAGATAGGAGGCAAACCATCCTCTCGCATGCTCTTCGATGTCCCTGCTCATTTCCTCTGCTTCAGGTGTATCTTCAATCACACGCCAATAGCTTCCAATAACTTTGTCTTCTTTCAACTGCTCTAAAGCTCGTTCTATGGCCTCTCTAAATTCTCCATGTTGTCTCGGAGGTATAATACCAGCTCCTTCTAACAGGGCTCCCATGGTAATGTGATTCGGAAATGAGCCTCCTCGCTAGGCATTGACACGGAACATCCAGCCCAGATAGCGCCCTAACCGTTTATGATAGGATTGATTCTTGGCACTGTAGGCTAGTACTTGGCGAAGCATCAAGGCAGTTTGCATAGATAAGCCTGGTATCATCTGAGCCCATGGACCTATGGAGATAGAGAATTGCTCCCAAATCTCTTCCCCTGTAATCGCTTCATACTCGCCCATTTTGAAGCTAAGCAGGTCAATAATTGCCCCTTCTGCCCTGAATACAGTAGGCTCTGTGACCTCTTTGCCTCGCCGTTTCCTCGTTTGCACGCTTGGAATTACGGCAATCACATGCGCTTGAGAGAGGGTTTTGAGATACTTAATCACTTCAGATCTCTGTTGTGCTATATAGCTTCCATTGCTCTTTTTCTTGCCGCAAAAGGCTAGGATATCATCAGGGCTGAGTTCAAAGGGGGTGCGGATCTTTTCAACCCCATTGCGCTCGATTACCATGCCCATGACGGCCATATAGGTATCAACACATCCATCGCCTAGAGTATTCAACGCTGATACGATGGTCTCCCAGCCCTCACCCTTTTGCGCTTGGATCGAGATAGTAATCTGACCGTACTCTTTGCTCAGCTCATGGCGATAGAATGCAATCCCTTGTTCTTTCATCTGCTTATATTGCTTTTATCAAGTAAAGCATTTACTATTCCTCTCGTCAGCATATCAGACTTTATATGCATAGTACTACTAGCTTTGAATCCAGCTACGGCAGGTGTACACGGTCGTGGCCTCCGTTTCTTCTTTTGCTGCTTTTCCTGCTTTGTAGGTATACTCAAGATTTGCTGCAGCTCGCGTCCTGGCTCTTTTTCTCGATCTCGTACCTCATCAATGGTGAGAGGATGCTCTCCGTTACTGCCACTAGCTGCTAGCTGCTCCTGATGGTATTGCCAATAATGACGTGCTAACCCTCTGGCCATTGTCTGTATCTCTTGCCATTGCTGGAGCCAATCGGGTTTCTGTAATGCTGTACGAAGCCCTATTATATGGGTATGCACTTCTTTTAGCAGTAGTAATTGCATGAAAAGCTCTTTTTTAGTATTTCCTATGGCAAGGTTATGCTGTATGGTGAGAGATTGGAGCTGTTTATCATACAATGGCTCATAAGCGGCAATGCTATGATACTGATCAAATTGATGCCAGAGCAGAGGTGCTGACAACGTTCTGATGGCCTTGCCTAACTCAACCCAGTGCAAACGGGCCTCTAATGGCAGTTGGAGGATATGGTAGGTGAAGGTCTTGCCATCGGGATCTTCGATAACGGCATACTCACCATGTTGCGGTAGAGATAGAGGGTTCAACAGATCGACGGTCTCTCCAAGAGGCAGGAGTGAGGGAGCTGACGATTGGATCGTGAAGGCCAAAATCACAGGAAGTGGTTGCACATGATCTTGACTAGGTCTATACCACGTTTGCATGATGCCCTGTTCTGCATCAACGACCATACGTGCTGTCTGATAAAGCTGGGATTCAAGGACTGCGCTTTCCATCACCTGATTCGGTATTGGAATATTCCGATTTGAAATCGGAGTAATATCTGGGTCAAGGGTAGCACTTTCTAGTGACTGGCTCTGTACCATGCCTTGAGCAACGAAATCACTAATGGCCTCCATACTCTGCTCTCGCATGATGGGTTGCCACAAGTTCAACCACGCCCACAGTTGCACCTGCTCCAGTCCCGCTACTTGAGGCGTTGGAACAAGGGCCGAGAGAGGTTTCCCTTGAAATACTGGAACATTCATCACTATCCTCCCTTTCCACTCTATAGTTACTCAGCGACTCTCAATGTATAAGATTTCTTTATTTACATAGATACCTCTTGATGGATCTGATACGACATGGAACATGTGGTATAGGGATAAGTATAGCATATATTTCACTGCTTCTTGCTGTTTTCACTGCTTCCATTTGAAACAAAGGCAGTGAAAAGTATTGTTACACAGGAATATAGCCTGTTGCATTTTTGCATTCAAATAGCGTTGCATTTAAATATATGTTGTGGTATACTTCTCCAGATTAGATGGAAGGGAAGTATAGAACACTGAAATACACTAAAGAATCGCAGCCGTATGACAGCCTCTTAAAAATGCTCTTCGGTGATAAAGCCTCCGAGATTATTCCCAATCTACTGCCAGGAGCAGAGCTGCTTGGGGACCCTCGGAATGAAGAGCAGAACGTTGAAATCGATCGTAATACACTCAGAGCTGACCTCGTGTTTAGGATACTCTACTTAGGCGTCATAGGTATTCTTAACTTAGAGTTAGAGACTGGCCCTTATTCAGGCATAATGCGTCGACTGCTCCAATATCATG
>DASYAN010000119.1:0-2614 GCA_036501345.1 Ktedonobacteraceae bacterium
ATGAATGTCTGGCGGAATTAAATACGAAGTCCCTGAGTCTAAAGAGCTTGATCTCGCGTGAGTAGTGGCAAACTGAGTAAGCCAGAGCCTGGCTGATGCTATTTACCATAAGGTGGAGCTAGTTTGCATCGACGAAAGTGGGAAAGAAGAAATGCTAAATTTTCACTCACAGCAGAAAGCACTTTCCGCTATGAGTTTTCTACTGCGAGTCATCTGGCCTGCTCTGCACATGGCTTGGCAGTGGCTTCATCAAGCCGCCTCCATCCTGCAGAACCATGACCACCTTGCTGGAGCCGGGGTGCAAGAGCAATTGCAAGCCCACGTACGTACGATGCAAGATCATCAGGACTACGTTGCCATCCTTGGGGATGTCGTCGAGGTCTTCAGCAAAGTCACCGCCAACTATGCTCCTGGTCTGTTCTACACCTATGATGTCGCTGATGTGCCCCCTACCAATAATGCTTTGGAACAGTGCTTTGGCTCGGTTCGCTGGCATGAACGACGCGCAACAGGCCGCACCACGGTTCCAGGTTTGGTCGTGCGTGGGCCCGTTCGGGTGCTCGCTGCTGTTGCTTCCCACTCTCAATGTTTGTGTGTCCAAGCTCTCCAACTGCACAATACCCAGGCTTGGGATCACCTGCGAGATCAACTCGAAGCCCGGCAGGAACAGCATCGGCTGCAGTTCCGTTTTCGCAAAGACCCCGCTGCCTATCTGGCTGCCACCGAGGATTTGCTCATCAAGGCAACTTTGCCACCCTAGTGCAATCTCAAAGGAGGCATTAGGGCATGCGACATGGATGTTCCTGTGAACTAATCTGTCCATGCCCAAAAAGGTCGCCTGATCATGCACTAGAGATGCATCTCTCAATAATATTGCAAAATTGATGCCTTAACTCTCCTCTTAGATAGAATCCTTTTTCTCCCATTTTATTTAGATAGGTAGATAAGAGCTTATTATTCGTAAATTTATGCTCATTGACTCTTTGTACGATAAGTGGCCCATCTGTCCTTTGTTCTATGCAATGGATTACTTGGTACTCATATTTCATAGTTTCTCCTACTTTCTTTTGCAGGTAGATGACTGATTCGTGTCTTGATTCATGACTATACCGCCATCCTTCCTTCCCTTGCACATTGAGGTATTCAAACAGATATCGCGCTCCCCCCTTATCCTCATCATTTATTCTGTCAATATAGACAGCATTATCTGTCATTCTCTCTACAAGATGCGCTACTTGAAACCTATATTTATCTTGCACTATATATATTTTTATGCCTGATGTGCTAGAGTGTTCTTTAATCATAGAAGGCTCATTTCTTACTTATTAAAAGGCAGAGGAGTCGTGTAGGCTGCTCAACCTCCTTGACAATAATACTTCACACAAGCATAGTATGCGTGAAGTATATTAATGTCCTATAAACACAGATTTAAGAGCACGTAATACTTGCGTGAAATTTCGTCTCGCTGGCATGAACGACGCGCAACAGGCCGCACCATGGTTCCAGGTTTGGTCGTGCGTGGGCCCGTTCGGGTGCTCGCTGCTGTTGCTTCCCACTCTCAATGTTTGTGTGTCCAAGCTCTCCAACTGCACAATACCCAGGCTTGGGATCACCTGCGAGATCAACTCGAAGCCCGGTAGGAACAGCATCGGCTGCAGTTCCGTTTTCGCAAAGACCCCGCTGCCTATCTGGCTGCCACCGAGGATTTGCTCATCAAGGCAACTTTGCCGCCCTAGCATCATCATTGGTGCAATTGCCAATGCAGCAGCTCCTAACCCCTCTAAGACGCTTGATGCCTTCTGTACTGATATGAAGAATAGTGATTATCATGCAGCTTATACGGAATTCTCTCCGATTTATCAGCAAAGAACTCCGGAACGCTATTTTGTGGGTCTCTTAACTCTGGCAAATGTCCATTTTGTATCATGTATCTATGGTCCTATCAACGAAGATGGAGATACAGCAACCACAACCCTCACATATCAGTCTGCCAATGGGAAAGCTGGAGCTGATCAGGTTAAGCTGACCAAGGACAGCGATAGCGATTGGAAGATTAACTCTTTGCAAGGACTGGGCCAGAGCTGAACTGAACAATTGATAAAAAACGGGCGTTATGAATTGTCGTCTATTTTTCGTTACATGCACTGGAATTCTTGCGTAGTGCCCGCCTTTCGTTTAATTCTCTGCTTTGCTGTGATCCATACCTCAATACAAGAAGATAATAGTCCCCCTGCTGGATTAAAATTTGCAAAACGTTGATTGATCACCTACAATAGGTTGTATCAAGTAAGCTTAGGAGACGGAGTGTGGAACAAGCTTGGGAGGCAGAAAAGGCAGTTGTCCCCATAGAACGAGAATTCACCATCGGTTCATATCGATGGTTCACTTATGCTCCAGAAGTGACAGGTCTGAGACTGATTTGTCTGGAAGATCTTGATACGGGAACAATTGTTACGACCACCGTTGCTCATCACAAACTCCGCACGGCAGCCCATAGAGCATGGGCTGGTGCTCGTCAATCACGGTCCGCTGGCCTACCCTGGGAGATTTTATCCCAGATGGGCGAGAAAGGCGTTGATCCAGATCAGAAGCTCGAAGAGATGTTTCGAGGATA
>DASYAN010000120.1:0-3276 GCA_036501345.1 Ktedonobacteraceae bacterium
CTCTCATCTGGTGAGCAACACGAGCTGGTTCTCTTCTATGAGTTACTTTTCAAAGTAGCTCCTGGTTCACTTATTCTTATTGATGAACCAGAGTTGTCTCTGCATATTGTTTGGCAGAAGCAGTTCCTACAAGATGTCCAGAAAGTAACGCAACTCTCTGACATTGACATTCTCATAGCAACACATGCTCCCAGTATTATTCATAACCGTTGGGACTTGACAGTAGGATTAGAGGAACCTAATAATTGAAAAAGAATTTGGTGCCAGAGGATATTGCGAATGAAATTCGCATGGAGCGTAGATATCCTGGGGGTAGCTTATATACATTCTTACTGGTTGAGGGAAGCACAGACGAGCGTGTGTATAAACACTTCATTGCAGAAGATAGATGCCAGATAATCGTTGCCCATAGCAAAGAGAACGTTATCGATGTCCTGGCAATCCTGGAAAAAGACAACTTTTTGGGGGTACTTGCTATAGCAGACGCGGACTTTATGGTACTTGAAGAGAAGCAACCATTTTCTCAAAATCTACTATTGACTGATATGCATGATCTGGAGTTGATGATGATCAATTCCCCTGCTCTTGAAAAAGTACTAGCTGAATTGGGATCGATAGAGAAAATAGCTAAGTTCGAGGAAAAATACCAGAAAAATATTCGCTCTTTGCTCATAGAATGCGCTATACCCATTGGCTATTTGCGCTGGGTTTCACTGCGAGAGAAGTTATCATTAAAATTTGAAGCTTTGAAGTTTGAGAAATTCATACATAAAGAGATTTTGACTATAGATACCATACAATTGATTAGAATCGTGCAAAGCCACACTACTGCTAACATAGGACCACACAAACCTTCGTTAAAAGATGATGAACTTCACGGCAGAATCCAACAGCTTAGCAGTGACTCACACGATTCTTGGCATGTTTGTTGTGGTCATGACGTAGTCAGTATCTTATCACTTGGCCTCCGTAAAGCAATAGGCAGCAATAATAGTCAAGGAGTCGAAACCGATCATGTTGAAATGTGCTTAAGACTTGCTTATGAGTGGTCATACTTTTCTCAAACTCAGCTCTATGCTGCTATTCAAAATTGGGAGAGGGCCAATGAGACTTTTATAGTTTTAAGAGCTTATTCATAGTCCAGAGAAAATATGTTAGACTGAGAACAAAAGAGATTTGGCAGAGGAGATCTTAAAATCTCCACACTGAAAGGCCCTGGTTCAGGATACTACAAGACTAGACGCTCTGCCCTGTCCATGCTATGATTATTACACTCTATACTGTATGGTCCTTGAAGAAGGAAGAGGTGTTTCAGTGCAATTCAACTTGTTCAATTGGCTCTTTACCGATCCTGTTACCGCTGGATCTAGCTTGCCGTCAGGAGAGGAGTCATTTCATTACTTCTGGGCATGGATGGTCTTCTGTGGTATCGGTCTGCTAATCTGTTTCTACTACTGGGTAGAGGCACGTAAGCGCTTTGTCAAGAGTAAGCCTTTGATCAAATATATGTTTGATCGCTACTTAAACTGGCTGGCTATCATTTGTTTTATCGGTATCCCTATCGATCTGTCACGTTATGCGCTGGACCAGTACTTTTTTGCCTGGCGTGTCTGGCGTTACCTGTGGTTGCTGGCAATGGCGATCTGGGCCGTACTCTGGATTCTCTACCTGGTCAGAAAGTATCCTGAAGAGCGTGCCAATTACGCTGCATATCAGAGGCGCTCACAATATATGCCAAAGCCGAGTAGTAAGCGCAAGGCAAAAACTGCATCCCGCTAGTTTAATATTACCAACTATCCGGCCATCGTGTAGAATCGGGTTGTGCCATGTATAGTGCCGCAGGCATTATTCTCGCCGGAGGGTATAGCAAGCGAATGGGGCAAGACAAAGCGCTTCTGCCTTGCCCAAATAACCAGCAGATTTCCATTTCCTTTGTTGAACAGCTTGCTACGCTGCTTCTCTCAGCTTGCAGCGAGGTTATACTTGTCACGCGCGATGTGAATCAGGCCACTGATTACGCAAGGTATGTGTCATCCCTTGTGCATATTGTTACTGACAAGACCCCCGATATAGGCCCATTGATGGGACTGTACAGCGGTCTCTGTGCGATGCGATCTTCGCATGCATTAGTAACTGCTGTAGATACTCCTTTCCTTCAATCTTCTGTTATTTCCTTCTTGCTCTCTGAGCCTCTGAATGAACAACTTGTCATACCAATTGTCAATAATCTTCCCCAGGTACTCTTGGCCATCTATCCTGACACAATTCTTCCAGCTATTGAGGAGAGATTGCAAGCGGGACGGCGAGATCCACGTGCTCTGCTCCAGGTCGCGAAAGTACAATTTATCGAGGAAGAGCAATTACGCGCCGTGGACCCACACTTGCTCTCATTTGTCAATATCAACACGCCTGAAGAATTGGCCAGTTCCAAGACTTCTTTCTTGCCTTAAAATGATTTTAGGGCACATTGACATCGCCAAGGGTAAAAAGCTACACTATCAATAATACGATGAGCTACTTTTATTGTCAGTAGTCCTCTTCGCCATACTTTCCTATCGGCAAGTAGTGCATTGCTTATTATCCCTGATGAGTCCTGTAATATAGTTTCTTGAGGATTATAAGGAGAAAGACACATATGGAAACAGCTCATGAAGTAGTAGAATTTAGTGGACATATTATCGATTCCTGGACACTGCCCCGTGCCTGGGATTTGATCATGGACCGTGGTGGAAATTTTGATGTTGAGGAAATGCGCGTTGGGACGACTAAAACCGAGACTAGTTATGCAAGACTCAAGATACAGGCTCCCGATGAAGACACCCTTGAACGCATCATCTCAGAACTGCAGCAATTGGGTGCAGTACTTGCCCATGGCAATGGTATATCCACAACAGTCGTGCAGCAGGACGGTGTGCTACCTGCCAAGTTCTACTCAACGACGAATCTCCCCACCCAGGTTCGCCTGAACGGACAGTGGATTAACGTTGAAAACATCGAAATGGATGTTGCCGTTGCTGTCGACCGCGTCAATGGTCGTGCCTACTGCAAGCCAATGCACGAGGTATGCGTCGGCGATGAGGTTGTGGTTGGACACGAAGGCATTCGCATTCAACCTTTTGAACGGGACCGAGAGAAAGAAACCTTCGCCTTTATGCAGAGCAACGTCTCCTCAGAAAAGACCAAGGTGCAGATGATCCATGATATTGCCAGGCAGATGAAAGAGACACGGGCAAACGGTGGCAAGATCCTGTTTGTGCTAGGCCCAGCCGTGATCCA
>DASYAN010000121.1:0-20407 GCA_036501345.1 Ktedonobacteraceae bacterium
TTTACCACCAATGCCTCTCGTATGCGCTACCCCATTTTTCGTGCACAGGGCATGCATGTGGGCAGTGGCATCGCTGAGGCGGCTTGTAAGAGAGTTGTGAGCACCCGTTTCAAGCAAACTGGTATGCGCTGGACTCCCCAAGGCTTGGATGCCATCTTGCCTTTGCGCACTGCCAAACTCAATCGCTCCTTTGACCAGTTCTGGCAGACCCAGTCTCAGTTGGTTGCTTGACTCCTACAACTTTTTCATACACACCTCCTCGAGGATTTAGATCAACCGACACAGACGACTCAAGAAAGGGTCCCAACTCACCACGAAGCGGACTAACAGCACTTGAGAGTGGCAGGAGATCGATGTCTGAGAGAGATACACGAAAACGTAGGCAAGTAGAGAAAGGTATACCATCACATGATGATCAGGTAGCTACAATCGCAAGACAGATAGAAAATCAACAAAGAAGAGAGGCACTAATAAGTTTTATTAGTGACAATGATATTAATAATCTACAAGATAAACTCATAAAATACATTGCTAAACGAACCAATGATAATAGCATTTCAATAGAAGATCGAATATATTATACAGAAGAAAATGCCAAATATGAATTAGCCTTCAAAGCTATTCGTGATAGCCTAGAAGGAAAATCACCTAATGAGCGTATAGAAACTATTCAAGCTCACTTAAAAGGAGGAGATGATAATATACAAAAGAAGATATTTAACTAGGGCAAGCGTCAAGTTGAGCACGGGTTGAGTTGACAGTTCGAAGGCCATGGCAAAGGCCCCCCTTGATGAGGTAAAGTAAAGAAAACGCTTGAAAGCCTCAAAGGAGGAGCCAATGCGACAGTGTCATTGAACTGCTTTTCAAACTGTGGAAGCAGTATGGACACATCGATGAATGGCGCACCGCACACAGCTGGCGAATGTTGTGCGAGTTGTATGCCAAACTGATTGGTATTTTACTCCAACATTGGCTCATTGTGCTTCTGGCTTGGCAGGATGAGCAACGCAGTCTGGTCAAACTTGCCCAAGTCATCCGCGATGGCAGTCTGTCCCTGATGGAAGCTTTGGCTGGTTACCGCTCTCTTCATTCTGCCATCCTGGCGATTGGTCGTCGCATGCGGGCTGGCTGTGCTATGAATACGCGCAAAAAGCATCCCAATTCGGCTCAACTCCTGCATAATGGACTCACCGCTTGGCTGTTGAGCCCTTAAGTTGGTACGTATGGTGGTGGTCGCCAGCATTCCCCCCGTCGCAGTTGATGCGGAAAGCTGGACGCTCCTGTTATGGGACCTGCAAGAGCAAGGGGTGCAATGGGATACCATGGTCAGTGACGGGGAAAAAGCGATTCAAAGCGCATTAGAGAGTGTGACTCCGGAGAGTATTCATCAGCGAGATGTTTGGCATGTGCTTCATGAATGCCAAAAAGTGCAAGGAAGGATTTATCGGGCACTAAATCTGTTGCACGAGCAAACACCAAAGGTAGAACGCAATGTCAAGCGCATGGCAGCTGGGCACAAACCGCGAGGAAGAAACCCCAAGACCGATCCGCTTGCTCATGGGCATGATGTGCAACGGATGGAATATATTGCAAGTAGCCTGAAATATCTCACTTGCCAACTGCAGAGACTTTTAGGGGTGGTCGTCCTCAAAGATCAGAGCATTCTTGATAGTCGCAAGAGGCAAGAGGAGCTCGATACGCTCTTGGAGTTATTTTTTGAATTATGTGAAGAGACCCCACAACCCCTCAAGAAAGAGATAGAAGGGCTCTTGCGTCATGTGCAGGGAGCACTTGCGGGCTTGACGGGCTTTTGCCCAGCTCTCGACTCCGTGCAAGAGCAAGCAGCTCTGCAGCTTGGGGAGCAGGCTTGCCATCTGATCGGCTGGGCTTGGCTCCATCGGGTCATCTTGGGACCACAGACCAAGCAATTGGTTGCTTCTTTTCCACCTGCATGGCAATCGACGGTGCTCACCCTTCTCTCGGCTTGGGATCAGGCGGCTCGAGCAAGTTCTGCTGTGGAGAACTGGCACAGCATCCTTCGTCCCCACTTGGCTGTCCATCGTGCTCTCTCCGCTGATCTGCTTGCCATTTTAGCTGTCTGGCACAACCATCGGGTGGCTCCCCGTGGCTTGCACCAAGGACAAAGCCCGCTCATGCGTGCTGGCTTGGCCAAAAAGCCTACTGATTGGTTGGTCGCTTTGGGCTATCCTGCCTCTTCAGCACTTGGGCAACAACCATGCTCAATTAAAGCTTCTGAACCAGAAATAGAGAGCATCGCTGCCTAAACTTAGATTTGTGCTCTTTTCCCCAACTGTTGCTTTGTCAATATTCATCTGGCAAGGCTTCTCTTTCTCTGCCTTTTTCTCACAAATAGCTCCAGGGGCAAACTGTCAACCAGATTTGACGCTTGCCTTAGCGTAGATTTCTCCCAAATCAATACCGTGAGGCGGTTTTGAACGGGTGGCTTTCACTGATGGCAGGGACGGTTCGATGACGCAACTGAAGAAGCCACTGCAACTGAAGCAAATACTTGTCCTTAACTCTTTCGTCACAATTTGCTGAAATTCGCACTAAAAATCAACCGTAATGGCTGCAATGGCTATCGTCTATTATAGTTCCCTGCGCAATGCCTCATCCGTGCAGGTCGATGCAGCTCAATGGTCACTATTGGAACAGGAACTTGAAATAGGCCCAGCCACTGTGTCATCAGCGAAACTGTTTAGAACTCGAAGATACTGCATCGCGCAGCGTGTTACCCCTATGGGTAGTGCAAGATCACAACAACCTGCGACCAGGCTCAGGAGTGATTTGAGGCTAGACGACAATTCGATCGATATCAGGACCCGGGCCACTCGGATTAAAGAACTTGATCGTATTGTTCCCAGTACTCAAGTTGATTGTCATATTGACAGTCTCAACAGTATCCCAACTGCCTGTATAACCCCCAGTAAAGGTTATTGCAGATCCACCGTTCACACTGACAGATCCAATCCGACTGCCAGGATCCCCTTCCGTGTAATAAACAGTCATCAAGTAATCGCCCGCAGTACTTTTATTCACCTTATTAAACTGCAAGGTCCCACTTTGTCCATCTGACTGCGTACTAAGACAACAAACTCTGTACCCACCCGAGCAACCAGAACAACTAACTGGCCCTGCAATACCAGCCCACGTATTCTGAGTAGCTTCTGCTTCATAGCTTAGTGATGGAGATGGTGTAGGTGTAGCGGCTGGAGCAAGTCTTGAAGAAGCTGGTTGCGCTATTGGAATACTCGTGGCTTGTATAGATGATTGCACTGTAGGCACATCTATAGCTTGCACAGAAGGTTGCACTGTAAGTACGTTCGTGGCTTGCACAGAAGGTTGTACTGTGAGTATATCTGTAGCTTTTGCCAGAGGCACCACCTGTATCATCTTTTTGGTGCTGGGCGATCCCGTGTCAGGTGCGGATATCTTATCTGTCCAAAAGGCAGAAGCAATCACGGTCACAGCCATTATCACGAAGAGAAGGACCATGAACCTTAATACCCTCCCTCTCTTACGCAGTGGTCGTACAAAGTGTGAGCTACCGTTATCGGAACTCTTTGTCAAGAATAAAGTCTTATCAGCTGCTGTATCAGATTTTTCCTGCACAAATACATCAGTTGCCTTCAAGTCATCTACTTCCTTTTCCTGTTCTCTACCGCTGATAGGGTATACTTCTCCTAGAAGAGGAAAAGAGAATTGATCAGGCTGGAAAACTGATTCTAGCGACTCGGAAACAGGAAGAATGCCTGCCCATTCAGGGTTGCTAGCTTGGGATATGGAAAAAGTATCCATAGGTTCTGCTGTGCCAATTTCAGGACTGGCAAAGCCTTCAGAAGTTTCTTGCTGTTCAGGCTCGGAATCTGAAGGTATGGTATGGTTGCTGATAGGAAAAGAGATGTCTCTGGCTTCAGCCGATTCCACAGGATGAGAAATAGCCCTATTCCTAGGAGAATGGGCAAAAGGAAATGCTGGAGATGGCAGCAATGCGGACTGGACTACTTCTAGAAACAGCGAGAAATCAAAAAAGCGCTTGGCAGGCTCTTTGTCCAGTGCCTTGAGGATCGCAATTTCAAGAGAAGGGAGCAGGCCTGTCACACGCTCTGAGAGAGGAACAGGCGGAGCATTGTTTTGCGATCCCATCATTGACGCCAGACTCTGTGCGGCAAAAGGAACAGATCCTGTAATCAGCTCGTAAGCTAGACAACCCAGAGCATATTGATCACTTCTGGCATCGCTGATGCCTGCAAATTGTTCAGGGGCTAGATAACAGAAAGCATACTCTTGTGAGACTTGGTCACGGATGATGGCCTCTTTCCTACTAACAAGATAGAAATCTGCCAATACAGCGTACCCATTGGCATCAAAGAGAATATTCTCCGGTCTGACACTGCCGTGACTAACGTTATGCTCATAGGCATAGGCCAGAGCTTCTCCCACTTGTAATATTATAGTGAGGGCATCGCGAAGTTCCATGCTGCCAGGAGAGATCTGCTTCAAGCGGCTGCGTAAAGACCCATTGGGCCAATATTCTCGCACGACAAAGGGTTGCTCCTGCTCTATTCCCATATTCAGGATCGATGCTACATGTGGGTGCTCAATGTCTTGAATGCATTGGACTTTCTTGAGCAGGTTCTCATGCTCACGTGGGGAGCTGAAGAGCGACGAAGCAAACACAGTGAGGACCATTTGAGACTCAGGCTCATTAGTTAGAGAAGCCAAATACGTCGAATGTGAATATTTGTTGGCCAATTCGGTTATGAGAGTATACTGATGAAATGTTTCTTGCATACAACTTCCTCATGCCTATCCTGTGCAATTGGCAATAAAGACAGCATACAAGCTCTGTCAATGCCCAGATAGATGACACTTTGAGGCTGCGTTGCCCATTGCCCTCAGTATTGTCAGGAGATCATAGATGACCTTGCTCTCTACCGTTAAAGTGCTATTGGACTTTGGGCTCTCTGTTCTCCTTTGAGAACACTTCTCTCTTCTTGAGACTCAAGGTCCCCAGCAGTTGCTGGCGGGTTGGTGCAGTGAGAACCGCATTGGCAAGCTGTTGTGCCATCACAAAGCACACGGTGTAGCCCAATTGCACCATGTTGGTGCCCAAGGCAATCGCCAAGTGGGTTTTTCCTAACCCGCTGGCTTCGATCAGTAACAGGGAGCCAGCCGTGGTAATGAAGCTGCTATCGAAGAAGCGCAGCATGACCGTTCGTTTGAGTTCGGGGCGCAGCGTAAAATCAAACTGCTCCAAGGTGGCTGCATAAGGAAACCCTGCCGTTTTCATTTTGCGGCGCAACTGGTTCTCGGCTCGCCCCAGCAGTTCTTCGGTCACCAACTGCTCCAAGAATTCGCCATAGCCCATCTGGGTGTGTGCTGCTTGCTCAATCCAGCTTGGGTAGACCTCTCGTATCCGCGCCAGCCTCAGGGTGGATCAAGGGTCTCGCTCATGGCTGTCCTCCCGCTGCTGTGAGGCAAAGGTCCTCAACCTGATCACGGTTGGTCACATAGCGCTCATAGAGACCCAGGTCACGCTCGATCTCCTGCTGCGCTGGAAGATTCAGGCAGATGCGTGATCATGTCCATTTCCGCTGTATTGACAGGCGCAATGGAGGCAGGCAGAGCTAGGATGGCTCGGATGTATTCCGCACCATACATGTGCTGTTCCGCTGCCAATTCCAGCGCAGCCACAAAATCAGCCGTTCCCATCTCTTGCGCTAGTTCATACAGCGCAATCATCTGCGGTCTCATCTCGGCTCTCCGCTTGTGGCAGATGGTATGGATGTAGCTGTTGACATGCGGGCACAGGTCACATAACCAATCGCGGTAGACCATCACCCGCCCACGCGGTTTGCTCTTAAATGCCTCTTCAAAATGAGCTGGAGTGATAATGCGAGCATGCTGCTCTCTTGAGCGGGGATGACTTGCCACCAGTTCATCGTTATGAAACAACTGGATGTGGGTGGCATGGATACGTGCGGTCAATGGTTGCCCAATCAAATGAGCTGGAACCGAATAGCGATTGGTCTCGATGGCAACCAAGCCTTCCCGACTCACAATCACGCAATCATAGAAGCCGTAGTCTTGCGCCGCCTCTGGAAGCTTGCCAAAATGGGGGTGCTCTTGAGCCAGCATGGTGAGGGGAAGCTGACCTGTGGCATCGCAAATCCGTTCAGTGTTGACGTGACTAAGCCACTGCTGACATTGCTGGGCTAAATCCGCATCATCATGAAAGGTTCGTCCCATGATGAAGTTGCTCTTGACGAATTTGACCAAGTTCTCAACAGCTCCTTTCTGGTTTCCAGAAGCAGGAGCACAGGCTTCTGGATGAAAGGTGAACTCCACCGCTAGTTTCTGATAGGCCGGGTTCCAGATGGGTTCATGCTGTCCATTACGACCTAAGACCGCGGTTTTCATGTTGTCTGTGACCACCACCCAGGGCACTCCTCCGATTGCCGTAAAGCAGCCAATCAGACAGCGGAGCAGGGTCTCTTCTCGCATGTCCGCGTGGAAACTCACATACATGTACCGACTGTATTTCAATCGGGCTGCAAAAAAGTAGCGGGTGTGGTTTTGCACTCCTGCTTTGGTGAACCCCATCTCACGCACTTCTCCCCAGTCAATTTGCAAGAATTCTCCTGGCATGCCTTCAAAACGCAGGGCCAAATCCTGGACGGTCTGCTTGCGTGCACGGCGCACCTTGCGTACATAGTCGTAGAGGGATGGTGCGGATCAGCCTGGGCTAGTTCGAGCATACGTG
The DNA here is from genome assembly GCA_036501345.1 of Ktedonobacteraceae bacterium. GTDB lineage: Bacteria > Chloroflexota > Ktedonobacteria > Ktedonobacterales > Ktedonobacteraceae > DASYAN01. The sequence continues at coordinate 6,788 of DASYAN010000121.1, forward strand.
CTACTGGCACCTCCTTATCCAACCAGTCCGCTATCTGGCTATCAAAGACGGACACAGCACTGCTGCGGTTGCGCGTCTTGGGTTTTTTCTCCACATCCTCTCGCAAGACTTGTGCCACTGTATTTCGATGGTGGCCTGTAAACGAGGCAATTTGGACATTGGTCCACCCCTTTTGTTTCAAGTAGTGAATCGTTGACCGTTCCATAAATCGTAGCATCCTCTCTAACCTCCACAGTATTTTTTCTCTTACTGTAGAGGATACACCACCGATGCCAGATTTTAAACCGGAACGGCGCCTCTTTCTTTCCCGTATTTTACACTTTTTTTTTCTATCGGCTATTTTTCGTCTTTCTATACACACTCTTACTCTATCACAGAAAGGACCTCCTCTCTCTTCTCAGATTCCCGCTCTCTTTCTCCTTTCATTAGCCTTTTACCTCTCACGCCCTACTAAGTTCGCGCCTATGGGGGCTAGCCCCCAGAAAGGACGATTATGGACAGGTATTGCAGCTACTTCGATGGTTGTGGCATCAGGTGGAAACGAAGAAGAATGCTTTCTCATTTTCGCATATCTAGCTGGAAATGTATGCGTTGTTGTCTGCTCAGCAGCGTGATAAACGTGAAGAAGAGGAAGAGTGCCGCAAGTACACCATATGCAATGAGGTTTTCTTGCGCAGAGGCAGGGGGAGAAGGACGTGCTAGAGCGGACGTTGTCTCTTCTCTATTTGAGTGCGTTGCTAGAATCAGCATAGAGAACAGGGCAAATCCAAGCAAGAATAGGAAGACAAGGCTATAGACAAAGAAAATTTCCATAGGTCCTCTTCTCCTTTTCTACTGCGTGTTCACTTCTTATATCTTGGAATAATAGAGTATTTATAGACCTCTTTCGAATACTCCCATGCCGCCTTTGAGCTTGAACACATAGAGCAGATACCAGATTGATGGCAAGACGATGATCATCCCAATCACAAAGCCAATTAGCAGCAGGAGCAGTGTACTGGTTGGGCCAGCGCCGCCATCCACGGTGACATCGGGAGGGATCAAGTAAGGGATTTGTGAGACGCCCCATGAGCCGAGCAGAAATGCTGTTTCTCCCACGGCTAACATTCGTGCTATTCGGTAGTAGCGCGATGCGAGGACTATCAGGAGTGCGACACCTATCAAAAAGGTTACTAGAACTAGTGGCCAAGCATGATCGAGCATTCCTTTCCAAAGAATGGGAGCCTCGATTGGGGCAAGCGCAAGGCCAAGAATGGCAAAAGCATCTGCTGCCACGGCCGCACTCAAACCTCGCTGCCGAAAGACTTCCGCAAGTTCCCTGTCGTGCTTATTGGTTGCTTCAACTGTTAGATAGATGGCGGACAGCGTTGCACAAACAGCGACAGACATACAGCCGATCACCAGGGCAAACGGTGTTAGCCAGAGTGATCCCAGATCCGTTGTTGATGCAGGACCACGTGGATGCATCCGCCCACTGGCAACGGCTGCAGCAGAGAGACCAAGAAAAAAAGGTGTTATAATGCTGGAGAAGCTGAAGATGCGACTCCAAATGATCATGGCTGGTTTCTGGTACCTGAGTCCGTGGGTGCGAAAGACGAAGGCAGATCCACGTAGAACAATGCCGAGCAATGCCAGAGTAAGTGGAATAAAGAGAATAATGACCAATGCCGCAAATGGTGTAGGAAATACCGAAAATAAACCGACGACAAGAAAGATTATCCAGACATGATTGGCTTCCCAGACAGGGCCTAGTGCTTGATTTATCAAGTCACGCCTACGCTGGGCTTGGGGACCAGATGAGAATGGCTCCCAGAAGCCAGCTCCAAAGTCGGCCCCTCCCAGCACTGCATATGCAATGAGGGAGAGCCAGAGAATGGTGAGTAGGAGATATGGTAAGCTCATTGGCATGTTCCTTCTAGACTCGCTGACCGTGTTCCTCAACCTGACTCTGACTCTTTTCACCGCTCACTATAGTTGACCACTCCATCTTTGGCAATGGTTTCTTCGCTAGGCGTACTAGCAAGACGATCAGAGTGATCGCCAGGATCACATAGATGGCAGAGAATATCAGAAAGGTGATATTTAAAAACGGAGCGGGTGTTGCAGCATCCTTAGTACGCAAAAAATAGTAAATCACCCAGGGTTGGCGTCCCTCCTCAGTGACAATCCATCCAAGTTCGACAGCAAGGAAGCTCAATGGACCTGCTAGCAGGATGCCCCATAACAGCCATGTTTGTTCTGGAACGAGACGCTTGCGCATGAAGTAGAGTAACCAGAATATCAGAGCTACGAAGAAGGTAAAAAAGCCGCTCCCGACCATGCCATCAAAGGCGAGATGGATTGGAATAGGATTCGGACGATCGGCAGGCGGAAACGAGTCCAGTCCTTGAATTACGCCATTTGGACTAAATCTTGCTAGAATACTTAATCCGTTAGGGATGCGAAGGGAAAAGTAATACTGTTCAGTTTTTGGATCAGGAATGCCCCCGATATGTAATGGCACATGGCTGGAGGTCTTGAAAACTCCCTCCATCGCTGCTAACTTGGCTGGTTGGGCGCGGACGAGCAAGCGAGCATTCAAATCTCCGCTGATGATTTGTAAGGGAATAGCAATCAAGCCCATTGCTAGCCCGAGCAATAGTCCCTTCCTCCGATAGTCATCCCGTTTGTCTCGCAGCATCGACCAAGCATAGATTGCGGCAAGCCCAAATCCACTGCTCACATAAGAGGCCAAGATCATATGCACAGTCTCATAGGGCGTACTAGGATTAAAAATAGCTTGAACGGAGTCGACACCAATTAGTTGGCCGTGGCTGAAGTGAAAGCCGGCAGGTGTGTTCATCCAGGAGTTGGTTGTTGTGATAAACCATGCGGAAGCAGCTCCTCCAATCCAGATAGGGAAGGAGGAAAGCCAGTGTATCTTTGGTGAGACGCGATTCCATCCATAGAGATAGATGCCAATGAATATGGCCTCAATAAAGAAGGCAAACCCTTCAAACGCGAACATAGGTCCAACCACTGCTCCTGTATAATTGATATAGGTGGGCCAGAGCAAGCCTAGTTCAAACTCGACAATCGTTCCTGAAACGGCACCAATGGCGAAAATAATGGCTGTTGCTGAAGTCAGACGACGAGCCAATGCCATCCAGACAGGGTCCTTACGCCAGAGTGCAACTCCTTCAGCAATACAGAGGAGTAATGGAATCCCAACACCCAGCACTGAAAAAATGATATGGAATACTAATGACGTACCCATTTGTGCTCGTGCTGCAAGGATATTCGGCATAGAAATGTCCTCTTGTCTTCTCAAACAAAGCAATGTGTGATTTCAAATCGGCATAGCATAGTCCCTTGTATCTCTAGTCTTCTCTTGAGATAGCATAAGGATATAGAAGAAACACGCAAAAAAATAGAAGATGGTGACTTTCCATCTCCTATTTGAAGAGATCGACTTGGATGATTAGGAGCTATATTAGCTGTACTTCGATATTGCTTCTGCTAGTCACTTTCAAGCATATTGATAATTGCAATAAGTGCCTCAATAGTTGCTACTGCAACAGATTGATCAACACGCCTGTTTAGAGATTTTCGCTCGGAAGATATTCGCTTCTTTAGCCTATGCTTTATAACAAAATCGTGGTTTTGGGGAGGTTGGTCTCCCTGAGGCTGATATCCCCACTGGCCTGAATTATCTCTCATAAATGTATCATCTTTCTAAACCCTTCTGATGAGTCCTATTAAATGCTGCGAAGACATTCCCTGACCATCAAATCGGTTGGATCGTTGCTATATTTTTCTACTCAGCAGACTTGTCGTTGCGATCCGAGCCGCCTTCCTAAAAGGGGGGAGTGTGGCAACACAGCCCAAAGAGGTGCCGAAGGAGCTATCCACCTTAATAACTACTCGCTTTTTTTAGCAACTGGTGAGAAAAGTTCTCTTAATTAGTCTCACCCTCGAAGTATAGCCTAAGAGAAGAACTCTTTTCTAGGGCAATAGAGGGACAACTTGAAGGAAAAGGTAGACAACTTGAGCGAAAAAAATAGGCTACTTTGAAGTGGGCCTAGACAAGACGCTAGTGCGGACAGTTTTGAAGAGGCTAGTACCGTTGGTCACAAATCCCCCGCCAGTTCTCGAGAGGGCTATCTAGCCGAGGGAGAGGGAAAAAGTGGTGGCTTATCTGTGCGTGGCAGTACTAGCCTATTGAGACTGTCCGCTATCGTTCCAAAAGCAATCCCAGGCAAGCAAATCTTGCCAACTATCATCTCCTATAACATCTTTAAGCATTACTAGTTGATTATCGGACAAAAATGCTTCTGCCTGATGCATATACTTTACTATATCATGTATAGTATTCGTATAAGCTTTGATTTCAAAAACTGAATTGTTTATGAATATGTCGCATAACGCTTTGCGCTGTTTCAGTGTAATGCGTTTCTTTTTTTCTCCCTCCCATTTTTGTAAAGTTTTATGCCAATTTTTATTTAAGACGTCCAATTGTGATGCTAATTCCTCAATTGGCTGTATAAAATCTGTGTATGTATAAATTTCCATTTATAACTCCTTATCGTAATGAAATCATCAAAATTATAGCACATTCTTGCGTGCTTGTAACGAGGATTGTTTCCTAGTTAACAGGTTTAGCCATCAATATTTTTAATCTTTTCAAAAATGTCTCTTTTTGTTTCCAAGTTGTCCCTTTTGTCCCTAGAAAAAAGCTCTCTCATGAGTTACGCTTAGTAGGTAGGAGATTAGTAGTGGGAGGAGTGCTTTGCCGTTCCGGGAACGTAATAAAAACGTAAGAACGAATAAGGAGACTACAAGATGTTGTTTGAGTGGAAAAAACAAGACCCAGGAAGTCGACCTGGCAATGAACAGTTGGAGAACAGGCATGTAGAGATGTCTCTTCGTTGTACAAGGGAGCCAGCTACCAGAATGACTGGACTGGACGCATTACCGCATATCTCTACAATGTTAGAATCGCCTCATGAAACTCATGAGGGGCAGATTGCAAAAGATTTTAGATACCCTCAGGATTGGGATTCTCAGTGGTGGAGAAGGCCTAAGGTATTTGATCTTGCAACAGACAATCTGTCGTCTTATGCAATTTATGAGACAATAGCCCATTACAGGATAGTGGATCCAGATTGGACATTTGAGCCTGTAGTAGAAACGTGGAATAGAATTGGGCAGTTAACAGATATTGCGCAATTATCGCCTCAGGATAAATTAGATCTGTGCGAACAGGAGCTTCAATTTTCAGCAATGATCTTCGGAAGAGAGGAAGCGAAGCAGAATAACCGATCTGAAGCAGAGTGGCAATTTCTGAAGAGGCACCTTGAAAATTGCCAGGAACTGTACTCACTTATGTTAGTTGAGTACAAAAATGCTCGAGAGTCCTACGCGAAAGTAGAAGCTGATGATATAACGGAGTTTTGGCAGTATTTAGGAAAAAATAGGCCAGAAACCTCTTTTGAAGTCATGAATGCGTTTAGGCTTGACCTTGGACGTTTTACTTTTTGGAAGCAAGTAATTTCCAGGTCCGTCGTACCTTCTGATGTGGTGACAAAGATTGATAGTAAATTCAACCATCTCACGCAAGTAGGTCGATCCTGTCAACATGAGGAGGTAGAACCTATCTGCCGCTTTGTACCAGTCTCGCCAGAGCGATATAGATCTCTTCCAGATCTAACAATACTGCGGCATTGGTCCTATAGGACAAAATTGAGACGCCGTGTGTCCCCTTTTATCTCTAGAGAGAGACCCTTAGATTAGATAGTTTTGAAGGCGATCTCTCTTTTTGAGGACCGCTGTAAGATGATCTGTATTAAGGGATGATGGAGCTTTGGGTCTAAAGGATGTAGAACGTCCTCTTTCCTCACCTGGCATGCTAGATGAATTTTCAATCAAGCGTGCAGGTTTATCGATGCTGCCTGTTGTAATGTGTGCCCTGGCATATATCTATTGCATCGCGCTTAGCGTGACTCCTGTTAGTCACGTAAAAGGGCTAAACACATCATTATGGATCAGTCAGGAATTACTCAGGTTGGGTCAGTGGATTCCACTGAATTTGGGTCTGAGACAGGAGTTTTATGCCTCGATGGGGGATACGGGGTATTTAGAACTTGTGGTGCTCTTGTTATTGACTTTTGTGGTGTATGGAGTGGGGCTTTTCTTGATTTATCAAAGAGCACTCTATTTCTCTGCTATTCAGTGGTTGATCTGGCTTGTCGTCTTGATAAGTGGATGTATCTATCTCTTTACTCCTGGTATCCTAGGAAGCGATGTGTTCTCCTATGCCAGTTATGGCCGTCTCGTTTCAGTGCATTCTGCTAATCCTTATTTTGTATCTCCTTCCGCCTTCCCGCATGATCCTACATATCCATTTCTCTACTGGAGATTCACAATTTCCTCATATGGCCCTCTATGGACTGACATGAGTGCTTTGTTGACGCTAGTAGCTGGTGCAGAGCCATTTAGGTTGCTGATCGCGTTTCGAGTATTCGCCTTTGCAGCCCACCTGCTAAATACTGTTCTAGTGGCAGCGACCTTGAATGCGATGGGCCGTTCTATGCGTACAGTAACCTTGGGTATGTTGCTCTATGCGTGGAATCCGCTTGTGCTGGTAGAAAGTAGCCTAGGAGCACATAATGATGTCTTCGTGGTGACCTTTATTCTGCTGGGATTATGGCTCTGTGCTCGTGCTGAGAAGAGGAGAATAACACAGCTCCGTGCATATGTACTGCCGCTAGTAGCATTTACTCTGGCTGCGCTAGTGAAATATATTACAGCTCCTCTTATCGCCATTTTTATTATAACACTCTTTGTACGGACGCTTCGTTACGGTGGCGAAAAGCAAACCAGAGCTGCAATTGCTGCATGTATCAATGCTCTGGTTGCATGGTGTATTTGTCTCAGTACTATGCTGGCTCTGTATACTCCTTTCTGGATTGGTCATACCATTCCTCTCATCGTGAATAGTTTTGCCTCAGTGCCTTTGGAACAGCAGGTGCGTAACTCTCTGCTCTTTACTATTGATAGCTGGAATAGTGCTCATCTTCTCCCTCCTAGCCTTCAATTTCTCACTGAGCGTAACCTATGGAGCATTATAACGGTTGTTGCAGCCATTGTTCCTGTACTTATCGGGCTTCTTGCTTTATGGCGAGCTCCGGACACATCTACTGTTGCACTGGTCTCATTAGCCTCACTGGGTGGATTGCTGCTGTTTACGCCCTGGTTTTTTGACTGGTATATCATCTGGTTGGTGGGTCTGGCTGCAGTCTGTCTACCAGTGATGTATGATCGTATTGCACGTGCCCTGGTTGCTTTTGCGCTGACCTTTTCTGCAACAGCAAATTTCATCTATTGTTCTGCGCTTATGGATTGGGTTCTGCTGGGTTATCATCCATCTTATATCAATGTGATCACTTGGATAAGCTGGATGTGTCTTGCCATATTCGGTGTGCCACTGTTAGTGCTACTCATCTTTCTGACAAATTGGCCTCTGGTTCTGCTGAAAGGTTGTTCTTTAACACGAGGTAGCTTAGTCCAAAAGTCTCTGTTTTGATGGCCTTGCCCTTCCACATATTGCCTAATGGGGATGAGCTGTGCATTGATTATTCTGGAACAGAGGGTTAGTATCAACTGGGAGGTTAGAAGCTGGCTTCAGTATGACAGCTGTGTTTCGTGTAATCTTTCCTTCACAATCGTACAATGGGCCTTGACTAGAAGGATGATCGGCAGGACCCATATAGAGATCAATGTGATATTTCTGACCATTCAGGTCTTTATCACATTCGGCGCACTGGTCTTCCAGCATAAAATATTTTTGGAGAAAAGGGACATAGAGAATGCTTCCAACAGGGAAAGTACCGCCATTGATGGCTTTGATTCCAGCGGCAAAGGTAATTGGATCGGCATAGGTACCTGTACCTTCTGTGGCAACATCGTGGTGTGTGGGGTTCCCCTCTTTTTTAGGATAGGCAATCACGCCAGTACTGTACTGACCTGCGCCATTATCATTGTCATTGAAGCCATAGGATGTAACATACATCTGTATTGTTTGACTATTAGCACCAGGATTGACGGGATTGCTAGGAGTTCCTGCATTGGCAGGATTGCCAGGAGTAGTATTGTCAGGAGTACCAGTATCACCAGTATTACCAGTGACGCCAGTATTGCCAATCGTGGTAATGTTTTGCGTTTTGGACATAATATAAGAATTATATCCGATACAAGCAAATGCGCTCATCAATAACATGAGGAGCAAGAAAGAGAAGTTTTTCATTTTGTGTGTGGTGCGTCTATCCCTGTAGTATTTTCAAGATACTACTAAGATACCGTCTCCTTTCCAACTTGGTCTGATTGCTTATAGAATACCTGATGAGAACGGTTTTTTTCTAGGCTATTTAGGGACAACTTTGAACAAAAAGATACATTTGTCTCTTTTAAGGTGGACTTGTCCCTCTAGAAGGTCAGTTTCCCTCTTTATTAAGAGTTAAGAATACCTCTCTCTAATAGCTCACTCAAGGGTGATAGAGCCCCAAAGCTTTGCCTATTACGGCCAAAATAGTAAGAGTTTCCCCTTGTTTTTCCCAAATTTGTCTGGTCTACTCGTTAGAAAGGTTAGTGTACAAGCAACACACTAGCCTTCCTCACAAGTCAAGCTCAATTTCACCTCAAACAGAACCATTGACACCCTTTCTGACACCATAACGCGATAGAAACTCGTGATATGTTACCATTGACTCCTCTTGATCACCTGGAACCGTATGCGCATACACCCGCCAAGTAGCAGCAGGGTTAGAGTGACCCAAGATCTTACTCACTGTTGTCACTGGCACATTCAGCTTCAACATAATCGATGCAGCAGTATGCTGAAGTGTATGAAGTTTCGTTGTAGCCGGAATCTCCGCTGCTATCAAAAGCTTTCGATAAAGCCGCAAAATACCAGATGGAGTAAGATTATGCCCTCGTGCATTCGTAAACACCAAATCCAAATCTTCCCATTTCGAACCAACTCTCAACCGCCTTTCTATCTGTGCATCCCTATGAATGATCAGAGCAGACATCGCAAAATCAGTCAGTACGATCTTACGAAGAGAACTACGCGTCTTCGGCTTCCCCTCCCAATGTTTCGTTTCTCCATCCAGCGTGTAATAACTCGCCTTTCGTCTGATAGTGATCTCCTTTTTGATAAAATCCACGTCTGACCATAACAAACCAGCTAACTCACCATGCCGTAATCCAGAACCAATAGCAAGAGAGATGAGCGCCCACGATTGCAACGCCCATGCTTTTTTCTGGCCCCACTCATAGGCGATATTCAGGAGTCGAGCAATCTGCTCAGGCGCAACAATCTCAATTTCCTCTTTCTCTCCACATTCTACCGGGAGCTTTACCACTGCTGCAGGATTGCGTAAAAGCAACTCCCAGGAAACCGCATCCTGCAAGGCAACGGAGAAAGCCCCTAAGGTTGCACGAAGGGTTGACTCAGAACACTCCTGAGACTATCTATATCTAATAAATCCTCTAATGATGGAGTCGGTTTACTCGTATGCTTACTTCTAGCCATAGAACACCTCCTACTCTTGGCTATTGGTATCAACAGAAGCCGTGAACATCCCTGCATAACACGTAGGACAAAGAAATGCAGTCTGCACTCGAAATGGTGCAACTTCCCTCAGACAGGCCAGGCTCCGTAAGCAATCAGGAGAGACCACCTGATCACAGCCCTGACATCGTGAGAACAGGCGACCTAGCCATTTGAAGAGGACAAGCGCTTGTTCACTAGAAAGTGAGATCATTTGACCAGAACCATCAGCAAGACAGACTTGATCATCAGAAATCCTTTCTGGAGACCCATACACCTTGAGGCTATGGGAGGAAAGAAAGCTGTCCGCAGACAGGGATCTATCCTTGTCCCTAAGCTTAATGAGGTTTTTATAGACAAATGCTTGTCTATATGAGATATTTTTTGCATGGACAGAACGATTGTCGTCCAACTGAATCCGACCAAAGAGCAGATTGCTATTTTGGATCGAACCATGCAAGAGTATACTGAGTGCTTTAACGCTGTGTGTCGTGTGGGTTTTGAGACGGGATGCAGCAATGGGGTAGAGTTGCATAAGCGAACCTACTACCCACTGCGTGCTTCTTACCCTGATCTCCCTGCTCAATTGGTGTGTGCCGCTCGTGTCAAAGCTACTGAAGCAGTCAAATCTGCTCTTACGTGGAGCAAGAAACACGCAGCTCGTTACCCGAAATTGGTCGAAAAGGCAAAAAAGCGAGGCAGGTCTATCCCCAAATTCAAGCCCGTTCGTTGTCCACAATCGCAGTCCGCCCCTATCCGCTACGACGCTCGTTCGTATTGGGTCAAGTGGGAAAGCCTGACCGCTAGTGTTGCCACTGTTGAGGGACGTGTTGTGATGGGCTTTACGGTCCCCAAGCACGCGCTCCAGTACGTAGGCAACAAGGTCTGTTCTGCTGACCTCTGCTTGCATCATGGACGCTACTTTCCTCATATCGTTGTCACTATTCCTGCTCCGGTTGTCGATCAATCCGGTGATGTGATTGGTGTTGACCTTGAACTCAATCGTCCGGCGGTTACGTCTCATCGTCGCTTCTTGGGAAAGCAGATCTCAATGCGTCTGTAAATATTCGAGAGAAGCTTCTCTCGACTCTTGCCGACTTCGGTACATCCTTAGTCGGTGGGTAGCCCGTCAAGCTGCCTATCGTGTCAACTCTTCGGAGTTAGACACAAGCTTATCCCGTTCAGGGGATTGAGTCACTTGACAGAAAAAATCTGTGCTAGAATATAGTATAGTAGAAAATAGCCAATATGACTATAAGAATACTATGGACATGGGTTTCTATTCATAGTATGCTAGGGGTGGCAAATACTCATCAGGAGTGCTTACATGCAATGTAATTCGTGTGGGAATCAGCTCCCAAGGGAAGCTGAGTTTTCGACAGAAGTATTCTACTGCCCTAACTGTGGCCGAATAGTCACCTCTACAGCTTCAGGCTCCGCTATCGCTCCTGATGAACTAACAACTAGATCATTCTCTGAAGTTCCAAGGCAGCCATTTCCATCAACGAACTATGGATCATCCTCCTATGAAATGACACAGAAAAACCCCTATAGTTATAATCCGTATCAACAATCGGCTTATCGTGTCACTGCGCCACCACAATCTCTTCTTCCATCTCAATCCGTTCTTCCCCAAAGAGGAGTTGGTCAATTTATCAAAACTCATTATTTGAAGCTTCTCATTTTGATCTCAATCTTACTTTTCTGGGTCTCTTTATTGGATTTAGCTATGAAACCTAGCAATACACCTAATAGACCCATCGATAATTTATGCGTTCTTCTTTTTCTCATCTTTTGGCCTACAAATTCGATTATTGCACTTTATCAAACTGCTCGTATAAAACGCTGGGGATGGTTTGTATCCATTCTCATATTGTCACCTATAATTAGTGTTGGCTCCTTTGTTTATGTTCTCATAGGCCCCACAACATTACCACGAAAATATCGCCTACGTTAAATTGTTCTTATTTTCACTACTTGGCTATAAGAATATTCTTTAAAGGTTTTTAGCTTATAAAAATAAATACTATTTGAAGCAAGCTCATATTGAGAGAACATAGAGAAGGAGAGCCTTTGTACATAATGAAGAACGTAGAGAACATGGAAGCCCTGGAGCAAGTTGTATCCGAAGAGCTTCGGTTGCTGAATATACCAGGAGCCACAATCGCAGTTGTATATGAGGAAGAGCTCGCCTTTGCTAAAGGGTTTGGTATCGCTAGTAGTGAAACAGGTGCTCCACTCACACCAGATATGCTTTTGCGCATTGGCTCGGTTACCAAAGTGATCACCGCCTATACGCTCATTAGCCTCGTGCAGGAACAGCAGCTTGACGTTCACACGCCAATAGCCACTTATGTGCCAGACCTGCCAGCACAAGTTGGACGATTAACTATTCACCAACTCCTTTGTCATACCGCCGGACTGAAGGATGATTTCAGCCACTATGGGCCTCATGATGATGCAGCACTAGGACAGGCCATCCTTCGCTATGGAGACCAACATTTCTTTGTCGAACCGGGCCAGATCTTTTCGTATTCTGCCCTGGGATACGCCGTTGCCGGAGTCGTGATTGAGGCACTGAGTAAGCAATCTTATGCCCAGGCTATACAAGAGCGTGTACTCTCACCGCTCAAGATGGAGCGCAGCACCTTTTATCCAACTATGGCGATGACCTATCCCTTGTCTCAAGGTCATGAGATTGCTGGTTTGCGACAATGGAGAGTCGTTCGTCCCTATGATGATACGGCGGAACGCTGGCCATCCGGCTTTCTCTTTTCAAATGTTATCGAACTTTCACGTTTTACAAGAGCTTTTATGGATGACGGACGACTTGATGGTGTACAGGTCCTCTTACCAGAAGTGATTGCAGTACTGACACAGCCCCATGTTAAACTTCTTGAGTCCTCTAACAATGACTATTATGGCTATGGCGTTTTTCTCAGCGAGAATTATGGCGTGCGCCATATTGCCCTTGGAGGAAGTAGAAGAGGCTTCAGCAGCCATCTGCAAATGATCCCTGAACATCGCTTCGCCGTGCTTCAACTACTCAACCGAGCAGGAACCATACAAATGAAGAGAACCTCTGAGAAAGCCTTGGAGCTCTTCCTTTCACTCGAAACACAGCCCACGCCATCCTTGCCTGCGGAATTACCTATCACCACAGCAGAGATCCAGCGTTTGGCTGGTCGCTACAGACGCCCTTATATCCATACAACAAAATCAAATTTCCTGCAATTGGTTGATACTGAGAAAAAACTGATGTTGGGTTTTGGTGATAGACGTCCTCTCTTTCCTGTGAAGAAAATCGATGAGGGACAGTTTGCTGTCCATTTTGGACTACATATCCCTCCATTTACCTTCGCTTTTCAGAAAGGGGTAAACGAAGAAGAAGACTATATCTGCTGTACGCATCGCGCCCACAAGCGGATAATTTAGAGATCTCAGCCTTCTCATCACTAGAAGGTCTTACAGACGTATTACAGCTAAACGACGAAATAGAAATGTAGTAAACACTATATGCAACTCATTGGTATCGCACTCGGTGGCTGTGTTGCCCTCTTCTGGGGTCTAGCAGACTCTTTCGCCACACTATCGGCACGTCGCCTGACAACCTTTCAGACCACGCTTATCTCTCAAGTAGTGGGCTTGCTTGCTTTGAACATTCTGCTCATATTCGTGCATGTATTTAACCCATCAATCACCATTGGGCTTTCACTAGAAAATATGGGTGCAGGTATGCTAGCAGGCACATTTGCCTTTATTGGCTATCTCTCCTTATATCGAGCCCTAGCAATTGGACCTGTGGCAATTACCAGCCCTCTTTCTTCTACAAGTGCAATTGTAACGCTAGCACTCTCTATGCTTATCTTACATGAATCTGTCACCCTCCTGGAAGGAATAGCTCTGGCAACGGTAATCCTCGGCATTGTATTAGTTTCCACCCGTTATCAAGATGTCTTGGCTATTCTACAGCAGAGATCTTCCGGGTTCTCGGTCGGGAAAGGAATACTCTGGGCATATGTAGCACTGTT
>DASYAN010000122.1:0-6560 GCA_036501345.1 Ktedonobacteraceae bacterium
ATAAGACGATGCCACGTGACACGACAAAGAATCACTATTACCAGGTTGGAATCTCGCGCAAGAGCCGCGTCCACCATCTGGTGGAAACCGGAGCAGCAGGGAAAACAGGGGCCGACTTCATCAAAATGCTGGTGGAGGACGTAGATAGGCTCATACACGGAGAGCCAGCAGTTGTACTCAGTGGGTTGCTTGAGGCCAAGATCCACCTCCAACCCTTCACGGAGGAGGCACTGTCAACCAAGACAGTACCAGATACTCCTGAGCCAGTTGGGCCACAGCAGGCAGCATTGAGCCGAGCCGCACGCGCACGAAGATCTTATAGCATGGAAGAGGACGAATAGGCTATCAATGGTAGGAAGAGAGCTTGGGGTCCTATGGATTTTTGTAGCCCTGACCTATCACAGTACACCCACTCATTGTCTGCTGAGGCCTAGAAGACGTATACGATCATGTGGAAACATACCTAGAGACTTGATTAGCCTGAAAGCGTGCAACAGTAATCTCATTCATAGTAGAAGCAAAGCGGTCAGGAGGATGTCAAAAAAATCAAAGCAATCTAAACAGAAGAAAAAGGTCACCACCAGTTCATCACAAGCCGATCCAGTGTTTGATCTCGTCGGACAACACATCTTGCGAGGACACTACGCAGAGGCAGTTGTGAACTGCGAGCACTTGTTGAACTATCTCCCACGACATGCGCCGCTGCGCGTCGATGCGCTAGCTCAATTGGGAGTCACATGGGGCATGCTCCAGGACTTTTCACAAAGCTATACAGCTTTTACCGAAGCACTTGCGCTCGATCCCAATACTGCCGACCTCTGGTATAACCGTAGCGAGGCGAGCCGCTTCATGCTCCGCCTTGGCCGAGCTTTACGCGACATTGAGCGTGCCATCGAATGCGTGCGAGCTATCCAAGCCTATAATCTGCCTCTCCTTTCTGGTTTTATGACCTGGCTCAAGCAATCAGGTCTGAGCGAGGAAACCATTTACAACCACGTGGTCAATAGTGACTTTTTTACGACCTATCTTGTTCGTGATGAACCATTGAAAAAACGTGATGAGGCGAGGCGCGGCGATGTCTGGATGTTTTTCGTGGATTGGTTTCCTCAGAAAGCATTGTGGGCTTCCATAACGAGCACCAAGTCTTCTATAGCCTCATTCAAGAAGTTCTTCCAGTGGATGGGAGAAATGGGGCGAGTCTCTCCCGAAACCGTTGCTGATGTGCTAAGCACGCTCAAAGAGAGCCGAAGCGAATTTCTCAAAGCCGAGGCTTCGTGGTAATCTTCCATCCTCAGGGAATTGTTGCACGTCTCCAAAGCTTCTGTTCTGGTGTGTGCCCTATGCATCATGGAGAGGCTTCCTTGTCGGCTCCCCATAGTGGCGCACTCATCAGAGCCAATGCCTCTTCACAACGGCCCTCTTGCATAAGCGTGACAATACGATCGGCCCCTTGTTCGAGTCGTGCCTCGATAAAATCGTGGCGGGCGGCGATTGCATAGCCATACAAGCCATGGTGTGCGGACTGTTCTTGGAGCATTTGGCATTCACGAAAGTGAGCAATATCGCTTGTCATGTGGGTTCCCTTCCTGCTTGCTAGACCCACATGCGATAGGGTACAATATGCCTATTAGCACGTGGGTTCTTACGCCACAACTCGAAGTTCCTGGTACAGACAAGTGGTTAGCTTGTTCTCTCGGTAGTGTAAGGTGTTCAGCTTTCGCAAAGAATGTCGTTTGCCTATCGTTTGACCTATCGTTTTGCTTGTGTGAGTCTCTTACGCTGCCTTTTTCCTTGACCTATGAGCTTCAGAGCAGCTACAATGAATGAGGCAGGAGCCAGGTATGATGATGGACAATCAGAAGTTGCGCAAAGCGAGACAGCAAAAACGCTGGTCGATCGAGAAAGCCGCTGAGAAGGTGGGTATCAGTTGGCTGACGTTCAGTAGATGGGAACATGGCACACAACGGCCACGCCCTGCAACACTCGATATGCTCTGCACTGCTTTTGGCATGTCACCAGAAGAACTCGGGTATGTTGCTGAGAACTGCCTACCTCGCACTGATGTCGAAATAGATCCAGAAAGTCGTGAAGATGTGAAACGGCGTGAAGCTCTTCAGAAAATAGTGCAAACAACTGGTACGACGTTGATGCTTTCAGATATCCTAGGGCTCTCTTCTTTGACAAGCAACAATGCACAGCCTTTCTTCAAAAGCAGCATCTCAGAAGAGACGATTATCGGTTTAGCGACCATCACCCAGCAGCATCGCATCTTACAGCGGAGTGGCGTCACGATTTTGCAGGAGGGATTGCATGGTCATATCACGACCATTCAAAATGCCCTCGATGGTACTCTCAGCGAGACAATCCGTCGTGAATTATGGAGACTCCTTGCTCAGGCGCAGCTCGTTGCCAGATTACATGTGAACAAGAAACAGGAACTTGGACGGGCAAAAACATGGAATATGGCTGCTATCACCTCTGCACAGCACAGTGGTGACACCCTCTTGGTTGGTGCCACGATTGGTCATCTGGCACACTTGTACCTGACACAAGAAAACGACATCCAAACGGCCTATCAACTCATCGACAAAGCCCGAGAACTCGCACAGGGACACGCGGCCTTACATGGGTGGTTCAGTATGGTCACCGCGTCCATTGCTGCAAAAGCAGGGAATGCACACCAGTGCAAAAACTCCATTGCTTTCGCCACTGAGAGAGCCGCAGGTCTGACACCTGAAGACACCGACGCTTTTTTCACCGATTTCAATACGGTAAGTGTCGATGCCTTTGCTGGAAACTGCTTGTTTGGTATTGGAGAACCGAAAGGGGCGTATAAGCGGCTCACTGGGATGCATGTACAAGCGTTGTCTGAGAATCGGCAGGCAAGCACCCTTTACGATCTCTCGAGAGCGTATGCCGGAGCAGGCGAGCTAGAAGCCATGCAAGCTTCCGCTTTTCAATCCATCGAGAAGGCACTTGTGACGAATCGCCTCTACATTGTTCCTCGCTTCATCAAGCTTGCTCAAGAGATACAGAGAAAAGACCGTCACGAGTCACATGCATGTGCTATTGGAGAATATGCACGTGTCGCATTATGTCAGAGCTAAGAAAGGATTTGCCATGATTAGTCATGTTGTTCTCCTTCAACCAAAAGCTGAGGCTACAGAGGAAGAGATCATGACGGTGCTCAGTCATGTACAAGAACTCCAACAGCGTATTCCTGGGATTATTGAGACACGGGTAGGAAAGAATCTGAGCATGAATCATCAAGGATATGTCTACGGGTTTGTGATGTGTTTTGTCGATGCGGAACACCTCAAAGCCTATACTCCCCATCCAGCACATCAAGGAGTAAGTAAAGAGTTACAAAATATGTGTCAGAGCATCATTGATTTTGATATTGGATAGTGGCTCTCTTGAAGATGATTTGAAAATAACCTCGGTCATTGGGTAGCGTATCCGAGTCCTCAGGTTAGATTCATAGATCAGGATTTTAGGCTATCCGAGACCTTGTACCCTTAGAGAAAGATACGCTACCACATATAATTTTGGCAGTGGTGGTTCTTTCCTCTGCCTCAAGCTCACTCAGGATAGCTAGTCGATCCTTCCATGTGAATGGAGATATTCAAACAGGACTAAACCATCCTGGCTCTCTCATCGGAAGCGTTTCCCCAACCCGCCAGACTTGAATTGCCCACTGACAAGCCCCTCTATTTCCCTTCATTTCCTGATCGATCCTCCGTTGCAAGCCCAAAAGAGTACTGGAAGCGATAGTTGTCCGCCTTGACAGTGAGAAACTGCACAGCGAGAGGATGTCCCTGTTCATCACATGTGAGGCGTTGGAGTTTGAACAAGGGTGCAGGGTCATCTGGAGAGAGTTCAAAGAGCATGCGTTCACTACTACTTGCATGCATCACTTCGACCGTTTCGGTGCATCTCGTTGGCTGCTTACCCAATTGTCGCATGAGGTGGTAGATATCACTGCCAGATCGCTCCAATTCCGGTGCCACTTCCGCAAACCAGAAGGGAAGATAGGTATCGCTCACCCAAACGACCGTTTTATCTGTTCGACGCTTGCGTTCCCGATAGAAAAGGACCTTTTCTCCTTCAGCCATCGCGAGCAATGTTGCAACCTCTGCATCAGCATACTGGATTTTCAACAGCAAGGTTTCTTTCTCGTCGGTCTGCTCTTCTGGCACTTTGCTTGCTGGCAGAGCATGTTCCCGCCTTGTGAGAATCTTATGTGCACTGGTAAAATCTGCTACACGATATTCATTGAGCGACGCATTCTTGGGCCAGGCATGCTCTTTGATTGGGAGCACTTTGACCAACCCTTCATTGGCCAGACGCATCAATAAGATTTGAGTCGTCGTATTATTAATATGGAATGCTTCTTCAATCTGCTTTGGAACAAGCACTTCATCTGTTGTGTATTCTCCGACAAGAATTTTCTGTCGCATATCCAGGTACGCCTGAGTAGTTTTACTCCCCATCCGTAATTCTGGAGGTGGAGTCTTCTGGATTTCTTCGCGTGTTGGTCCTCGCATACTCTTTCTTCCTCTCCTTGTTAAATAAGCTGGCAAAGATGCTCCTAATGGCTAACAGATAGAACAGGTTTACCCGATTGAGTTGTTTCCGTAACCCTGGGAGGGGCTCTCACAAGAGGACATCATCGCTTAGGAGACACATCCCTAGTATACCATACTCGTTTCTGGTAGTCTCTTCTCAAAGGCAGATTTGATTGACAGGGAGCAAAGGATATGCTATGCTTTTCTTTGAGACATCTGATTATAATTACCAAAATCATTATTGGTAAATTTAAAAGCAATAGAGGGCTGTGAAGAGATGAGCACAACCACAGCGCCCAAACGAAAGAGAGGAGTTCAGAGAGGCCAATCCGCCTTAATCCTTTTCTCTCATCGTTCTCCTGCAGGTCTTGCCACGTTTTTTCTGGTTTCTTTCCAGGTTGTTTTCTGGTTTGCCAGTTATTTTTCTGGTTTCCTGTCAGGTCGTTTCCTGGTTACCTGCCGCTGGTTTTCTGCTTCTATCCTGTCTGGGAACTGTCGTCATTTGTTACAGTATTGGTGTGTTCGTAAGGGTTCACATACGTCATTCAGAACAATGACTTCGAACCATATCAGGAGGACACTGCTCGGTCAACGGAATAAAGTACAAAACACAGAAGCACTCCCAGGCAGAATGGAGAAACCACCATGGAACAGCAGGATGAAATGACTCTACAACCACAGCTCTGGACAATTGATCAGGTTGGAAAGGCTCTCAATTTGGGAAGAACAAAAATCTATGAGCTGATCTGGAAAGAGAACCTCCCGGTTCAAAAATTTGGGCGTGCCGTCAGAGTCTCTCCAGTCGAACTTCAACGCTGGTTAGAAGAACGGGCGCGTCAATGAAAGATACTCTGCATGAGATAGATAGAGAAGGAAAAGGTATCTTTCATCATACAATTATCAATGAGCTATTTTCTTTTCATTGCACAAGGAGTGATAACCATGGGTAAACGTGCCAATAGCGAGGGGTCCATTTACCGCCGTAAATCGGATGGGAAATGGGTTGCAAGCATTACATTGGATGACGGTAAGCGGAAAGTTTTTTATGGGAAAACAAAAAAGGAAGTGACAGAGAAGCTAATAAAAGCTCGCAGTGAGCAACAACAAGGCACCCTTGTAACCGCACCACAGCAAACTTTAGCTCAGTTTCTTTATGATTGGTTGGAGAATACACAAAAGAATAGCATACGTGCAAGGACATATGAGCGATATGAAGAAATTATACGGCTTCATATCGTGCCAGTGCTTGGGCGTCATCAATTACACAATGTAACAGCGCAGCATTTACAGGCCTTCTACGCGAAGAAAAGCAAGGAAGGGCTTTCATCTACAACCATTGCCAGTTTTCATAATGTGCTGCACAAAGCTTTGGAATGTGCAGTGAAATGGAGTCTTGTACCACGTAACGTGTGTGAACTGGCGTCGCCTCCACGCCGAGAACGTTTTGAGGTGCAGCCTCTTACGGCGGAGCAAGCTCAAAAATTGCTAGAAGCAGCTCGTGGTCATTATATGGAAGCTCTTTTTTGTCTCGCATTAGCCACGGGAATGAGACGTGGCGAATTGATGGCTCTGAAGTGGCAAGATATCGACTTCTCAACGAATACACTACAAATACGTCGCACGTTGTCGCGTATCCCGAGTAAGATGTCTGCAGAGAAGGGCAAAGGATTTGAGGAGGCTGAGCCAAAGACAAAGAAAAGTCGCCGGAGCGTGGTTATTGCCTCTTTTGCAGTTGAAGCCTTAAAGCAGCATCGTATCCATCAATTAGAGGCAAAGCTGAAAGCTGGTCCTGCATGGCAAGATCATGATTATGTCTTTTGCACTTCTGTCGGTACGCACCTTCACCCTAGTAGAGATATTCTGGATCAATTAAAGGCGCTTCTGAAAAAAGCTGACTTACCTGATATCCGTTTTCATGATTTACGACATAGTTCTGCTACTCTGTTGCTCAGTGCAGGTATTCATCCAAAGGTCGTGCAGGAGATACTAGGA
>DASYAN010000123.1:0-4897 GCA_036501345.1 Ktedonobacteraceae bacterium
CCATAACATTCCACAAAAAACTGGCCAATTGCAGACATCAGGAGACCACCCAATATTTCTGTATCCCACTGGTCAGAATACACAAAATAGAGGTTGTGATGAGGATAGGTTTGTCCATCGTCAAAGACAGGGTTTATGCGAAGCTTGATATCAGGAATGTAGAGCTTATGCTTACTAACAAGTGCGTGGTTAACCCGATCAATTGTTCGAAACCAATGCTGTGGATTCTGCTGGGCAGTATGCCGCTTTTTTAGACGATCCTCATACAGCATTAAATATTCCTGGAGACGTGGGAACTGTCTCAATTCTACCAGACCTTCAGGCAGCCATGGATCAACTAGATAATGACCAGACCAATTGAACTGCCCCTTTACAGTATCTGCAGCCATTGCCAAAGGAAGAAGCCGAGATGGCTCAACAAGTTCAGGGTTAGTTGTAATAAACACCTCATCTAGGCCTGTTGCTACACCAATACCAACTTTGGTCCCTGTTTCAGTCGACTCTAGTAAGGAAAATTGGTCTTCAAGTTGTCGTAAAAGCGCCAACCGCGCAGGTGATACACATGGCCAAGGATCTGTGCTAGTAAACCATGTCTCAACTCGCGCAGCTTGAAGGTTCGAAGAGACATGCATCTTGCAATCTCCTAATTGAATAGCCTTGAGGGAAGCAGCAAGATCATCTCCCCCTACTGCTTCTGCAGATGCTCCTAGACTTCCTACTACAACTGGTCCCTGCTTTTTACGTCGGATCACAGTAATAGCAGGATAGGCACTGACATATTGCGAAAATGCATCTACATTATGCATTTCAATAACTGTCTCGACACCAAAACCTTGCGCCACAAACTGCCTGAGCTCAGTACCATACTGATTGAACATCCATCGGTCAGCACAAATGAAAGCACAGACTCCATTGGGCTTCAACCTGCGAAGGGCTGCTTCGAAGAATGCTACATAGATATCGGCCCTTCCTCGCATAGTACGGTACATAGCTCGATACGTTCCCATTGTAGCATCATCCATATCTTCTAACCGAATGTATGGAGGGTTACCAATTACGAAGTTTGCAGGTGGGATACTTGGTGCATCAAAGAGATAATTGCCAACACGGATCCACTCACATGCAAGGTGAAGCGCCTGCTCATGAGAAACATTCAGAGCAGTCAAAGCATTTGTGACTGCGGAGCGAGTTATAGTTGCACTAGTTTCATCAAGCTCGTAAGCAAGTAGTGACTGTGCAACATTTGAAATCGGGAGATCTTGGCGTCTGCATGAGGTAATCAAACGTTTAGCCATAGGTACAAGGAATGCTCCATCACCGGCCGCAGGCTCAATGGCAAGACAGTTAACAAGATCTGCTTCTTCTGTATAGCCAGCTAAATCTAGAATAAGCCTAACCACCCATGGTTTCGTGTAGACAACGCCGTTTTTTTCCTGTACGGGCAGGGTTTGCGAATCTGTTATAAAAGAAAGTGCAAGCTGAGACGCTGTAAGCATTTCCCAAGAGGTTTTATCTACCATATTTATTACTCCAGGTTGTTGGTTTGAAACGCAGTGAGTCTCTCTTCACATTTATCTCATTGGAAGATGCTGAGGGCATAATATACTCTTCCTTGTTTATAGAAAGCTGCATGTCTCTACAGACAACACTCTATAGAAAAATAGCAGGGACTACTCTTCTCAGAGGAAGTTTATGTTTGTTCATTATAGCAGCTTAATCGCGGAATCTAGTAAATTTTAGGTCAAAATCACCAGATAGTAGCGCAAAGTTACAGCTATTCGTTCTTATCTTCCTATGAAATATGGAAAAAAGTCGATCTATCTTTGTCTAGACAAAAAGCAAAGGACCAAGCTGCTTATTATTAGCAGTCTGGCTGGCTGGCCTTAAGCCTTCTCGTCCTTGCTATCCTGCGATGGCTTCACTGCTGGATCATCGACTTTTCCTACAGTCTTCTTTGACTTCTGTGCAGGACCCTCAATAAAAGTTATGTCGCATTCGCGCCAAAAGAAGCGCTCCCACCGTGCGCGAGTTTCTTTGTCCTCTGCCATAGTGCGAGTCCTCTCTAGACGTCTGTTATTGGTCGAGATTATATCAACTTATCACTACGTTTGGATGCTTCGCCTAGCAACGTCATCGGTAAAATTTGAGAGCAATCGGAGGACTTTCTGGGAAAAGAATTGACAGAAATGTATATTCTATATACTCTGTATACATTCTTATTGTTCACTTAATAAAGAAAGGGTTTACTATGGGGACGGAATTATTACGGATTGACGAGATGGACGAGGACGAGAGGAGATTTGTTATGCAGCTCTCCACAAAAGAGCGTAAGGATTTCCTAGTGCATGCTGGCATGGGAGCACAAAGTAGGGCTCGCGCACGACTGGTGACGCAGCAAATCGATCAGATCCGTTCGGGGGAAATTGCTCCCTTGACGGTTGATTCGAATGGTGTGCCTTACTCTGACATCGGCAGGAAGTCGTCTTTTAGGGAAGATGACCCACTGGTAGATATTGGGCGATTGCCGCTCGATGATACCGTCCATTTACTGCAAAGCAAAAATGGGCATATAACTCTTATAGGTGGGTACGGCACCAAAGAAGATGAGGAGAGTTATGCTACAAAATTCATGAAGAACACCATGAAACTTATTTCAGGCAGCTTTGCTGGCGAGGAGGAGGAGTAACTTTCACCAACGCGCAACCCTCGCCTAGAACACCCGTCCTTGTAGACTCATCGGACTCGGGGAGGGTCAGTGATGGGTCGGCGATAGTACAAGGAGGATATTATGTGTGAAAAATTAGAAGACGCGCAAAACAGTACATCTATTATAACTGTATGCGCATACCAACCTCTTCCGCCTGAAATAATGGTAGAGCTAAAAAGAATACAAGCTGAAAAGCATGTAGATTTTCACGAGGCAGTAAAAATCTATTTTGCAATGGAAAAAGAGAAGAAAGTCATCGGTGAGGACTCGAAGAGTTGCGTTGAATAGTCCCAGGAGGAAGTGCATACACGTGCATTAGTGTATCTCGGAGAAGCTCATCGATGGCACATCGAGTCTGGCCAGACAAAGAAAGGACCCATCACTTTTGCAGCGCGGGGCCTTCTCTTTGATTGTCGTTGAATTCTTCGATACCAAATCATCTACGTACTTTTATCCATGCAAGAAAGTCGAATTGATTTTTATGCATGTATCATGTATGTTATACATAGAAAGAGCGGACTTTCCCTACCATCTTATAACTATCCCACTTGCTACAACCACCGCTCTTTCTTCTGCTAATTACTATCTGGTTCTGGAGCCTCAACCTCAGGATACATCTCCCGATATCGTGCCCAGTTCTCGCAGTAGTATTGCTCTCCAAGTGGTGAGAGACGAATCCAGTGGATATCGAGTGTCGTTGAGCTAGCCTTGCTATATGGTCCAGGCGTGTGGTATTCCTCGACTAACGCACCTGCCTTGTAATCTCGAAGTCTCAGCCATGTATTCCATCTAATGCGCCCGTAATCTCCATACCAGCCACCGTGCGCCATAACTCCATCAGGTCTGCCCTTCCATGCTTCAACCATTGCCTTCCAGTGCCACTCTCGGAGCGTACCAGTTGGTAATGCTTTCTTGCTCTGCTCACCCGTGGCAGATCGTACAAGTTTGCGTCCCTCCTTTGTGATTTGGATCATCAAGAGCCGCTCATCAACCTGCTCACCATTTTTGCGCTTCCACGTATACTTGCAGGTGATTAGTCCACGCCGTTCTAATGCATTGAACGTCGAGCCAGTTCCCTCATCGATAAGATTGCGTAAAAATAGTTTCGTGTAGAGCGTTGATCCAACTCCATAAAAGACGCCATACTCCATCCATCGCCATACACTTGCTGATCGAGGACTACCACCACGTTTCCACATACCGCGTTCCTCAGTCTCTTGCTCCTGATCCGTTTCGTAGATTGCCTGCAGATAGCGTTGCTGCCGCTCGTTTAAATCTCCCCAGGCCATAATTGGTCCCCCGATCCAAAGAACAAAAAGCTACTTGACGCGCTTCCATTCATCGAGCAGTTTACGCAGATCGGCGACGAGATCCGGCTCTAGCTCAATCATTATTCCCTGGCCGGCGAAGTTGACCACGCGCTCTATGAAGGTCGGCATATCCATTTCCTGTGTACCTGTCAGATGTGCAGGTGGCGGACCAGGCACGACCCAGATCTTTCCGAATTGGGCAAAGAGTGACAGCTGGTCTATATAGCGCTCTACCTTAAAGGCTAGGTGAAATACGCTGCGTGTTGGCTGCTGCATCTCGACACGTAGCCCGATGATCATGCTTCGCTTGCCAGGATTGCCATAAAATAATGTGCAGATGCAGTATCCTTCCTCCTGGCCGTGCCTCTCTGCTAGCGTTGCGAGGTCCGGCCGCTCCTGGAGATCTGCCCAGACGAGCGAGATGCCGTCTGTTGGGTCAATGATGATCCTGTCGATGTCGTCAATGGGGAGCGCTGATCTCAACGCAAGTTCTAAGTCTTCCATAAATAATCCTCTCTTTCGTGTATAACAGGCTAAAATGGCTGTTGTGGGAGTGAATCCTTGCCATGGTCTAGTCTAGTCGCTTTGTCTACTTCTTCATGCTCGCAGGTATCGCATGACAGGAACGCACTATGCTTATGAAATTGTATCCAGAAGTCTCTTCTTCCTTTAGGCCCTATTGCAATGTGCTTATAGCTTCTAGTTCCTTTCGAGATTGGCTGTCCGTGAATCGCGTGGATATCATAGAGATGCCGTGCTTCATTTCTAGAAATATTGTGCTGATCTGCAAAGTCGGATAGCCACACATGGTCCTCTGGCAATTTCAACTCTGCAGGAGGTTGAGGTACTTGTTTTTTGCTCTCCAGTTGCTCAACACGGG
>DASYAN010000124.1:0-13279 GCA_036501345.1 Ktedonobacteraceae bacterium
ATACCAATCAACCAACTCGTCCGGATCTACCTAGCCAATGCTACAGAGTTTGACCGGATCAACTCATTCCACCTACATGCCAACCTTTTTAATCTCTATCGCTCGGGAACAAGTCTCAAACCAGATGAATTCACAGATACAGCTATACTGTGCCACGGACAGACTGCTATCCTTGAATTTACCTATAAATTTCCTGGACAGTATATGTTCCACGCCCATCAGGCCGATTTCGGCGACAAGGGCTGGATGTCAACATTCAATGTGACTGCATAAACAGTGGGCTGACCTGACCAACTGTAGACCTAGCAGGAGAAGGTGATAATGACGAAGCGGAATTGCCTGTCCCGACGAATATTTTTAGGAGGAGGTATCGGCGTTGCTGGACTCGCCAGCAATCTACTGGCTCTGTCGGCAGACCCAAAGGGTGCTTACGCCTCTTCAGCCATTTCTAATATGTCAGCTATAACCGATATGCCCAGTAATGCATCAAGTATTGCTGCTAGCTTTGCTGGCTTACCGTTTATGGGGGCCATTGATCCTAAGGTCAATGGCTTCGACCCGATGGAAATGCTGACTGTCTTCGATGTTGGCAAAGTCAGCAAACTTCCCAGTGGACAAACGCTGCGTGAGTATACTTTTACTGCGATCAATAAGACCATTCTAGTCGCCCCCGGCAAGCCGTTTGCGGCCTTGGCGTATAATGGCCTAGTGCCTGGACCAACACTACGGGCTACCCAAGGAGATCATATCCGTATCACCTTTATCAATAAGAGCGATACTGCTCACAGCATGCACTTTACCGGTATTCATGCGGGTTCTGTGGATGGGTTAATTGAATCTGTTGCCCCCGGCATGCAAATGGTCTACGAGTTTGATGCACAGCCCTTTGGTCTTCACCTCTATCAGGGCTTTACGATGCCCCTAGCTACTCATATGTTCAAGGGGCTCTATGGGACATTCATCGTTGATCCTCCCCAACCGCGTCCACAAGCCTTTGAGCTATTTATGACACTGAATGGCTTTGTCTTGGCTTCAGATGGTCAAAACGCCAAACCCGGTTCAAGTTCAGCCACCAGCAGCATCAAACTGAGTCAAGGTGCTAACAATGGCCCAGACAGTAACGACGTCTACGCAGTTAACACAGTAGCTTACCACTTCATTAAGAATCCTATTGCTATAGCAGTAAACAAACTTGTGCGGGTCTACCTAGTCAATGTTACAGAATTTGATTCGCTCAATTCTTTTCATGTGCACGGTACACTCCTCAATATTTATCGCTCGGGAACAAGCCTGCAACCTAACGAAGTCAATAATACGATTATGCTGGCTCCTGGCCAGAGAGCGATCCTTGAGTTCAGCTTTAAAACTGCTGGACAGTATATATTCCATGCCTATCAAGGTGAATACGCCGATTTAGGTTATATGGGAATATTTAATGTGAAGTAAGATATACAAGGAGAAAAAGTGAAAAATCAGCAGCGCCTATCCCGACGTATGCTTTTAGGAGGAAGTATTGGTGTTGCTGGAGTGCTGGCCTTGTCGGCAAATCCACAGGGTGCTAATGCCTCTTCAGCCATCTTTGACAAGCCAGACACGGCAAGCCTTGATGCAATGTCAAACAATTCCATCAAAACAGGTCAAGTTGGCAATACTAGTCATGCCGACAAGGCCACCACACCTCTTACACCTCCTACACCCACGGTTCCCAAGACTCCTCCTCCTACACCCACGGTTCCCAAGACTCCTCCTCCTCCCAAAGCTCCTGCTCCCACTCCTAGTTTGCCGTTTATGATTGGGGATGTTGATCCTAAGGTCAATGGCTTCGATCCGATGGAAATACTGACTGACTTTGATAGGGGCACGGTCAGCAAACTTCCCAGTGGACAAACACTGCGTGAGTTTACGATTACTGCGACCAACAAGACCATTCTGGCCGCTCCTGGACAGAAATTCGATGCCTGGGCTTTTAATGGACGCGTGCCAGGACCAGCGATACGAGCTACTGCAGGAGATCATGTCCGCATACGATTCATCAATAAGAGCACTGCGCCACATGGGATACATTTCCATGGTATCCATTCTGGTAATGTGGATGGAGCATTCTTATCTGTTGTTCCCGGCAGCGAAACCGTCTACGAGTTCGATGCGCAGCCCGTTGGTGTGCACCTCTACCACTGCCATATGAGCCCACTATTCACTCACATTTACAAGGGGCTGTACGGTTTTTTCATCATTGATCCTCCCCAACCGCGTCCACAGGCCCTCGAGCTAGCAATGATGATGAATGGCTTTAGCTTCAAGCCAAGCCCTGGCAGTGACGATTCTAACGATCTCCATGCGATTAACACGGTTGCCTACCACTTTCTCAAACACCCTATTCCTATACCTGTGAACCAGCTTGTACGCGTCTATCTGGGCGGTATGTTAGAGTTTGATAAGCTTTTCGGCTTTCAGATGCACAGCAACATGTTCAATCTTTTTTCCACAGGAACAAGCTTCGAACCTACTGAACTCACGAATTCGGTTCTGATGTGCCAGGGTCAACGCGCTATCCTTGAATTCAGCTTTAAATTTCCTAGGTCGTATATGTTCCGCTCCCTGTATAGCGAGCATGCTGACAAAGGCTTTATGGGAACATTCCAGGTGAAGTAGGGAGCTCTGATAAAGTTGTCCCATTTTTAAGGAAACTTGTCTCTTTATTCTCTAGCAAAAAAGACTCTTTTTAGCTACACTTAGAACAGTTTATAGAAATATGGCACCCAGACACATGTGAGTAATTTACACATGTGTTGTCCCAATGTTTCTATAAATCGCCGTATCAATATCGTCTTGACATAAGAATGTCTTCACGTTAAGAGAAAAGAGAGACTACGATGAAGAACCTTGCTACTAAACCCCTTATTAGTAGAGCCATTATCCTGCTCGTTCTGGGATTGATTGTGGCTCAATCTTTTGTGGTACCTTGGTCAGCGTTGGCGGCACCGAAAATGACACCGAAGACGATGATATCGAAATTGCCACTAGGACCTTCAATTCAATGGTTCGTCTTTTGCTGGTATTTCTATATCGATGAAGATAATAAAACCTCGCAAGCATCAGACATGCAAGCTTGTCAAATGCAGAACACGTACTTCGCTAGGGTCGTTACCGCTGACAATGCCCAAGCCATGAAATGGCCAGTTATGAGGTTGGATCAGCTCAATTTATCAGGTCTAACAAGCGCAGACGAACTTCAAACTAAGTTGCAAGCCGTTTTCAAAGATAAAGATGTGCTTAGCGACTCGTCTGTGGTACCCGACTTGTTTGACTATGTGCGGTCAGATGCAATAAATGACATCACCAAGTTTGATCCAGACATGAAAATGGCTGGTTCTTTCCCAACTTCAATTCCGGATGCCTTTACATTGTTTTGTCAACAAGAACAGACCAATAAGGTGATTACTGATACAACCGATTGCGAAAGCCTAGCCACACCATTTATGGATGACACAGTGCTTTCTATGTTCACAAGTAGCACTAATGCTGATTCCCCGGCTGTTACTAATGCATGGTTAGCTGGAAACTCACTGCAGGTTCTAGCTCTCAAGGCAGACTCAGGTGTAATGGAAAAGGATTGGATGGACGCGTTAAGTACCGCAGTTGATCAGGACAGCAAGTTAATGACTTTGATGAAGAATAAGGACTTTATGGATGACCTTTGGATGTGGGCACCTGCGCCACTACTTGGCGCCAATGCGGGGTGATAATATCAGCAAAAGCCAAAGGGAGGCCGTTGCAGAATGACTGGGTAACCTCTGGAAGTACCTCCTAAATAATGGCAAGTAACCATGGAAGGTTGCCACATTAGCACTTTCTTGCCAGCAAAGCACAAGATCTCTGAAGACCTACGTTGCCTTCAGAGATCACTAATCCTACTGGTGAATTAGCCACGTTCACTTTGCTGGTAAGTAGCGCTAATGGCAACCGCAGGCCCCACCACAGCAACCTCCGCCCATCGACGGACGCTCGCCACCCAAAGAGCTATCCTCACCGCTGCCGCGCTTAGCCGCAAACACAGACAGCAGGCGACGTACTTTCTCACCTTGGCATTTCACACAGACCACATCATCAGCCTGTTGATGGCCAACCAGCAGTTCAAACTTATTCTGGCAATCTGAACAATAGTACTCATATAAAGGCATACGAATTATCCTCCGTTTTTACTTTTCACGCATCTGGTTTTATAGCGAGCAATACGCGTTTCATCTCTTCTGGACTACGTGCAATACTCAAGTCAATGATCAAGTGTTGTAAACGTTCCAGGTCGCTTAGAGCAGTGATTCGGGCTCTCGCTAACGACTCCAACTCAGCAAAGCGTGCTATAACCATATCAATGGCGGCCTGCTGCATTGCCTGTACGCCTCGTTGCACACCTTGTTGTATACCCTCTTCTCTACCCTCTTCTCTACCCTCATCCAAAATCCACTGGTATGCGGGAGATTCTCGTAAAATATCATGCATATGGCTAAACCTTCTTTCTAACCATTCTTGGTCATTTTTACGCTTCGCCCGACGGAAAGCAAGTGCTGCAAACAAAAATCCCATCGTGGCGAGTTGGCGGTATTGCTTACCAGGTAGGCGAGCAAACATGTACTCGATGGCATCCCGCTCCATTCCTCCATCCGTTAATGGCAACAACGGAATCAATTCCATATGGTTCAAGTCCAGCAGATCCTCTGGTGATTTCTTCCACATCGCGGTATTTCCATAATCAAAGAGCGACTGTTCATTGTTGCGCTTGCCATGTGTGGGCCAGCAGAGTGGAGGTTGTTCTATCTCCTCATTTCTGGTCAGGTAAATCACCTCCGATCTTACAGGTAATTTATACTGCCACCATAGCAGCACATTATAGAGCAACAATCGCTCAGGAATATAATCCTCCTTATAGGTCTGGAACTCCGGGTTGAAAAGAAACTGTTTATCTATGGGATGCCATGCTTCAATGATGGCATCCGGTTGCCGCTCAGAAATGGCTAGTTTGTTGCGATGGTGCTTAATGAAACGGCTCCCTGGAAGGACCAGATCCAAGAAAGCTTGTGGATTGCTACCGACTAATGCACTCATCATCGTATCCCATTTTTCACTTGCCACGACCTCCATGTGTCTATTTTACCACTCTCTTTATGCTTTTGGGAATGAGAACTGTCTCTCAGTCTCTTTTTCCTCTTAATAAAAGCACCTCTCTTTGCAGTTTCGTCGAAAAAGGCGTTTAAGCAGCCCTGCTGTGCTACAATATCCTGGTGGGCTTATACACAATTAGACCCTCTTTCGATGAGGAGGAAAAGCGGTCTCAGGATCAAGACGAAAGCTCTCTTCTGAGCTATCGCCGATCGAAACAGCGTCTATTGTACCAATCACTTTACCTTGGAGGACTAGTATGAGGACTGTAATCATTGACGCTCCTGGCCACGTTCGTGTTGGTAATATGCCAGATCCAGATCCACAGCCAGATGAACTGGTGATACGGGTAGAGGCGTGTGGCATCTGTGGCACTGATCTTCATCTTATAGATGGTGATTCTCCTTTAGCGCGTTATCCTCTTGTGCCTGGTCATGAGTTTGCTGGTGAAGTTGTGGCGTTGGGAAGCAACCTCGTCAAGCAAAATGGAAAGACGAGCATAAAGATTGGAAGTAGAGTGGCAGCAGACCCAAGTCTGC
Organism: Ktedonobacteraceae bacterium; assembly: GCA_036501345.1. Taxonomy (GTDB): domain Bacteria; phylum Chloroflexota; class Ktedonobacteria; order Ktedonobacterales; family Ktedonobacteraceae; genus DASYAN01. Next base: position 5,697 of record DASYAN010000124.1, read on the forward strand.
CCTGTGGATATTGCGAGTCCTGCCGTGTGGGACAGGAAAATCTGTGCCTCGACTATGCGGCAGTTGGCGTGACGACTAATGGGGCCTGTGCCGAGTATGTGAGAGTACCAGCATCGAAAGTATATGTCTTGCCTGATACTCTTTCTCTGCGGGAGGCTGCACTGATCGAGCCACTCTCTTGTGCTGTCCATGGAATGCATTCTCTCAATCCTAAATCAGGTGATACTTTCCTGATTGTAGGAGCAGGGACAATGGGCCAGCTTCTCTTGCAACTTGTGCTACGGGGTGGGGCTTCACGGATAGCGATGGTTGATATGAACGTGCAACGCCTGACACTAGCGGAACAACTCGGGGCAACTCGTACCTACACCAGCATCGAGCAGGCATTGATGGATGAACCGCGTGGCTTCAACTGTGTCATTGATGCTACAGGTGTTGCGAAAGCTATTGAACAGGCATTTCTGGCGGTCAAACGCGGCGGAAAATTCATGATGTTTGGAGTGGCACCACATGAAGCACGCGTCTCGCTTTCGCCCTTCCGTATTTATAACGAAGAGATCACTATTGTTGGCTCGATGGCTGTCCTTTTCTCATTTCAGCCAGCTCTCGATCTCATCAGTGCAGGTGTGATTAATACCAAAGCTATGCTGACAACCGCACTTCCCCTGTCGGAATATTTGCAAGCGCTCAGCATGGTAAGGCGTGGCGAGGGAGTAAAAACCTTGGTCCTGCCCAATGCCCAATCCTAACCGTCGCTGATGACGCGAGAGATGATTGTGTAGAGAAAACAGTTCAGATTTTGTCCTGATGGAACAAACACCTGGACCGTGGAACAAAGTGACCAGTCCAGGTGTTTTCTATGCCCAATTTCTACATCAATGGTGCTATCAGGGGAGCTTTACAAGATTTACATTATCAAAGCATACCTCTGAGCACGAAACCCTATGTAGCTATCCTTGCCTTGACCTGATACTATAATTTGGATACTATGGTTACAATTGGAGGAAGAATAAGATGGCCCTTACTATAGGTATTATTGGTCTGCCACAAAGCGGTAAGACGACGTTATTTAATGCTCTGACAAAGGCTGGTGCACCTATCAGCGGATATGCTACCAGCACGGTCCAGGCAAACATGGCAATTGTCCAGGTGCCTGATGCGCGTCTACAGCCGTTAGCAGAGATCTTCAATCCCCCCAAGGTGACGCCGACGACGGTTGAGTTCGTTGACGTTGCTGGCATGGGACAATCTGAGCAGTCTGGCAAAGAGAAGCAGGGACTGAGTGCTGAATTCTTAGGCCATATTCGTAACGCGGACGCTCTGGCTATCGTGCTGCGTACTTTTGTCAATGACAATGTGCCGCATATTTACCTGAATATTGATCCATTCCGCGATCTGGATAGCCTCAGTGCGGAACTCTCGCTCACCGATCTATCCTCGGTCGAGCGTCGCCTTGAGCGTACCAATCGTGCAGCTAAATCGGGTGATAAGAAATATCAACAAGAGCTGGAGACGCTGCGCCATTTACAGACCGAACTCAACGAATTAAAGCTGGTGGGTCAACTAGAACTGTCTTCGCAGGATCATGCATTGCTCAACGAACTGTTTTTACTGACTGCTAAGCCTCGCATGTATGTCTTAAATGTCAGCGAGGATGCACTTGGGGCTGCTAATGAGTTATTGGCGAAGATTGCCTCAGGTGAAGATGTCCAGGTTGAGAGCTTGCAAGGTGAGTTGGCAAGTATCGCTCGTGTTGCCCTGCGAGCAAAGAGCGAACGAGCTGAGGTGGCAGCCGTTTCCGCACGACTGGAAGCCGAACTATCTGAGCTGCCTGAAGAGGATGCCCAGGAGTATTTGGAGTCGCTGGGTCTGCCACAACTGGGTGCCGATCGTGTGATCCAGGTTGGATATCGCCTACTCAACCTGATTACATTCCTGACAGCAGGTGAAGACGAAGTACGAGCATGGACGGTTACCAGAGGCGCAAAAGCTCCCGAGGCAGCTGGCAAGATTCACTCAGACATTGAGCGCGGCTTTATTCGAGCCGAAGTGGTTACCTTTGATGACTTTATGGCTTGTGGTTCATTTGCTGCAGCCACCAAAAAGGGTCTGTTGCGCTTAGAAGGGAAAGAGTATGTGATCAAGGATGGCGATATTGCCCATTTCCGCTTCAATGTCGCGAAATAGGCATGACTCGAATCGTAATTTCTCGCAAAGCCCTTGATCAATGCTCATATCGTTTGATAAGCTTATCCACTAGATTCCCGATCTTGTACCAGATCGGGAAACAATTGCGTTAAACCTACGCGTATCTCATAGCGTGGATGCTCACGGTGTCACTGTCTTTGTACAGGAGTACTGTTTCCCAAGCACATGCAGGGCTACGCGTTTCTCTTCATAGGTAGCCTCATGATAACAGCCTTTCATGTCCTCTACCCATTCAAGAAAATGATCTATTTCCTGCTGTTGTTTTTCTAATTGTACTGCATGAGGAATGGCTTGTTTCTTCTCATTCTCTAGTTCTACTATCCTCTCTTCCAAGTACTACCTCTATGGGTGTATGTATCCAAAACTTGTTGCTTCGAAACAGCGTGCTGAATATTGCATCTCTTACATCATAGGTACAGTGCATCATTATCAATGCTCGTAAGCTGTTTGTGTGATATGTTGCAATTAATTGGTGTACCTGCCATCACACAATTTCTTCTTATGCAGCAATTGATTGTATTGCATATTCTATCATAGCCAAGGATTATATGTGGATAGTATAGCATAATTCTCTGCTTTTGCACGCTCTGCTAACAGCCCAACAGCTCAGAGGCAATTCTGTCCTTTCAAGCTGTCCGCTTTTGGGGGCAAGATGGCCGCTTTGTCCCTAGGAAAGGCCTCTCTCATCCAGGTATAGTTAAGAATACAAGTTTTTAGAAGGGCTGAAAACCGCATACATGCTATTTGCTCACTGGTTCAATACCTTCATTGATCTCTGTAGTCATGATAGCAAGTATTCACAACCGTATTGGGTGGAAAGAAAAATTGCATGCGAAGGATGAAACTATTAGTCAACTGGATGTATCGATTGCTTACCCTGCTCGTTGTTGCACTAGCCGTCTTCAGCGGAGAACTCTTCATTACTAGGGCTAATGTACTAAAGAGCTCCATCCCTAAGAGCTGCGTATTGGTAGATGATAAAACCAAGACGACTCAACTCAAGCTTTCAGGATTGCATTTAGATCAAGGGACGAAGAACAAACTAGCCGCTGTCTTCAAAGCTGACCCTAATGGTCAGTCAAGCATAGGCTTGGACTGTAGAGCAACGAGTACGCCTACGCCTACGCCTACGCTTACGCCTACGCCTACGCCTACGCTTACTCCTACGCCTACGCCTACGCCTACGCTTACTCCTACGCTTACTCCTACGCCTACGCCTACGCCTACGGTATTATATGCTCTAACAGTTGATGATCTAAACCAGTACTGTCAGATGAAAGGGTACAATAATGTGACTAGGACCACAGATGCGGGTGGAAATCCGACCAGTATTTTCACCTGTATAGGGGTCCAGGGGCAGGTTCTCACTCGTCAGCAGATAAATACTGGTGGTGACCTCACATACGTCGAAGCCTGCGAACCATACGTGCCCGCAGGAACTAATATACAAGCTCGCTATGACGACAACAAGCAACAATGGGATTGTGTTGGCTGAGGATAAATCTCGCCAGAGACTGCCAGATTCCTTGGCTAACTCCAGAATAAAAGGTTTATGGATAGGCACCACGCAGTTCAGTTCTCTCCTCCCTCAGATCGAGTACTCTCGAAACATCCATTTTCAATGCTCATACTGCTTAATAAGCTTATCCACTAAATTCCCAATCTCGTGCCAGGTATAGTGCTGGTAATCTAGCATACGGGACTGGTTAAGATCATACTCGCGGTTGGCGGGATTTTTCTGGGCATTTTCGGCAAACTGTAATGAGAGAGCTTTGGTCTTATCACCGCGACCATGCAAATAGGTTTCCAGCTCTCTCAAATCGTTTAATAGTGCCTGTAATTTCTCATCACTGGGGGACATCAAATTATACCTTCTTTTCTAGATTACCAAAATCTACGTATTAAACTTATTTATCTAACTTGAGCGCGTCTGCGAAACGATTAAAGAAATTGAACAGGCCAATGACTGTGGTAATCTCCACGAGTTCGCCATCGTCGAAGTGGACCTGCAATTGATCCCACAAGTCCTCATCCACGGCTTGTGCGCTTGTGGTCATGATTTCAGCGTAGTGCAAAGCTACCAGTTCACGCTCCGTAAACAGGTGATAGTGCCGATCAATATGGTACAGTGCATCTAACAGTTCATCACTTACTCCCAGCTGCCTTGCCAAGGCAGTATGTGCAGCCATTCAGTAGAAGCAATGGTTGACCTGTGAGACGCGAATGGCCAGCAACTCTTTTAATTTTGGCTCGACCGTTCCCTGGCGCATGGTTGTTTCTATCAATTGCATCGTTTGTTGCATAATATCTGGACGATGCGCCATGACGCGCAGCATGGTCTCCATTGTTGAGAAGCTAGCCATCTCCAACCCTGGTAGCTGGACCGAGTCATCGGGTGGGATGCGCGGCATACAAAGGATCTCCTTATTTAGAATGAGAGACAGTATAGTCCTCTCTATTCTAATGGACTAGTCTAAGGTGTGCAAGCGCAAGCCTACCTTGCTACCTTGGTCAGACTACCATAGACGACTCCTCATTCTGCCTATTATGTACATAATAGTAATCTTGATATTTTGTACATAATCGTCTATACTAAGCTTAAGGCAGAAAGGAGGTGTATGATGGCTAGATACATGAGTAGTAAAGAAGCAAGGGAGCACTTCTCTGATCTCTTAGGCTCTGTTTACTACACCAAAGAGCCAGTGATTATAGAGAAGAAGGGCAAGTCGGTTGCAGTAGTAATCAGCCCTGAACAATACGAAGCCATTCAAAAGGAAGAGGAGCGGCTCTGGCGTGTTGTTGACCAGATACGCGATCACAACATAGACAATGACCCTAATGAGGTGCTTCGCGATGTGACGGCCGTTGTTGAAGAAGTTCGAAAGACGAGATATGACAAGCGAGAGCACGAAGCTGAGAGTAGTCGTTGACACCAATCTTTTTGTCAGGGGTCTACTTAATAAGCAGGGACAGCCATTTGCTCTCTTAGAGGCATGGCACGCAAAACGGTTCACGCTGGTAATGAGCGATGAGCAACGGGCTGAGTTAGAAGATGTCCTTGCTCGTCCTCGTCTCATCAAGCGATACCATCTCTCCCCTTCGGAGGCGGACGCTCTGCTGGCTCTGGTCAATCGCTTGAGCCAGCGTGTTGTATTGACTGGTGCCCTCCCTGTAGCTGTCCGAGATGTGAAAGATGAGATGATTCTTGCCTCAGCAGTGGAAGGAGCGGCCCATTACCTTATTACCGGAGATGATGATCTCTTAACCCTGAACAGGAATCCTGCGCTTGGCGTACTGAGAATTGTTCCCGTTCGAGATTTCCTAGCCGTGCTTGTTGCAGGCCATTAATGGCAAGCCACTTCAAAATCGCGCTGTTGCGTGTCCGGGATTTCTTGATAAACTGTGTGATCTGTGCTACCTTTGGGACATCAACAAGCTGGTAGCGTCAAAGCAAGAAATCCTAATAACGGGATAGCAAAAAAGAGAGGCTATACCATGGCTGTACAAAGAGATCAATGGATATCACTAGAGGATTTCTTAGCATTAGATCATGAGTCCCTAGATCAGAAGTATGAATACCTCGATGGTCACATATATGCCTTAGCTGTGGGATCAAATATGCATTCTCTTATCTCAGGCAACATATATGCATTTTTGCATGGTAAACTAAAACCTCCCTGTTTTATATTTGCTTCGGATATGAAAGTGCAGCCCACTGAATATGCATGTTTCTTCCCAGATATCTCAGTTAGTTGTGACCCAAGGGATACACAACAAAAAACTACTGTCATGAAATACCCTAAACTTGTTATAGAGGTATTATCTCCCACTACAGAGAAGGGTGATAGAGGCGACAAATTTAGAGCATTCCAACAATGTCCTACCGTGCAGGAATACGTCCTTGTCAGTCAGGAGCGTGAAGAGATAGAAGTTTTTAAGCGGCATGGTAGGCTATGGGTATATGGCAGATACGAACAAGGTGAGGAAGTAGAACTAACTAGCATCAACGTAATCATTCCTCTTAAAGTAGTCTATGAAAATATTGTGCTTCCCCCAGAAACACGTAGACCACTGGAGCCAGAGGGGCTATGAATTGCGATGTGCAAGAGGAAAGCTACACGTACATGCTACAGGGAGTGCTGTCTTTATGAAGCACGCGTCCCCAGCGGCTAAGTGCAAGAGGAAAGCTACACGTACATGCTACAGGGAGTACCAGTATTATGCTATTCATTTCCAACGAAGGAGAGAGAAAGATGAGTCGCAAAACGATCTTGACCCCCAAGAATATCATGTGGAGTACATTGCTCGTGTTCCTTGTGGGAGTAGCTCTCAGAGAACAACTGCGCCTGCCTCCTAAAGAACGAACTTGGCATGGCAGGATAGCGGGGAGGATTCCCTATGACTTTCGCCTGCCAACGGCACAGCGTATACGCGCCACGTTATGGAATAAGAATACTTCGCAGATACTGGTGCCACATACATTCGGGATAGGCTGGACCCTTAATCTATATCCCCTCCTCCATCCTGAAATTTCTCAGAAGCTCCAGTAGAGGAGCATGATGAAGGGAACCAACCTTCCTGATCCAGACGCACAAGAGCAGCCAGGGGTGGCTCAACCTCAGACACCAGTATTCAGAAAAGCATGCGAGGCGTGCAGTGGTGGAAATCCCACGCTCAGTGCCTCGCAAACAGCAGAAAGGAGGCTCGCGGTGCTCCCAGAGCGGATTGCCAAAGTAAAGGTTATAGTGTATACTTCTCCAAGAAGCCCAAACGGCGAGGAAATCAACCAACAAAACCATACGCCTCGCAAAACGCAAGCTGAAGTGGCTTCTGGAGCGGTGCGAGGCACCCCGCTGTGGAAAAGATGTGTGGGGCTCAGATGAGATTGAAACATATCGTATTCCAAATATGACAAATGAGCTTGGATGTGGAAAAGATGTGTGGGGCTCAGATGAGATTGAAACATCAAATTGTAGACGGGAACGGTCATCCGCTTTTTGGTGGAAAAGATGTGTGGGGCTCAGATGAGATTGAAACAATCGAAGCCATCGTGCTTGTATCTGACATGCATAGCGTGGAAAAGATGTGTGGGGCTCAGATGAGATTGAAACCGTTATGCACTCTTATGATAATGCAGCTTCTACTTGTGGAAAAGATGTGTGGGGCTCAGATGAGATTGAAACACTAAATGATAGGTGTTGTGTGGGTAAGTATACCCAACGTGGAAAAGATGTGTGGGGCTCAGATGAGATTGAAACCATTCGTTCCTTCAATTTGCTCTTGACTGCTGGGGAGGTGGAAAAGATGTGTGGGGCTCAGATGAGATTGAAACTATCCAGGAGAGGCTTGCCATTGTCGAGAAAGAGCGTGGAAAA
>DASYAN010000125.1:0-9788 GCA_036501345.1 Ktedonobacteraceae bacterium
ACTTACAATCGATGTTTCTGGTGTGATAGTGAATCGTCCTTCGACGCGAGGTCGTATCCATGGAGCTACAGACGGACGAACACTACGTGTATCTATTGCAAGACGCGTTTTCTCTGGGAAACGCATGAACAGTAGAGGGAAAGCGACAAGCCAACTGACGCCAGCAGGTCCAACATCACTGGGGGGATAGAAGATACGTTTAGCTATGCCAGTATAACGATATAGTCGGCGATTAATCCAAACGATTGGTCCACGCGCAATCAATTCAACATTGGCCTCTGCCTCAGATAGTAATGCTGCCGCTTCAAATGCGCTTTGACCACGGCCTACAACGACAACATTTTTTCCTTTAAAGCTCGAGAAGTCAGGATGGTCCTGTGTATGAGAGACAAGTGTTGAAGGAAGGTGAGATGCGTAATCAGGTATATGTGCGTAAGGAGCAATGCCCGAAGCGACAACGACTCTGCTAGCGTTAAGACTACGTCCATCCTCCAACTCCAGATGAAAATCTTTTCCGTCACGTGCAAGTGATTTCACATAGGTCTGATCAATGTCTGGCACTGTCTGCTGTCGAAACCACTCAGTGTATGAAAGAAAGACTTGCAATGGAACTGGTTCCTGCCTGGGAATGTTATGTATCTTACTGAAGTTGTTGAGGCTATATTTATTGCTAGGATCGCCAAGACTGAGCGAACTCCAGGAAGATTTTAGAAACATACGCGGGGGCATATTTCGCCAGAACTCCATTGGCTTACCAAATATTTGTATGGGAGTTTTCTGAGCATTCAAATGTGCTGCTGCGGCAAGGCCGTAAGGTCCAGCACCAATAATAACTGTGGTATCTTGCTTCACATCAAGAATCTCCTATTTTTGGGAACTATTGAAAGTGGGTATGACATACTTATTCAAGGGTCAGAATAGCATTGTCACATGTCGAAAAGATGTTGATTTCGGTAAAGAAATCATCATGTTCTAAGGAAAAAGGTTCAGGTTTAAGCGTCCCTGCTAAAGAGGTTTTCCGAGTTGGGGAATCAAGAGAAAAGGAGGCGACGTGCCCCTTGCGTTTACGCAAAGGGTTTTCACGCCACAAAATTAGATGAGCACTGCGAGCCGCTTGATACCTTCTTGAAGCTCTGATGGTGTGAGTGCACAGAAGGGGAGCCGTATAAAGCGCTCACCTCGCTCTTGCTGTTTGCTTTCATCCAGCGGATCAGCGAAGAAATCCCGTCCGTCTGTTAGTGTAAGCCCAACCTCCCTGGCTCGTGTCAGTAAATGGGTAGCTGCAACTTGTTCTGGCAGAGTAATACTTACGAAGAAGCCTCCCTGGGGTTCTGGAAATGCTACGTTGGGTAGATGTGTCTTGAGAGCTGTGGTGATTGTCTGTAGGCGTGGAGCATACAGTTGCCTCAAGCTTTCCAGGTTGGATGTGAAATAGCCTCGCTTATGAAATTCAACCACTGCTGCTTGTGTAGGAAGTACCGGCGTAAGAATAGTGTCTTCAGCTAACTTAGCTAATGATTTTACCAGTTGCGTTGGTCCGATGAGATAGCCGACACGCAGGGCTGGCCCGATCAACTTGCTATATGAGCTGATAGTGATGACGCGCTCTGTATTTAGATCGCGTAATAGCGGCAGTGTTTCACCTGCATAGCGTAGCGTTCGGTAAGGAACGTCCTCTACTAGCCAGAAGCCATAACGTTGTGCCAGGTTCACCAGAGCCTGTCTCTTCTCTGTAGAGGTTGTAACACCTGCAGGGTTCTGAAAATCGGGAATGACATACATAAAGGCTGGTACTTTTTTGGCAATAGCTTTTTCTAATGCCACTAGGTTTACACCATCATGTTCCAAGGGAATGCCAATCACTTTCGCGCCACGACGGCGGAAGGTTTTAATTGCCCTGTCGTAGCTTGGTTGCTCCACAAGAACAACATCGCCTTGTTTGATAAGCATAGCTGCCAGCAAATCCTGTAGATGAAGTGAGCCATTGCCTACTAGAACCTGTTCAAAGGGTACATCATATTGTTCGGCTAGCAACTGGCGTAGGGGAAGGTATCCCGCATTATGACCATATTGCAGGATCGTTTTTCCATCTGGACCTTCCAGCACTGCTTGCATACATTCGCTTAAAAGCTTACTCGGTAAAGCTTCAATGGCGGGAACGCCTCTAGTAAATAGGATTTGCTCACTGACGACCTGATTCTGCATTGTTAATTGATCTCCTTATATCTTTTGTCTAATTATAATCATGGAGATGCGTGAGCACAATCTTACCTTGTGGTTCATTGCTTGCTAACTGGCGATGTGCTTCAGCAGCCTGCTCGACTGGTAACGTATGTGCTATAAAGGGTTTTACAGCCTTTTCTGCAATCAAATGCAAGAATTTCTCCTCGTTAGCTACTGATGTATGAACCTGTCCTCCTCCAATTACCTGTGTACGTTGCAGTCGCCAGATCTGTGTATCCACAGTTGCTAGCTGTCCGCCGAGATTTCCCACCAGGATTATTCTGCCATCGGGGGCCGATGCCTGTAGGCTTGTTTGTAAGGTTGAACCAACCAGCTCAATCACTAGGTTGACGCCTCCAACCTCTTGCAGGACTTTTTCTACATTCTGTGTGCGATGATTGATGACCAGATCGGCTCCTAGTTCGTGGAGTGTCCTGGCTCGTTCATCTGAACTTGCTGTTGTGGCGGCCCAAGCTCCAGCATGTTTGGCTAGTTGAATGCCGATAGTGCCGACTCCGCTTGATCCTGCCCAGATTAGGACACGTTCGCCTGCCTGTAAGTTTCCGAGATCAAATAAGCTGCCCCAGGCCGTTGATGCTGCTAGCCCTGCAGCTGCAGCTTGCTCGAAGGTGACACCAGCAGGAATACGGGCCAGATCATTTGCGGAGACTGCTAGTTTGCGCGCGTAGCCACCACCGCCTTTAGCTAGCAAAGCTCGTGTTGTTAAGACATGTTCTCCTGCCCGAAACCCGTTTCCGTCCTGGAGGACTACTCCAGCAGCTTCCAGGCCGGGAGTGAATGGGAGCTTATTGACTGGTCGGCTTCCAGCACGCTGGAAAAGATCAAGGCGATTAATTGTGGTTGCTTTGACCCCTATGAGTACATCACTTGGATCAGCGATTGGATCGGCGACCTCTCGCACTTGGAGGACATCTGGTTCGCCATACTGTGTGAATTGTACAGCTTTCATGGATATTACAACCTTCCTAAGATATGTGTAGCATTGTTGATCTAGCTTGCATTTTCTCTATTGTAGGCATATTGCTGGATGGTTGCCAAATGGGATAGCTCAATTGTGGCCACTCCTATTTAGCATACCTATTTCTAGCGCTCTGTATATTCTATTGGGTATACTTAGTGTATACTGTACTTTGATACTAGCGTGGTACTGTGGCTCTCTTTCGAGATCCCTGTGTTACGGTAGTCGTTTGCTGTTCGTTTGTCAAGTAGGATGCTTATGTGTGGGCATGTGTCATCATTTTACATTGGAGGAGAAGCTCTGTCAGAAAGCGTTGGAGTATATGTGTCTCTGGCAGGCCCATTTACCCTATTATTGAGGAATAACATGCTTTTTGGTAAAAAAGAGAATACCTATAAAAGGTTAAAATATATCCTGTCTCTCCAAAAGCAGCAAAAATGGAGGATCACGATCATCTATGGAACAGTCTTCTGTAAAAGATAATGCGAGTGAGTTAGAAATGCAGAAATCGCCGATGAGTTGTCGCCCGAGCTATACTCCAACCTCGTGGGCAATGGTCAATCGTGCGCTCGATATTGTGGATAATGTAACCAATGGGCGAGCTGATTGGGTGCAGCGGTTCTTCTCATATAGTTTTATTGGTGGCATAGCTGCTGTTGTTAATCTTCTCATCTTCTCCATCCTCGCCTATCCGTATATTACAAGCCCTGCCAATGATACGGTCCACACTCTGATCGCGCGGCTAATCGCTTTCATTTACCATTATACTGGGATGTCGGTTGGTGATGTAGTGCATACGCTGATCGCTCAACTCATCGCTTTCGAAATTTCTCTGATGGTAAATTTTATCCCCAACGACTACTTTACCTTCCGCCATTTAGCTGGTCATAGTCGTTCGTGGGGAGCACGTTTCTTGCGTTATCATATCACATCTATTACTGGATTTTGTCTGACCTCGCTGATACAGTTTGCTTTCGCCCATGGCGCTCATATGATACCATTCTTTTCTCAGGCTATTGCACTAATCCTTGTATTTATTTATAATTTCACATTCCACCACCTGTTTACCTATCGTCGTGTATCCCATGCTCCAAAGCAATCTACTACTCGTGTGGATATACATAAGCACATGACGACTGAAGAATCTTCTGTTGATGAGGATACGTCCAAGATAGCTAATTCTAGCCATGTGTCAGCTAATTCTGCCACGCCTTTATAAAACTTCCCCTACTATCCTGTCTCCGCTGACATAGCAATAGGGCGAGTAGTTTTGGCTAACTCGCCCTAGCGGATTTCGCATTTAGGCCCAGCGGACCAAGCCCAACTCATGTTTCTCCGTCAGCTCTGGATGGCTGGGTACAACGCGTACATTGTAAGCGATGCTGCCACTTTCTTTCGGCTGAAGTTTGAGGTCGTAGCGATAGGAGCCATCCTGTTCACGTTTCGTATAGGTCATTGGTAAATAGTACTGGGCAGTGCCCAGTTCATCTCTGATCTCGCCATAAACGAGTTCAACACTCAGATCGTTAGGGGTAAGTCCATCTGTGCGTACCCACGCATGGACGTCGATGCCTTCACCGAGGCTGAGTTGTCCCTCGCGGCGTCCCTCGACATACAATTCTAAGCGATTCCAGCTTTGCTTGACGCGTTCTTTCCACACGGAAAGCCGACGTTCGCGTTCAAAGCGGTTTCGCTCAATTTGTATACTCTGCTGGATTTCTGGTACATAGTAACGTGTTGTGTATTCCTTGACCATACGGCGCATACTAAACCGCGGTGCACAAGTACGGATGGCCTCCTTCATATAGCTTAACCACTTATGAGAAACGCCTTGCTCGTCTTGCTCAAAGAAGATAGGCGTGATCTCTTCTTCCAGTAATCGGTATAGAGAGAGACTATCTGCTTCGGCCTGTATTTCCTGATCGTGGTATTCGCGCTCTTCCCCAATTGCCCAGCCGTTCTTTCCGTTATAAGCTTCGGCCCACCAGCCATCCAGAATGCTACAGTTAGGTTGCCCATTCAAAGCCGCTTTCTGTCCGCTAGTTCCGCTTGCTTCATAGGGGCGAATCGGGTTATTTAACCACACATCTGTGCCACAGACTAGGAAGCGAGCCATATCGATGTCATAATTTTCCAGGAAAATGATTTTGCCCAGGAACTCCTTGCTACGCGAGAGACGATAAATCTGCTGGATCAAAGCCTTCCCTGGATCGTCAGCGGGATGTGCCTTGCCTGCGAATATGATTTGTACTGGGCGTTCTGGATTATTCAGGATACGGTGTAGACGTTCCATATCGCGGAAGATGAGGGTTGCCCGTTTATACGTTGCGAAACGGCGTGCAAAGCCGATAAACAATGCCTTGGGGTTGAGCATACCCTCAATCTCCTCGATTTGAGTGGAACCTTCTCCTAGGCGCAGATGTTGCTGTGTTAGGCGTTTGCGAGCATAGGTGATAAGAGCCTCTTTGCATTTCCGATGTACTGCCCACAACTCTTTATCGGGAATATTGTCGATGCGTTCATTCCAGAAAGTGTGGTCGTCGACATACTTTTCCCAATCCTGATCGAGATAGTGCTTGAAGAGCTCATTCATCGCGGGTGCTATCCAGGAGGCGGTATGCACTCCGTTGGTAATGAAGCCAATCGGGATCTCATCCACGTCTAGACCAGGCCACAGAAATTGCCACATTTTGCGTGAAACCGCGCCATGCAGTTTACTGACACCATTGTGCTGCCTAGTGAGATTGAGGGCGAGCACGGTCATGCCATAGGTAGGGCCCCACCCTTGATCTTCACGGGCAACTTCCAGGAATTGGTCCCGATTCAACCCAAGTTGTCCCCAATATGATCCAAAGTACCTATCAATCAGGTCATAGTTAAAGGTATCGTTACCAGCTGGTACGGGCGTATGAGTGGTGAAGAGAGAATTGGCAGAGACTACTTCGCAAGCTTCGTTGAAATTCAAGCCTGTTTCAACTAGTTCACGGCACCGCTCTAAACTGAGAAATGCAGCGTGCCCTTCATTGAGGTGCCATGCAGCGGGCCTGATCCCTAGAGCACGCAATGCACGTACTCCTCCAATGCCTAGGACAATCTCTTGCGAGATACGGATCTCACGGTCCCCACCATAGAGTCGAGCCGAGAGTTCGCGGTCTGCCGGAGCATTTGGGACCACATCTGTATCCATCAGGTACAACGGCACACGTCCAACTACTAGCTTCCAGATTTTGGCATAGATGCGTCGTCCTGGTAAGTCAACGCTGATCATAATCTCATTCCCATCTGGACCAACTGCTGGGACGGCGGGAGCCTGTGAGAAATGCAGCTTATCATATGATGCTTCTTGTATACCGTCTCGTGTGATGCTTTGATGGAAATAGCCCTGGGGATAGAGGAATCCAACTCCTACCAATGGCAATCCGAGGTCACTAGCTTCCTTGCAATGGTCACCGGACAGAATGCCCAGACCACCGGAATAGATAGGCAGTGATTCATGCAGTCCAAACTCTGCTGAAAAGTAGGCGATGGTTTTGTCTACCAGCTCTGGATAGGTCTGTGAGAACCAAGTCTCGTTTGGATGCGGATGAATATAGCGATCAAAGTCCCCAATCATCTTGTCGTACTGTTTCAGATAGTCATCGTTAGCCGCTGCCTGCTCTAGTTTCTGGGGCTCGGCTTCGCTGAGGAAGCGTACAGGATTATGCCCAACCTGTCCCCATAGCTCGGGATCGAGGGAGCTGTACAAAGCCCGGGCTTCGGGATGCCAACTCCACCATAGGTTATAGGCTAACTCATATAAACGGCTAATACGAGCTGGCATAACGGGGAAGACTGTTATGCGACCATATACTTTCACAAAAAACCCTTTCTGGAAGCCATTTTCTAATGGTAAATGGAAAGAAAGGCTGTCCGCAGACAGGACTTTTCAGTTGGGTTGTCCTTACGGAAGGTCAGAAGTGCGGTCTGGCCTTCGTTGCTAGAGATGGCTAGCGCCCTTTTCCGCACAAAGTAATGGGGGCCTCGACAAGGTTATGGAGCGGTTTAGCGTAGCAAGCACTTCCTTAATCCGTTAGAGATGTTTAACCTGCAACCGTAGAGGTTGGGACTGGCCCACGCATCCCAACGTACCTATTTCACTTTCACTCCTAACGTAGCCAGTTGCCTGGCTGAGTCTGGTCAGGTTAGGGTCTGTTCACACAAACCCATCCCGTTTACGGGATCGGATTCCTGACAGGCCTAGGCGTCCTTTCTTCTTATCGAAGAGATACTGCCAATGTCAGGAGTATAGCTTACCTGTTCTGAATACGTCAAGAGGGTAAAGACAGTTTAGCTATTTAGCAGTTTAATCATCGTGCATCTTAATCCAACCGTGGCGTAATGCATGTACAACTGCGGCAGTACGATCGTTTACTGAAAGCTTCTTGAGAATAGATGTAATGTGATTCTTGACTGTTTGATCGCTAATCTTCAAAGATTTAGCAATTTCTTTGTTGCTATTGCCACGAGCAATATAGTCCAAGATCTCCACTTCCCGGCTAGAGAGTGGGGAATACATGTCCTTCGTATTGTTCGTTTCTTCTTCTTCCACGGTTAACTCGCGGAAAGATTTGAGGACACGGCTGGCAAGCTGTGGCTTTGAGAGGACATCGTCTCTGATGAGATATTCACCGTGACTGACTTTGCGCACAGTCTCGGTCAGTTCTTCAGTTGAGATGTAACGTGAGCAATAGGCAGCGGCACCGACCTTGATAGCTTGAAATAAACGCTCTTCGTCTTCTGACGGTGTAAGAATAATAATGGCTAATCGTGGGGCGATGTGACGTGCTTGGCGTGCAATCTCAAGTGGATCAGAGGAAGTCAGGCCTGCGTCGATGAGGGCTACATCGGGGTTGCACGTGCGCGCTACTTCGAGCACATCTGCAGCATCAGTCGACTCACCAACTATTTCGCAGTCTCCCATCCGTTCCAGGGTTGCGTGGATACCCTCACGAAATAGGGGTTGTTCATCAATAATGATGACACGTATCGTTTCCATGTAATCCCTTCGTAGAAGCGCAGACAGCGTGAAGGCCCATCACAGCGCTGCCTACACGCTTCAATTGTATAAACAACTAGAATGGCCTAGAAAGTGATTTCCCCTGTTAGGATAGGGGAGTTAATCTGGTGGCTGTGGCATCATTATACACATTTATGTTTTAGTAGTCTATAAGGTAGAGGCCTAGTTCGTAGGTTTTTTGTTGTCGAAGTTCCATTATTTTTGTTTTTCTAGTGAATCAGGAGATTTTTAATCTCATTATGATGTCAATTGCCTTCTCGAGTGGCTTTATGTGTTGCTCAGCAGAGGACGTAGTATTGCTAAAACAAAGCTAGACGCCAGGAATTGGTAGCATTGGGATCATCATTGCTCTGCCATAAAAATCTGGGAACTGTCTTATAGGCATGATGGTAGGGAACCAACTCCTAGCGTATCTGAAGTATGTTTCCGGTGCAGGTTAGAAACGCTCTAGTTTGCGTAGCGTCGAATTGATAGCCACTTTTAAGCTCTCGATGACGCCTTGCCCTTTCACAGCTACTGCCTCAAAACTCGATACATGATAAGGATTCAGATATTTTTCCAGTACCGATACAGGCAGGATATCCTGTATGTCGCGCTTATTCCACTGCATGACTAGAGGAAAATTTGCCACATCTTTATTCATGCGACGCAATTGCTCTTGTAGCTCGTTCCAACATTCGATGTTCTCCTGCAGCTTGCTGGCTTGTGAATCTGCAACAAAGATCACACAGTCTGCACCTTTGAGAACTGAAATACGTGTCTGCTGGTAGAGGATCTGACCTGGAACAGTATAGAGCTGAAAACGAATTTGAAAGCCATGTACCTTTCCAAGCTCAAGTGGGAGCAGATCGAAGTAGAGAGTACGCTCTGTCTCTGTATCAATAGAGACCATGTCGCCTACATCTTGTTGATTGACTGCTTTATGAATGTAATGTAAATTGGTCGTTTTGCCACACAAACCAATACCGTAATAAACTATTTTACAGTTTATTTCACGTTTGGCCATGTTAATCAGGGACATATAGCATGCTCTCCTGCCCGCTTCGAAATTGTTCTCGCCTGAGTTACGGCAGCAAATTTCTACCTTGCTCGTCTGGCCTTTCATCATAATCAACAAAATCATTGGCACTTGCGACGATCTACAAGAACAGAGATATGATAGCAGAATTGACAAAGAAAGGCAAGAGAATGGTACAGGTGGCCTTGTTTGAGAAAGTTGTTCATAAGTGTCCTCTAGTTGACTATAAATATCCTAGAAAAAGCCTCTTTCATTGGGTATCCTTTTATAGAGGAGATCTGTAGTGAGAGAGTTTTTTCAGGCTAAAGTTATTGAAATTGCATTTAGTGAAAAGTGAGGAACTTACATTATGAAGATTTTAGTAATCGGTTGCGGTATCTCTGGACTCACAACAGGATTGTGTCTATAATGGTCCCAGAAAACTGGACAGGTTGATAAGAAACTGGACAGGCTGATAAAATAGAATCACTGTATCGAGAGAGATCCCAGGAAGGAGAAAAAAAATGTCGGTA
>DASYAN010000126.1:0-10145 GCA_036501345.1 Ktedonobacteraceae bacterium
TGTTAGTACAATATACAAACAGTGGGCTATCTCTGCAACATTGAAATAAAGAAAAAACAAGCGTAAAAAGAAAATGGAGAGCGAAGCTATGGATACATCGATTGGTAATACGCATCCTGCAACCATTTTAGTTATAGAGAACGAGGTTTCTAATCGTATCCTTGTGGAACGTGTTTTATCCACTCGGCCCTATCGCTGTATCTCAGCATCGAATGGGCGAGAGGCGCTCGAAATCCTTGATCATGAGCAGGTTGACTTGATTCTGACGGACCTTTCGATGCCAGTGATGGATGGTTATCGGACGACCCAATTGATCCGTGCACGTCCCGGGATGGAAAAACTTCCTATAGTCGCAGTCACTGCCTTTGCATTAAGCGATGAGGGAGAGGCAGCCAGACAAATTGGCTGTACAGAATATCTGACCAAGCCTTTTAAGCCACGACAATTGCTGGAGTTGGTAGACCGCTTGCTTGCATCTAATGAAGCAAACTGATACTAACTCGAACTTTCTTTGTAGAGTGGCTCCAACATGCATGATTGGCTAGCCCCTGACTTTTAGTAGTCGCTCTCTAGATGTTTCTCGTTTCCTTTGTCTCGATCAAGTATAATAAGTCTCATAGCAAGTAAACGGTTTCGGATATAGACAGGAGAAACAAGAAACTATGGACTTTATACTCAATGAAGAGCAGTTAGCTATTCGCAATACATGTAGAGAATTTGCTGAGCAAGAAATACAACCTATTGCAGAGCAGATGGATGCTACGGGACAATTCCCTTATGCCTTGATTCGTCAAATGGGCGAACTTGGTTTACTTGGCTTACCCTTTCCCGAAGAGTATGGAGGAGCGGGAGCAGATTTTCTCTCTTATTGTCTTGCAATCGAAGAAATATCGCGTGGAGATGTTTCTATTGGCATTACCATGGAAGCACATACTTCCTTAGGGGCAACACCTTTCTATCTCTTTGGCAATCAACAGCAGAAAGAACAATATCTTGTACCGCTGGCCCATGGTGAACAATTGTGGGCTTTTGGTCTCACCGAACCGGAAGCTGGCTCTGACTCTGCCGGGACACAGACTAAGGCAATTCTTAAAGGTGGTCAATGGCACATTAATGGTTCCAAAACCTTTATCACGAATGCTGGTACGGATATGACTGGTGGTGTCACCATTACGGCCGTAACGGGTTCTCTGCCTACTGGTCAGAAAGAAATTACCAATGTTATTGTCCCTAAGGGTACTCCTGGCTATACTATTGGCAATTCCTATAAGAAAATGGGCTGGAAGGCCTCTGATACGCGCCCTTTGTCCTTTGAGGACTGTGTGGTGCCTGAGGAGAATATCCTAGGTCAACGTGGTGATGGTTTCAAGCAATTTATGCACATCCTCGATGCTGGTCGTGTTGCCATTGCGGCCCTCTCCGTTGGTCTGGCTCAGGCCTGCTTGGATGAGGCATTGAGTTATGCCAAACAGCGGAAGCAATTTGGCCAGCCTATCAGTAAGTTCCAGTCCATTCAGTTCAAATTGGCTGACATGGATACAGAAATAGAGCTTGCTCGCTTGATGTATTACAAGGCTGCTTGGTTACATATGCAGGGCAAGCCATATACACGCGAGGCTTCGATGGCGAAACTCTTTGCTTCTGAAACAGCCAAACGTGCTGCTGACCAAGCTGTACAGATCCATGGTGGTTATGGCTTTATGGATGAGTATCCAGTTTCGCGCTACTGGCGTAGTGTAAAGATTAATGAAATTGGTGAAGGGACCAGCGAAGTGCAACGCATGGTGATTGCTAAAATTCTTTTACAGTAATGCACCGAAATTGCGCTTGATTGTGTACTAAGAGCGAGGCGTGGGCCACCTAAATGTATCAAATGTTACAGGTGTACTTGCTTGGTTGTGTTGGCCTACACCATTTTGTTGTCCTGTGACTGATATGGCCGTATCTCCATTTACTGCTAGAAACGCAGCATTTGGGGGAACGACATTATCACCTACCTGTATTGGCGCTTTGGCGATAACATCGTACATCCCAAAGTTTGATCCATTCTCCTGCCAGAGCAGGAACCCTGCTCCTCCCTGAAGTGCTGTCACAATTTGAGTGTTGTCGAACTGGGGTAGCACTTGCGAAACTCCGCTAGCAGTAAATGAGAGAATTCTGCCTGCTTGCATCGTATCAATCTGTGGTGCAAAGATTCTCGGGTCCAAATTTGTTGCGCCTTCTGGGAGTGTGGCAATATTTACCGCTGTCGGCACTATTGTAGGTTCTGTGGTAACGGTAGATACAGCTTGTGGTGTTGCTGTTGCCGACGGTGTAGATGGTGTTGCAGCAGCCGTGCTGATGGTATCTGGAGTATTGTCATCAGTCTGGCTGGTGTTTAACAAAAAGAGCGTATCATTGACAATCTGCGGATGAAACGATTTCCCATCGGCAAGAAATGGATACTTCTCAGTTATTTGATGTGCTGCCCATCGGCCTGCATTTATTGGAGAGGCCTCGACGGTCTGCTGAGTCCAGATATCACTACTGAGTTGGCCACTTGTATTCGAGGTGTGTTCATCTGCCCAGTAGATAGCTGTGCCATCGTTGTTGGCTGTTGGAGAAGTCAGAAGATGGCCCTCGCTAGCATTGGCAAGCTCAGTTTGTGTAATTTCTTTGACGGGATCTAATTGATAGCTTTGGAGGTGTGAGATACCCTGGTCATCGATGAGGGCCACCAAGAGCGTATCCTGAATGAAACAGATCCCCTGAACAGGCCTGTTTACCCAGCTAGGAACTGTACTCGGGTTGAAGGTCTTGCTAACGAGCTCTTTATCAAATGGTGCTGTTGTGGTTGCTGGAGATGGCATTGAGCCAAGATACTGTGCGTGAAGACTCCATGCACGTGTTGGGATTGTGCTAGGATCATTAGTTGCTTGAATTGGAGCATCTACAGGTTTTGGTGGATCAATTTGGAGCCAGATTAACCAGTTTGCTGAGCTACCTAGCGCAATCAGTTCTTGCGTACTGGGTTTAGCAAGAAGTGGAGTGGTAATATTGTGTTTCTCGTCAAATTGTTCAAGCTGCCAGCTCGTTTGGTCGTCATTATACGTTGTGTAATAGATATCATGACCACTTGCCACTGCGCTTGCCACATGAGGGTAAACTGGAGTGGCCGTGTAGTTCACTGGTCGAACGTCATTAAGCTGATGAACAACCAATGATGGTGGTGTTATGCTACTTCCATGCTGGGTTAGGAGTAGAAAAGATGTCAAGCCACCTACTAGTAGCATCATTAAAAATGAGGCAGCCACACCAACAATGGTAAAATGGTTGATTTGATAGGTACGGTGGCGTTGCGTTGATCGCTGGATGATCGGTATTGGGCCCGTATCTGCGGTGGCAAAAGCAGCCAGGTTGTTGGCTTGAGGAGCTTTTTGGGCAAGATCTTTAAGGTATGGTGCAAGAAAAGCTGGTGTTGGCTTCGCAGCCGTTGATGCCGAAGTGTTTTGAATAAAACGTACATGCTCAGTTGCAAGAGCTTGCAAGAGCTTGGTGTGGGCATCTGGCAATGGCTCTATGTGTGGTAGAGCACGAAGCCCTTCTCCGGCAAGGTCGTACTGTACCTGTACTCCTTTGCAAGCAGTGCATTGGGACAGGTGCACTTCCAGGTCGTGCATATCGGTCTGATTTAGTTTTAATTCTCGATAGATAGCGAGCATTGCTCGTGTCTGTCTGCAATTCAATCTTCACCGACCTCTTTTTGATATAAGCCAATAAAGCGTTCTCTTGCTCGCATCAAGCGCATCTTTACTGCAGATGCACTGATATTGAGCACCTTCGCAATCTCTGCGCAAGAAAGCCCATCATTTTCATATAGCCAAAGGCATACAGCATATTTTTCTGGCAATTGCCCAAACACACGCTCTACAATTTCACGGTCAGCGACTCGACTTTCGAAGCGCCCACCATCATAACCATTGCGCTCGTACATTGAACTCACTGAGTTCGGCCGGAGAGCACTGCCCTGTTCCTCGCTATTGGTGCTGTCGGCTAATGTACTGCTGGGCTCCGAAACAACTCCAGCTCCGATACCTCTATCTTCATTAAACAATGACAGCGGTAACCAGGAAATTAGGCGTCTGCGACGTAGTGTATCTGTCGTCGTGTTGGATGCAATGCGATAGAGCCATGCTGATAGTGCCCCAGGCTGGACAACTGTGCCTCCTAATAATGCTTTATATGCCTTAACGAAGACATCTTGGGCAAGGTCACAGGCCTGTTCGCGATTGCCAAGCAGATGATAGATGAAATTAGTAATTGGACCCTGGTAGCGTAAAAAGATTGACTCAAAGTCCGCTACGTTCACTTGCTCTGGCTGTGTGATAGTCGAGGGCTCAGAGAATGATGGCTCTGCATGCTCTTCCTCTTTATCCACAACACTTTCACACCTAGCTTCATCTGCCGATAATGGGATGGTACTATGGCCTTGGGATTCATCCTCCGTAGAAGAACCCCATCTGCTATTCGTAGTGTAGAAACGTATAGAGGTGTCCATCGGTTACATCAGCCTTACAAAAATTCAAAGATTTTACCCAGTTCCTAATAGAGCACGTGCGTTCTTTACCAGCATAGCATATTTATGAATTGGGTGCTGTGATCTGGTAGACAGTTGAAGGTGAAGTTGAAATAGAATGACTAGTATCACCTCTCGCTGCATTGCCTGCTAGGCAGGTGTAATACGGACTGGCTATAATAGGATGCCCGCGTCGTTACGATGTGGACCTGGCACTGCAAAAAAAATACCATGTGCTTTTATAACAGTCTCTCGTGTTGATCAGTATAGCATATTTTTGCCTTCCTTGAGGCTTCAATAGCTTTCGTTCCTAGCCCTATTTGCAATACAGTTGTACACGGCATGCCAAATGTGTACTGGTTGATGCTGCTTGTATCTGTCTTGCACTTTGCGCTAAAGTTGAGAATGCTCTAGTAATGTAGGGCGAAATGCTTTGGGAGAATCTTGCTATTATTCTGTGTTTCTGCTAGGATTATTCACATGGTAGTGTATCAGTCACAGGCATTAGATTGGAATATTGTTGGACATGAGCACGCGGTAGACATATTACGTCGCACGCTTGCTGCTGAACAAGTACGTCATGCCTATTTATTTGTCGGCTCTCAGCGCATCGGCAAAAGTTTATTGGCGCAACGTTTTGCTCAGACGCTCCTGTGTACCGGAGGCGCAGATCCGCATATTGCTCCCCAGGATCCATGCCATACATGCCTCTCATGCCGTAAGGTGCTCCATGGTAATCATCCCGATGTACATATTATTGCCAAGGCTGCTGATAAACAGGCGATCGTTATAGAGCAGATCCGTACGTTACAGAGCGGTGCAGCCCGTAGAACGTTGGAGGGGCGGCGCAACATCTTTATCATTCAGGATGCGCATGAAATGAATCTCCAGGCAGCCAACTGCCTTTTGAAAACACTGGAGGAGCCTGAAGCAGATGTTGTCTTGCTGCTCACTGTTCCAGAGACTGGTCTGCTATTGCCAACGATCCTTTCTCGTGTACAACTTATTACCATGCAATTGCTGCCAGCTACGCAGATCAAAAGTGCTCTTCAGCAGCACTGGGAGGTTGAGCCAGAAGAGGCCGATCTGATTGCAGCACTAGCTGCCGGACGTATGGGCTGGGCAGTGCAAGCCGTAGAGGATGATGAGATGCTGGCTGAGCGCAAAGAGCAACTCGATCTCTTGACGAAGGCGCTCACTGCCAATAAAGTGCAGCGGTTTGATATTGTGCAACGGCTTGGAACAGATGGGGAGAAAATCCGCTCTCTGCTGGAGTTGTGGTTATTGTGGTGGCGTGATATAGTGCTAGCCGCCAACGATTGCCTTGATCTAACTGTGAATGTTGATATGCGCGACCTTTTGAAGGCCCAGGCAGCCAAGATTGGTTCCTCAGAAGCTCAATGCATGATACGGACTATTTTGCAAACGCAAGAAACACTCGACCAAAATGTCAATGCTCGTCTTACTCTTGAAGTGTTGATGCTCGATATGCCAACCTTGAAAATGTCATAATTGGCTGTTTGCACCTCTTCTATGCTCTTCTCTGATTTGAGAAAGCTCTTTATAACCTGTAACTTTACCACGACTACGCTTAAAAATGTCATTCCCGAAACTAGTCTTTTCTTTGTATGCATCCATAGATGCCTTTGAGAACATATTGTCTTGCTAGCACAGCTACAAGAAAGGGTTTTACATCATTTCCGGGCAGAGTGTGATGTTCCTCTGATGTATCTTCCAGCCCATAATTCTCAGGTACTCCGCACGCAAGATTTCGCGCTTTGATAGTCTCATTGGCCCGCGAGATATGCAACGAGATGAAAGCAAGCAAACAATGAGAAGGCTGACGACAATTGCGTGAAGTGGAAGAATGGAAAAGGAGAGGAGAAATGAGAGCGAGATAGATGTTGATCCATCTATAAGGAGAGATCAAGCGAGAATGGCTTCAGAAAAAAGAAGCAAGCGGCGTTTGTGAGCGTTTATGCAGCCGTTACCACATCAAAACCAAAGGACTGGGCAAACAGGACTGGGAGACCATGAATGGTGACCTCAAGTGGTGGGGCAGTAGGTGGGCGAGCATTGCGAGCAAGACGTTGCTTCCAACTGAGCCGCCAATGGGCACGCAGGGCTCTGGTTTGCACATCTTGTTGTGGCATCTCTTCGTGCACCACGTGTTCAACCGGGCCAAAGGCCAGCAGAACGGTTTGTGTACGCAGTAAATGGAACCATCGTCGCCGGATCTGACAGCGCTCCCCATCTCCCCACCGGACTGGGCAAGAAGGCACTGACTCATTGGGTGCTGACTCATTGGATGTCAGCTCATCGGGTGGCGCCAAGGCCGTGGGAGAGAGTGGTCGGAACACAGCACTCACCCGCCGCGGCTTGATCGTCGTGGTGCCGTTTTCTTGACACTGTGCACGCAGAGGGCAGGGGCGGCAATGGCACAGACGAGCAGCATACAACACACGCAGAGAGCCATTGGGTTCCCGTCTTCGCTCTTGCGCATACAAGGGATGGCCTGCTGGACAGCACAAGGTCCCATCGGATTGGAGAGCGAAATCGGCTCCAGCAAATCCTTTGGTGTAGGATCGGCGTGCCCATTGAGGAGGCCCATAGCAGACAAGCTCGCTCCCTTGAACTGGCTCCTCAGCTTGAACCGACTCCTCAGCTTGAACTGGCTCCTCAATCTGAGAGTAGCTCAGTTCTGTCAAACGCATAGTAGTAGCGGACAAGTGTTGCCCGAACTCCAAGCGAAGGTTCCAGATCCATTGTAATCTAGACCAGCAGTAGCATATACTCACAACGTTCACAACGAACCAGTTTAGGCAGAAAATCATCGTCATGGAATCAGGAAAATCAGCATTTCTACGATGTGCAAGCAGGGGAGCATCTGCTCAATGGCAGCCTGGGTTTCCACGTTGTGAGCATGCTCACAACGTGGAAACCCAGGCTGCCAGCGTAACGAGGCACTTCTGGTCCAGATTTCAGTGGGGAGAGGATTTGCCAAAACTCTTGCCCACAGGGAGTATGGGAAACCCCAGCGGTCGGGATCTTGCTCAGCATCTTCATCAGCGAGCACCATCTCAAAGGACCCTCGGTGCAAGTACAGATCAAGCATATCAGCAGGAGTGAAGGCCCTCTGCGGCACGGTCGTGAAGAACTGCTCATAGACGGTCCCATTGCACACCACGCCAATGCAAGGGGGAGAAGAGGTAACTGGATGGGTCGCCAAAATCATCCGAACAACCGGGCCTGCCGGCGTCAGTGCAATATCCGGGCAATCGAAAAGAGCACGACGGGTTCCTTTCTCTCACTGACACTTTTTTAAAGAGCAAAAGGCCTATCCAAAGGAAAAAAAGATTTCTCATCGTTTCTCAAAATCGGAGAGAAAAAAGCCATTTTCCAGGCTTTCCTCGAAAAAGCAAACAGCTTTTAAGTTTTCCATTCTTTCCAGATCTTCTGGCTCTTCGCTCAATATCTAAGAGATAGAGTCTCCCTATGCGAAAGATGTTTTTGTCCCTTCGGTCATGGCGATCATATCGATCTCTTCTTCCATGATGAATACATGATGCTGCTAAATGTGCTAGCCACCAAAGCAGTAAAAATAGCACCAGCAGCATGCGATCCACCCGATCTAACCGTCGCACATGGCTCTCTTCCCAATCCCACCCTCGGCTTTTCATACCCTCAAACGTTGATTCTATCTTCCAACGCTTCTTGTATTCTAGAATACGTTCTCAACAGGCAGGACGATCAGAAATCACCAATAATGCCTCTTCCTCGCCTCTTTCCCAACATCCGCTGAGATTCGTTTCGATTTGATCTTCTTGCCATAAACGAATGTGTCCATAAAACCTCTTTCCTGGTGTGTTCACCAGCTCGGAAACGGGACAGGTTGGCAACAAACGCCCCGCCTTTGAGCACCGTTCACACGTATGATTTCCACAAATACGAAAAAGATAATGAAATCCATACTTTATACATAATTCTACCATGGGAAAACATCCAAAAGCACTATCTCCTATCACCGTACAATCCGTATTTTTCAGATACGGATGCAAACGCTTGAAAAGTTCTTCTATGATCTCCCATAAGCCTTGATCCCACTTGGTTTGCCCGGGCATCACCTTCCATGCTAACGGCAATACACGAGAATGCTGTATAATACCAATATAGACAATTTGTGCATGTTCTTCATAATTTGTCAAATCAATCACCAACTGAATTGGCTCTTTTTGAAAGGATGGAAGCACTGCTTCCATAAATACATTCCAGACTTCTTCTGAGTCTACCTTCGAATTACTCAGAAAGCGTTCCAGACGCTGCTCAATACTCGGGGCTTTTGCTCCACTCTCCTCTAATAACGCTTCTGCTACCTTCGAGAGCACGATACTTTCCGCTCGTATTGCTCCCATTACAAACATTAAAAGCGTTTTACTTTGATATCCATGTAATACCTGGAAAAACTCCTTGACTTGCTGATGCAATGCGGTGCATAATGGGCTGAAGGTATTCAGAAAGATCGTCCTCCTCAAGCGTTTTTTATCTGCTTTTTCTTTCTGTCCATTTCTCCTGCCAATAGGCTAGTCAACGCTCCTTTGCCTTCTCGATATCTCACCCGTCTTTCATCTCTTATTCCCTATTGACTTTCATGTGCACTCAAAAAAGTGTCAGTGAGAGAATTCATTGTCCTCCTCATCCAAGGATACCCAGGCGATCAGAGGCTTGTCAGCTGGCAACCCTTGCGTCCAAGCAGAGAGCAGCATGGTCTTGCCAAAGCCTGCAGGAGCCGAGACCAGTGTGAGGGGATACTCAAGACTCTCATTGAGCAAGCTCATCAGACGAGGACGCGAGATCAGAGGACCCGATGTCACAGGCATATAGAATTTGGTCGTCAGAAGCTGGTTCTCTACTAGTATCGATGGATGCATACTCACCTCTCCCTATATAGAAGCAGTGCTGTTGTCTTGTCACCGATGTAGCCACAACGCTGTGCATCCCTGCCGACTATCCGACCAAATTGACTCAGACCAAGATTAACTTCTATTGTACTACCCATGGCAACTAGGTGCACATGAGACCAATGAGGATATGAGGATTGACTCCAACAAAACGAGAGAAGTTATTCTAAATGCGCTCACGCCTCGCTGTCTTTCGGGTAACCAATGCAGAGGCTATTTGCGATCAAATAAAGCGACATATAGGGGACATGCTGAATGAGAATGAGATCCTTGCTGAATCTAGAGAGTAAGGAGCAGCATCTGCCAGAGGTATTTCTTATGACAAAGGATAAGCACATTCAGACTATACTGCTCCTAATACTTTTTCTTCGAGCTTTCCTGAAATTTCACTGCGGTCGCTGAAGAATCATTATTTGCGCATTTGTACCAGCAGTCTCACCCAATAGCGGCGGCTTAGTTCAATGAGTTCGTCGCGATGCGATTCAATGTCATCGAGCTGTTGTGGGAATATACGCCAACTTCTGCCTCGTCCATTGCTGTTTGGGTTCTTTTCCCTATCAGCTTGCAACCATCCTTTTCTGCACCAATTACATGCAGTTGCTTGACTGACATGATAGATCTCACTGATCTGT
>DASYAN010000127.1:0-3641 GCA_036501345.1 Ktedonobacteraceae bacterium
ACGGAAGAGGAGTTTTCATGTCTCGGTAACATTGTTTCCTCCCTTCGCTTCTGAATAAACACTCTCCGTTGTTTATTATAGCATAGTCACCTATATATTGTAAGTGTATAGACTCTCCAGCAAATTATTTCTTCTAATGTTCATTTCGTGCAACACAACGCGACTTCTATTGCCAAGAGTCAAGCTGTACAGCATTCCTTAACCAGTCCCACACTAAGGGTACATGTTCTTTACGATTTTGTCCATAACGAGTAGGTAGTATATCCTACTAATGGAAATTTTCGTAACTCACAAGCCCTTCTACTACCAATCTACTGTACTAAGCATACCTCAGGAGAGAAGGTTTTTCTAGGTCAAGCTACAGACAACTTTCGGACAACTTTCCCTGACAAGAAGGACAACTTGAGAGAAAAAAGTGACAAGTCTACACGGAAATCCTGTTTACTGAAGGGACGAGCCCGCTTTGATCAGAAATGCCCATCTGCATGAGACATTTCTGAGTCAACGAAAATGGCTGCTTTGGCCATTTCAGAGACGAAAAAGTGACAAGTCTCTAGGGATACTCCGTTCCGAGAAGGGATAAGCCTTGTCTTGATTAGAGGATTTGTCCCCTGCCATCTCTCACCTGACAAAGCCAAATATGCGTGCTAACCAGAGCCGGAAACCTCTCAAAGGCCGTTTTTCTTTTGAGTCACTGTCAGCTGCCATCTCTATCAAACGCTGTCTTCCCCGCTCCTGCCGATCTCTATCCTTCTCAATTGCCTCCTGGGCAGCGTAGCGTTCTTGCTGCTCTTCAATAGCTCGCTTGAAATGCTCCATGCGTATGAAGATGTTTGTTGGCAATGATGGTGGTATTCTCTGGTCAATTGCGTTTGCTGTTACATCAGCTGTGGAAGTTGCACCATTACTTGCCTCTTCGTTAACCTGGGTGACTCGTACCTGTCCCAGTCCAAGTTTTGGGGTGATCCATTCGCGCAGAGCGAGTAGGGCTGCACGACGACAGATAGCTTCGATGTCAGCTCCACTACGTCCAGTTGTGAGACTAGCCAGTTCTTCTATAGTAACCTCTGGCGCAACGGGTCTGCCTCGCAAGTGGACAGCGAAGATGCCAGTACGCTCCGTTTCGTCGGGGAGCTGCAATTCTACGGTCAGATCAAAGCGACCGGGACGTAGTAGCGCAGGATCAATGAGTTCTGGTCGGTTTGTTGCTGCCAGAATAATGACCCCTTTTCGACCCTCGACACCATCCATTTCGGTGAGCAACTGTGCCATCACTCGATCTCCTACATTCCCATCGTTTGCCTGTCCTCGGCGTGACGCGAATGAGTCAATCTCATCGAAAAAGATAATACATGGTGCCGCCTGTTTTGCTCGACGAAAGATCTCACGAACACCCTTCTCCGACTCTCCGACCCATTTCGAAAGCAGCTCTGGACCTTTGATAGAGATAAAACTGGCCTCACACTGCTTGGCCAAGGCACGAGCAATGAGGGTCTTACCAGATCCCGGCGGGCCTGAGAGCAGGATGCCTCGGGGAGCCTCGACTTTGGCTGAGGCATAAAGATCTGGAAAGCGCAGTGGCCATTCAACTGCCTCGGTGAGCAAGTCTTTAATGTATACTAGTCCGCCGATATCATCCCAGGAGGTTTCGCTGACCTCTACGTAGACCTCACGCGTTGTCGATGGTTCAACTTCGCGCAGTGCAGTCTGGAAGTCTGCCATAGTGATACTGAGGTTGACCAGGGTTTCATAAGGGATATAGCCACGCTGATAATCAATATGCGGCAAGACACGACGCAAGGCAATCATCGCTGCTTCACGACAAAGAGCTGCCAGATCAGCTCCGACAAAGCCAGGTGTCAACTGTGCTATGCGTGCAAAGTCCACATCACCAGCTAAAGCGGCATCTTTGCTGTGGATTAGCAGAACTTCCTGACGCCCTCTTACATCCGGAACACGCAAGGAAATCTCACGGTCAAACCGACCAGGACGTCGCATGGCAGGGTCAAGAGCATTTGGCTGATTGGTGGCTCCAATGAGCACGACTTGCCCACGAGATTCCAGTCCATCCATCAAAGCGAGCAATTGTCCCACGATACGCCGCTCAACCTCGCCTCCTGTTTCTGCTCGTTTCGGGGCCAGGGCATCCAATTCATCGATAAAGATAATACTGGGAGCTCTACGCTGAGCTTCCTGGAAGACTCCACGCAGCCGTGACTCGCTTTCCCCATAGAATTTATTGATGATTTCTGGTCCATTGATAATGAAAAAGGCAGCGTTGGTCTCTGCTGCGACAACGCGTGCGATGAGGGTCTTGCCTGTTCCAGGAGGGCCATAGAGCAATACACCCTTTGGTGGCTCAACTCCTAGGCGATCAAAGACCGCTGGATATTTCAGAGGCAGCTCGATCATTTCTCTAATGCGTTGGAGCTCTTTACCCAGTCCGCCGATATCCTCGTACCCTAACCGACCCGGCATACCATTTGTGGCTCCGCGTATCTGAGCACGTACGACAGTTTTTTCATGCACAAAGACTGCTTCGACGTCACCTGTTGGCTCGGGTGGTATTATCGGCAAGGCCCCGGTATTTGCCCTGCGCAGAGTATAGCTTGGTGTGGCTGGTGTTGTACTAATAATGAGAAACTCACGTGGTGCTGTACCTGGAGTGCCAACACGTAGCAAATCGCCGATGGTGACGGGTAATCCAATCAAATAGCGGGCAATGTATTGCAGATCGCTTTCCTGGATGGGAGCTTCGCTGCTCAGCGGCAAGAGTGTAACCTTCTCTGCCGGGCTCACTTTCGCTTTGCGCATAGTGACGCGTTCTCCCAGACCTGAGGCACTATTCTGTCGCACCTGACTATCCATCTGGATGGTCTGCTGACCACGATCTGCCAGAGCGCTAGGGACTATTTTGGCAGCTGTCGTAC
Source organism: Ktedonobacteraceae bacterium (assembly GCA_036501345.1). Classification (GTDB taxonomy): domain Bacteria; phylum Chloroflexota; class Ktedonobacteria; order Ktedonobacterales; family Ktedonobacteraceae; genus DASYAN01. The sequence continues at coordinate 2,931 of DASYAN010000127.1, forward strand.
GCGCTGCAGTAATTAAAACAATATCGCCAGGCTGGCAACCCAGGCGTGTTATGTCATCGGGATCGATACGGGCAACACCACGCCCTACTTGGAAACCCTCAACGACAACAAATTCTAGACTATCTATTGGCTGTATGCCTTGTGGCTCGTCCTGCACGGTATCAGTATCTGTATGGGCATTGTTGGGACCAGTTGTACTGGCCGTATTAGTTGTAGTGTTCTGCAGTGGGAGTTCCGCTGTTGTCCCCGTTGCTTGATGATCAGACTTGAGTCCCTCACCCCGACCTCTATGCAGCTCCTCCATATTTTGCCTCTCTTCATGCTAAAAGGATAGTGATAAATAGTTTGTACTATATCTAGTCGCATAAGTATGTACGCAACAGCACTAGGAAAGTTGAATGAGTGTTCAGAGCATAGTCCTAGCTCACTTATCTGAGCAATATACCAGCCCTTTAACGGATCTGTCCCTCTTTTCGACTCGCTTTACTCAAAACTATCAGGTAAAATTCTATCTGGTATAAACAGATCTATTAGACAATCAGAGAGGAGAAAATTAATGCATTTTTTGCAAAACATTCCAAATAGCTTGAATACTGCCAGTATTCATATTAGCATCCATATTACTGATACTCTAGCAAGTATATCCAAGACGAATTTTATTACCATTCTTCCCTTTGCAAATATACTTGATGGACCAGCTACTGCTGCAGG
>DASYAN010000128.1:0-3377 GCA_036501345.1 Ktedonobacteraceae bacterium
GAGGTGGTGTATAGGCTGCCTGTAACTGTGTGATCTCAGGGTCGGTCGAGACAACTCTTCTGATCTGGGTAGTAGCCTCCATATTGTTTTCGTTTTGGATCTGCACTACAGGGGAGGATAAGGCCAGGGGATCGCTGCTAATACGTGTTATCATACGAAAATTCTTTAGATGCTGCTCGGTACCAGTGAACTCCTTTTTGGCCAGAAACACTACTGGTCCGTCCTGTCCATAGTCGGTAACACAAATACTGCCAGTTTCCCTGATCCGTTCTGAAATCGAAGCAGCTAGCTCGGCATCCTGTAAAAAATCTTCTCGGTCCTGTGTATTTGTTTCTCTAGGGATCAGTGCACGCACAATGATGGGCAGTCCTCCATGGCGGTCGATGGCCTGCAAGGTGACTACATTATGCTCTTTGCCTGTAAGAGCTTGTATCTCATAACGACCCTGTAGGAATGATCCTTTTGTTGGAATACCGCAATGGCCGCAAAAGCGTGCTTTATCTCGATTTTCGAATCCGCAACCATCAAGGTCTAGGCACTTTCCCATGACTGTCCGTGCTCCCTGTCCTACACTTCTGTTATACATAAGAACTGTTGTTGCTCTACTGTAGCGAAAATCTTGGGGCTTTGTCAATAGATTACAATAGCTCCTGTGTTTTCAATCTCCCTATAGAGCAAGTTGTCCTCTTTTTGGAGAAAGTTGCCCATCCTGACTTATCAAGTTGCCCCACTTTCAGGGGAAGATGCACCATTTAAAGAGGGTGCCTGGATAGGACAATAGTTTAAATGGATTCAGTGCTTGTCACATTGCAAGAGATATGCTATACTCCACGACGGAGAGATGTCAGAGTGGTCGAATGTGCCGCTCTCGAAAAGCGGTAGGGTGAATAGCCCTCGTGGGTTCGAATCCCACTCTCTCCGCCGTCCCTATCTTGGAGGAGTCTCATAGTGGTCTAGTGAGCACGACTGGAAATCGTGTGAGGTGAATAGCCTCCGTGGGTTCGAATCCCACCTCCTCCGCCCCTTTTTATGCTCAATGAGTGCCCTTGTTCATTTTCCGCCAGCGACGCTGAGCCATACCCTTAAGATCATCCTCGAAACCTCGTAGTGTCAACCATTCTCGTGATGCTCCTGTTACAACGACGTCAGTCTGCCTCAACTGGGTAATGGTGGCTGAGCCGCTCAATTGCATGGCTACTTTCAACTGGACCACAATGCTCTCAAGTAGTTCACAGACCTTTTCATAGCTCTCGCTAGCCGCTTTGAGAAAGGGGAAGCCAATGCCAACCAGGGTAGCACCAAGCGCAAGAGCACGAGCAACATCTAGGCCATTGCGTACACCACCTGTTGCAATGATTGGGAGTTGGGCGGCCGTCGATTCTATAACTGCCACTGGTGTTGCGATACCCCAGTCGCGGTAGAGTAATCCGATGTTTCTTGTTTGCTTGTCGCCATGTGACTGCGAACGTGCAGCCTCTAGAGCAGGCATACTGCTGCCACCAGCTCCTCCTATGTCGATAGCGGCAACTCCACAAGAGCGTAGTAGGAGAGCTTGCTCGCGGCAGATACCGGCTCCAGTTTCCTTGGCAAGTACTGGAATCGTGATGTGTTGGGTGAGTGCTTTTAAGGCAGCTACTTCACCTACTGCACGGCGGTCTCCTTCAGGTTGAGCAGCTTCTTGCAGGCTATTCATGTGTACTGCCAGGGCATTAGCTCTGATCATATCGATGGCTGACTGAACTTGTGCGAGTGTAAAAGGAGTATGGCGAGTTTGGGGAATCAATTGAGGAGCCCCGATGTTGGCAATCAGGAATGCGTTGGGAGCATGATCACGGGTGACAGAGTAGCTAGATGCAACGGCTGGATTGATAATTGCGGCACGCTGACTGCCGACTCCTAGTGCGAGGCCGTACTGTTGTGCAGCTTGTGCCAGATTGCGGTTGATAGTGGTGACGTCGGGGTGGCCTCCTGTTAAGGAGGATATGAAAATGGGGTAGCGCAAGGTATGACCAAGGAACGTGACTGAGGTGTCAATTCCATCCAGGTCTACCTCTGGAAGAGCCTGATGTACAAAATGGATGTCATTCCAGTTGGCACGTTGGGGAACGCTTATATCCTGTTCCAGAGCTATATTGACATGTTCTAGTTTGCGTTGTTTAACTTCATCTTCCATATATTAGGCGACGTACTGAATAAATGCTTCTTTCGGACCTTTTTGTGCTTCCTCTTCAAGCATGTGAAGTAAGCGATCAGTGATATCTTCATCGGTATAGGCTTCTCCACACTGATCACAAACCAAGGCCGGAACGCCTTTAAAAACAATGATGGTCTTATCTTGTTCAAGCATTACGGTTTTCGTTCCTGGCACGATATCTCCGTTTCTGCACATAATGCACTTCATTGTTTTTTCCTTCTGAATTCGGTATGCATCAAATGAACTTGACTGTTTCATGTTTGTATAAACCTAACACTGTCAAGCAGAATCTTCTCTTTTTGAGCATATCTATTTTTCCATAGTTAGGAGGATGATTTTTATCCCAATGCTATATGTAGCTGTGCATTGCCCTGCGTGGAGCGCACAGTTATCTCAACATCTTCACCAAGTGCCGTGAGAAAGCGCATAAGGCGATCAATAGTAAACTCTCCAAATTGGCCAGTCACTACCAATGAAAGATCCTCAGCGGATATACCAAGGAGGGAAGCAGCATCTTTTAGGCTTAGGTTGCGATTTTCAATAATTGTTGCTAGACGGTATGCAAGTTGTGATTTTGCTAACTCTTCTTCAGGGTATGGAAATCCCAAATCAGCAAAAACGTTTCCGCAGCTCGGAATAATTCCTTCATGCATGGTCGCTACCCCTGAAATCTCTATTCTGCTCAATTGCCTTGGCTAGGCGCTGCTTGATCAGGTCTATATCCTTATTCAACCTATCTAAAAGCCTCCATGCCTAAATTCGATAATAAGTATACCACAATTTGCCGGAGGTATACAATTCCCCAGCACAAATTCACAAATGCACAAATTCACAAATTAATTTCACCCATGCCAACCATGTGCAAAGTGTGTTATAATCCAAAATGGAGATAATTTTTCCAAGAAACGAGGTGGAGATTATGACAATTGATCAGCTAAAGGAAGTTTACGAACGAGCGGAAAAGCTCTCTCTCAAAAATCAAGACATACTCGTAAAACAAGTTTTAAAGACAATTGAAGAGATGGAAGCAATGGAAGCAGACGAAAAGTGGGATGCATTGTTCAATGATCCAAGATCTCCAAAGCTTCTAGAAAAGCTTGTAAATGAAGCGCATGAAGAATATTTGGCTGGTAAAACGAAGGAAGGTGGCTTTGGAAGGGATTGAAAAGCCGCTGTACTGACA
>DASYAN010000129.1:0-6557 GCA_036501345.1 Ktedonobacteraceae bacterium
GTAACAGCGACGCTCCTGGTAACATTTGGGCGCATCTCTGATATGTTTGGACGTGTCAAGTTCTATAATATAGGGTTTGCCATCTTTACTGTGGGCAGCATTTTGCTGTGGCTAACACCAGGGACGGGCAATACTGGAGCACTAGAGCTGATTCTCTTCCGCCTAATTCAGGGCGTAGGCTCAGGCTTTCTATTCTCGAACAGTGCCGCTATCCTGACGGATGCGTTTCCTGCGAACCAGCGCGGTCTTGCGCTCGGCATTAACCAGATTGCCGCTATTCTCGGCTCCGTTCTAGGTCTGATCCTGGGTGGCATCTTGGCGTATTTTAGTTGGCGTCTCGTCTTCCTGGTCAGCGTACCCGTCGGCATTGTCGGAACCATCTGGGCCTACTTGATGCTACGCGAGGTCGCAACTATTCGCAAGCATCAGAAAATTGACTGGGCCGGAAACATCACATTTGCCTTTGGTGCAACAATCCTGCTGCTCGGCATTACCTATGGAATTGAGCCCTATGGCGGCTCCCCAACAGGATGGGGTAACCCTCTAGTTATTGGAGCACTAGTCCTGGGTGTGATCCTATTAGCAGCCTTTGTCTGGATCGAACTGCATGTTGAGGACCCAATGTTCCGCTTGAGCCTCTTTAAAATCCGCATGTTCGCAGCGGGGAATGCAAGTAGTTTTCTGGGTAGTATTGCACGTGGCGGTCTACAATTCATGCTTGTGATCTGGTTGCAAGGCATCTGGCTCCCACTGCATGGGTACAATTATGAGATCACCCCTTTGTGGGCAGGTATTTACTTGCTGCCCCTACTCATCGGCTTTGTGTTTATGGGTCCTCTCAGTGGCTGGCTCTCGGATCGCTTTGGAGCACGCCTCTTCTCGACCACGGGCATGCTTATTCAGGCGATAGGTTTCCTCCTACTGACGATCCTACCAATCAATTTCGATTACATCTGGTTTGCCGTTCTGATATTCATGCTCGGTCTTGGGCAGGGTATGTTCTCTTCGCCCAATACCTCGTCGGTAATGAATAGTGTGCCTGCGGAGCAGCGTGGAGCTGCATCTGGTATGCGTGCAACTTTCCAGAACTCCGGCTCGCTGGTCAGTATCGGCATCTTCTTCAGTATCATTATTGCTGGTCTGGCGGCATCGTTGCCCACAACGCTCTTCAACGGACTGACTCAGGCGGGTGTCTCGGCAACTGTAGCCAACAAGATTGCCCATTTACCACCAACGGCCGCACTTTTCGCAGCCTTTCTGGGCTATAATCCAATGGCTTCATTGTTGCCTGCAACGGTCCTGCATGCCCTGCCAGCAGCTAAGCAGGCTAATCTGCTGGGTCACAGTTTCTTTCCGAACCTGATTTCGCCCCCGTTCATGATCGGCTTGCATGGCGTGTTCTACCTTTCTGCAGCGATGTGCTTCGTAGCTGCTATAGTATCACTGCTGCGTGGTAAGCGGTACATCTATGAGCAAGAGGAAATCAAAACAGCATAAATCGTAAAAGGTTTATAAACATCATTCTCGGCGTTGCATTCTGCAAAGGGTTAAGGAATGGGCGCCGAGAATGATGCTTTTTTCTGCATGATGCAATTATGGCAGCACCTCGGAAATCTGGATCAGAGCTGTGCGAGGAGCCACAAAGCTAACCTGGGAGATTTCCGCGGAGGATTGAGATGACTCGATATGTGTGCGTCCATCCTGAAGGTGCACCTTTGCTTCAAAGCGATTGACGCTTACAATATTGAACGGTGTCTGTTCATCGCTTGCGATGACAGGACCGATCTCAATATGCAAGTGTGCCACTTCCACCAAGATCGTTGTCTGATCGATGCATGCAAAGGATGACGAAAAGAGTCCTTGGAAGACATCGATGGCACAGGGAACTACGCTGCCATCAAAGGTCTGCAAGCTGGCGCTGAACCCATGAGGGCTTACTAGTTGGCAGATGATTCCTTGTTTACCACGAGTAGATGGTCTTGTAGCCTCATGCGCAAGACTTGCCAGTAGAATGGTGGACGGCTGTACCAGAGCTTGTGCGATAAGAGGCGCGTGTGAGTTTGATGGTCTGTGTGGTCGCATTGCTTGTTCCTACCTTTGAACTTATATATTGAGAGCTAGACTGGCTAGATTGCGCTAGCCTTATTCACGCTGCTCTCCTCTGATCTTCTGAATTGGCTTGTTTGGATTGATCAGTATACTGTAATTATAACGAGCGGCGTGCATACCACCTATTCTCATTATCCCATGACTTAATGCCGCTCCTCTTTTCTTTCTCAATTTCCACAGAATCTCCTGAATATTATCTTTCCCTTCCTTCCTTCCTTTCTCTCTTGTTTGCTCAGGAAAGTTAGCACTTGTTACCGCATAACATATATATATAGCACCTCTCTACCTGTTGGAGGTAGCATCCCGTCTGTCTACAAAATGACAGCTCTAGCAGAAGAAATGCATTGATACAGCTCATGCAGAAGCGAGACAGAGCTATTTTTTCAGAGGGACCCAGACCCAACGGAGGTTATGAGGAGTTTGTCTCCATTTGAGAACCTTAGTGAGGGAAGTAGCTTTGGCTCCAAGACTCAACTCATGCATCACTTCGTATCTCAGTGCGAGATGTGAAAGATAAAGCTCAAACATAATCATTCCACCTCCGAGCAATATGGTGATTGTTGCCGTTAGGAACGTACATAATGCAATGATAGCGATGATTGGCGATTTCAGTAGAACACTTATGGCAATAAAAAACATGCTGAGAATACAAATCAGTACTGCTAAGCCAATAGTAAGTGCCGCTCTATGAAGCATCAGATGTCGCCTCAGGAGATGGGGAAGCTGGGTTTCTATTTCTTGCACGCGCAGTTTGCGGAAACCATCAATGCCTTCGAGGGCACTGGGCATATCGTTATCTACCTCACGCAAGATCGTAAAGCGTTCTTGATTCATTGTGCGTATACGATTGGCAAGAGCATCATACCGCTGGAGCTGTCCATTTAAGAAAAGAACGCAGCACGAGACCATGACGACAGGTGCTAAGATCAAGCTAATGACACTGATAATTCCTTGAATATTCATGATAGTTTCTTTTTGATAGAGAATGTATTTAGTATAATAAGACTTCTGTTACTCACTTTTAAGTTTGAGAATATGATCATGTAATCTGAGCATTTCTAATGAGAAATGTGGAGACATGCAATCAACCTTTTAAAGGCACTCTATTCTAGTGAGCTTAAAGATTTTCTGTATAGAAAACCTCTGCTTTCCTATTATAGCATGCCTAGGGGAGGGTCGAGGTCTTACAGAAAGCTACAATTTGGCATACAATGATATCAAGTGGAAGTTTTCCATGCTTGAGTCGTAGTGCTAAGAGTGTAGCATCGTTGAATTATGAGCAACGAAGGAGCGAAACTTGGCCAATACGAGAGTAAAGAACAGCCTTGGTATCTGGGCGTTTGGTCCCAATGTCACGCGTTTTGTGCCACCCGGCTATCATCCCCAAGTGACAAATGAGGATATGGCCACACGGACGCGTCGTGTTGTGGATGGTCTCGCCGATGTGATTGATGGTCTAGAATACCATTATCCTGGTGAGATCAACGAAGATATCGTTGACGCCATCAAAGCAGCGCTAGGACCAATGGATATTTATTGCCTCGCTGCCGGTTTACATCCTGACCCCACCTTCAAACTAGGCGTCTTTATCAACCCCGATAAAAATCTGCGACGCAAAGGCATTGACATACTTAAGCGCGGCGTCGACCTCGCTGCTGTGCTCGGGACGCACTTTATCATCTGGCCTGGCGCGGAGGGCTATAACTACAATTTCCAGCGTGAATATGCCTTCACTTGGGATCAGTTCGTTGATGGCATAGGGGAAGTGGTGGCACATGCTGCATCGAAGAATGTAACGGTCTTGCTGGAACACAAAAACAGTGAGCCAGCGATGAATATCCTGATGCGCAACATTGCGGCCACTCTCTATACCATTGACCGTGTTCGTCGCTTGGGAATCGACACATCGCGCCTCTTAGTTAACATGGACTGGCAGCATCTCATCATGAACGGTGAGAATCTGGCAGAGTATGCAGCATTGCTCCATTCTGAGGGGAAACTGGGCCATCAGCATGGAAACTCTGGCTGGGGCACGTTCGACGATGACAATATGGTTGGTGCGTCCTTCTTCATGCAAACACTCGAACTAGCCTTGACCTTGCAGGATGTTGGTTATGGTTCCAAGGGTGAACGCGTGGGCTTCGACCTGTATCCCTACACCGAGGATCAGGTTGCAGCGGTACGGCGTTCAGCACTTCAATGGGAATTTATCGATGATTTAGCGCGGAAGATCGACCGTGCAGCACTTCAGCAGGCACGTTCCAATGCTGATGCAGTCGAAGGCTACCGGATCGTCTATGAGATACTGGGCCTCGATAAGGCTTACACTGAGCGTATTCTTGAGCGACACAAACGATAACTGAGCGAGCAAGTAATCAACTTGAAGGAGCAGAGTTATGCAGGCACTCCTGGGTATTGATCTGGGCACAACGGGCGTCAAAGTTGCACTCTTTGCGACGGAGGATGGACATGTTCTGGCATCGGCCTTTGTCGATTACCCACTTGTACATCCACATCCCGGCTGGGCTGAACAACATCCAGATGATTGGTGGCAAGCGACAATCATCGCTATTCGTAGCTGTCTGGCTGACAGTGTCAGGCATGGGGTAGCTCCCACGGATATACATGGTATTGGCCTCTCTGGTCAAATGCATGGTGTGGTCTTGCTGGATGCTGAACAGCAGGTTTTACGTCCTTGCATTATTTGGGCTGATCAGCGTAGCGAGGCTCAATGCCAATGGATGACTGAGCGAGTGGGAGCAGCACGCCTCATCGAGCTGATCAGTAATCCTGCGCTACCAGGCTTTTCTGCTCCCAAAGTCCTGTGGGTACGTGACAACGAACCAGAAATTTTTGCTCGCACGCGTACAATTCTCCTGCCGAAAGATTATATTCGCTATCGCCTGACCGGGGTGATGGCTATAGAGATCTCCGATGCGGCTGGAACTTGCTGGCTAGATGTAAAAGAGGGCAAATGGTCGCATGAAGTGCTTGAGGCCATTGGATGTGATCCAGCACTGTTGCCACCTGTGATTGCTGCTGATGTAGTAAGTGGTACAAGTACAAATGAAGTAGCTTCGCTGACAGGTCTACCAGCTGGGATACCTGTGGCAGGTGGAGGTGCCGATAATGCCTGTGGAGCTGTAGGCAATGGTGTGGTGCGATCTGGTTTGGCGCTTATCTCTATTGGGACCAGCGGGGTTGTTCTTACTCATGCTGCTACTCCCCTGGTTGACACATCCGGTCCGATACCACGGGTTCATACCTTTAACCACGCTGTCCCCCATGCTTGGTACTTGATGGGAGTGACACAGGCAGCAGGCCTCTCATTGCGTTGGGTACGAGATAACATTGGCTTGCCAGAACGGGCCTTGGAACGCTGGTCAGGTTTGGATGCGTACGAATTGCTAGCAAAAGAGGCCGCGGGAGCACCGCCAGGGAGTGATGGCCTGATCTTCTTACCCTATCTGCAAGGAGAGCGTACCCCACATTTGGACGCTTCTGCCCGTGGAGGTTGGATTGGTCTGACGGCGAGCCATGATCGTCGTCATCTCATACGTGCCGTGCTGGAGGGCGTAGCTTTCAGCCTCAAAGATTGCTTCACGATCATCGGTGAACAGGGTCTTCAACTGGAACAGATACGTGCTACAGGAGGCGGTGCCAAAAGTCCATTGTGGCGCCAGATCATGGCCGATGTGCTTGGCGTGGAATTAGTAACGACGAACGCTCAAGAGGGGCCAGCCTTTGGAGCCGCATTGTTGGCAGGCGTTGCAAGTGGCGTCTATGCATCGGCGGAACAGGCCTGTGAAATGATCGTCCAAGTAGGACAACGAACAGAACCCTATCCAGAAGCGGGACGCATCTATGCTAAGTCATATGAGGTATATCATGCACTCTATCCAGCACTAAAACCGATTATCAGCCGATTGGCATAATCGTGTTTTCAAAGATCTGATCGAGGTGGGATTGGAGCCATTTGGCTATCTCATTATAATCGGTGAGCCGATTATGAGAAGGAAAGGGGGAATAAAATGATACAGACCATAAATGCTCGAGCTATCCTACACGATTGGTGGATGTTGGCGCTGAGAGGAGTCGTGGCCATCATTTTTGGCCTCATTGCCATTTTCTTGCCCGGTATTGCACTACTTGCCTTCATCTACGTCTTTGCGGCATATGCTATTATTGATGGCATTGTCGCTATGATCGTGGCGCTGAGAGAACGCGGTTCTCTGGGTCGCTGGGGTTGGGTCCTCTTTGAAGGCATCCTCAGCATAATCGCTGGCCTTGTTGCCTTTGTTTTTCCTGGTATAACAGCATTAGTGCTGCTCTATATTGTTGCAGCCTGGGCAATTGTGACTGGCATGATGGAGATCTTTGCAGCTTATGCTATACGTCCGTTTGTGTCCCGAGAGTGGCCATTGGTGCTTGCTGGTATTCTCTCCCTC
>DASYAN010000130.1:0-7720 GCA_036501345.1 Ktedonobacteraceae bacterium
TTGCACTTCAAAGCATGTGGTCACTGGCACGGCTGGATTTGCTTCTCTGGCGTCGCACGCCCTGGGCTATTGCAAGCGTACTCATTCCACCTCTTGGGATGGCTATCATGCTCGTGGTTCTTTCCTTTACGGTCACTCAAGAGCCAGTTGCCCTGGTGATCCAGTCCCAGGGTGCATATACAACGCAAATGGCAGAGATGATTGAAGCCGACACCGATTCGTATGCTCTTACGGTGATGAATATGCCTGAAGCAACGCAGGCACTTCATGATCAGCAAATAGCAGCCATTCTCACTATCCCTCCTCACTTTGATCAGCAAGTCATTACACATACCGCCCATCTTGAGCTGACCCTCAACAACGTTGATATCGATTTCTCAGATGATATCCGTCGGAGTGTGGAACGGACCGTCGGTCAATTCGATAGTTCCGGATTGGGTTCCCAAGCAGGACAGGCTAGCAATAGCGGGAATCTCGGCTCCTCCAACCCCTATCTCATCACGATAGACGAGCAAGATCTGAGAAAAACGAACGTGGACTTCCTTCGGTACCAAGTGCTTCCAGTACTTGTTTTGCTTGTATTACATATTGGATTGATGGGAACGGCTCTCCTTTGTGCGCAAGATCGAGAACGTGGGACGGCACACTATCTGATTCTGGCTCCAGTATCAGCCTGGGTGTTCGTTGCTGGACGATTCCTCGGTGGTTTCTGCGCCTCTTGCGGTGCAGTCATTCTCGTTGGAGGTCTCTGTATCCTCTTTGGAGTTATCGCTCCACCTGTCAATCACTGGCTTGCTCTTGTCGTCCTGTTGGTTGCTACAACATTGAGCGCATCGGGGATGGGCGCTATTGTGGGAACATTCCTGCGAGGAACCAAAAATATCGCCCTGGCCACATCTCTTCTGGCAACTTATTTCTTCTTCTTGGGCGGAGGCTTTACGACGATCGCATTTCTCCCCCAATGGATTCAAACCATTAGCGTTTTCAACCCCATTCGGTACGCCATTGATGGAATGCGGCAGGCGCTGTTCTATCCTGATCTCACTGGATTTTCGACTGATATCGCAGTGCTGCTAGGAACTGCTGTGGTAGCAGTCCTTTTGGGTTCAATGGTTGTGCGTAGATCTTGGAGTACGTGAAGAGAGAACAGGGATTGGCCTTCTCAGTCAGTATCCTTCACCTCCCCTGGTTGGACTGATCCATCAGGCAGTCGAGTACCAGCAAGCGAGTGTGCATGGATTAACTGCTCAATGCTCACCCCAACGACCCCCGATAGGTCAGCTCTTGCCAAGTTGACGTTGTTCACACGAACATTATGCATATCTGTGACTCGTAAGTCTGCATCGGCCAGATTGGCATTGTTGAAGTTGACTGCAACAAGTGTTGAAGAGGTAAATGTGCTCTTGTGCATGTCAGCATTGCTAAAATTGGCACCAGTCAAGTCGGTATCGGTGAGATTGAAGCCTGCAAAGCGACACCCATGGAAATCGTCCCCTTGCAAGCTGACCACATGGAAATCATCATCGATGAGTCTTGATCTGTAGAGAAAGCGCAAGAGTTCCGCTTTATGCCCACAGTTCAACTGACGCAGCATTTTCTGCGTGCGGGCAGATACGGCGGCTCCTGTGGGCTCGGTTGCCTTTGCAGAGAGAAGATGATCATGGGTGAGCATGAAAGAAATGCTCTGCTTGTAGTTGTTCAAGAGACGGGTTTCACGTTGCTCTTCAGCAGCAGCAAGAACAGCACGCTGCTGCTGGCGAAGCAATACATTCGTTTGATAGTGCTGTTGACTGAACCAGATTACTGCTCCGATGACAAACAGGATAAGCCCTGCGAACAGCCAACGTGATCTGGGAAGAACGATACGTAACTGCAGCCACCGCCAAAGTCTTTCTGTCATGATGCGTTTCTGCTGTGCCACCCGCAGTGGTGCAGTTTTCTCAATCAGAGCTGTTTGTAGCAGGATGCCTGCGATAAGCAGCATAAGCACAGCCCATCCGAGCAAGGCTATGAAATTGACCCACGGTGGCTCTGGTGTTACTTGCAACCCATGAAATGCCTGTTCAAGGAGACCTACTGCATAATAGACAGGAGAGAGGTGTGCCAATGCCCAGATCAGGTTCCCGTCAAATCGCTGTGGTTCCAACGAACCACTACAGAGATAGAGCGGGAATCCAAGGCCAAAGACCAGAGAGACCACAGGCAATGTTCGTCTCAGTACAGCACCAAGTGCTACCCCAATACAACCAAAAATAGCAATACACAGGAGCATAACGCCAATCATTTCGAGAGGGTGGAGAGGGCTGATGTCGTATCCAAAGACAGCGAGCGCTACAGGAAATATCATGGCGAGTGTTGCCATAGTATCTGTTGCGAGCATACGACCCATAATGGAAAGAAGAGGATGAGCAGGAGTGACCGCGAGTAGTTTGATGGTACGAGTTTCAAATTCACGTGCGACTGCCATAGCACTCAAGATACTTGTCACGACAAAGGCGTCTAAAGCCAGACCACTGACGACAAGGTAGGGAACAAAACCTGTGTCATGATCAAGCAGATCCACCTCGCTCACGTGTACGCGGATGCCAGGAAACCGGAGTTGTCTGCCGAAAGCGACAATAGCAGAAGGGAGGGCGCGTTGAATATCGTCTGTCATGTCCGTATTCACATTGTCGACGGCGACGTGAAGAGTGATCTCTTGTCCCTGAGCGATGGCATACGAAAAGTTGCTTGGAAGGGTAATGATGGCAACCAAGCTCCCTCTATGCAAATCTGCGACAGCTGAGGCCTCATCCATCGAGCGGAGATCAAAGGAATGGTGGGCGGCAGCGAGTTGTGCAATAAATTCCCTGGCATAGGAACCATGATCCAAAGTCGTGATAGCAGTTGGCGCACGGCTCCCTGTCAGCCCGAAAAGGCTGACCAGAAAAAGAAACGTAACGGCCTGGATGATCGTGAGAGCGACAAACAGGCGTGCTCTGATTAATTGGATGAGTTCCGCCCGAAAACTTCCCTGAAGAACAGAAAGCAGTGCATTCATGGTGACACCTCATCAAAGGCCCGGAAGACTTCTGCCAGATCAGCTCCACGAATGCGGAAACTACGAATGGCAGTAATGGGGAAAACCTTGCGCATCACCTCTTCAGGAACAATATCACCAGTCAGAAAAAGAGAGATGCCAGATGGTGTCTGATGAATACGCAAGATGCCATCAATCCCGGAAAGTGCCTGCGTGAGCACTTCTCTTCCTCTTGCTTCACATTCGATATCCAGGCAACTTCCAGCACGAGCAACTAAGGTATCGGGAGTCTCATAGGTGAGCAATTTGCCAGCACGCAGTACTGCTACTCTATCACACAAGGCCAGGGCCTCATCAAGATAATTCGTCGAAACAATAATCGTTGTTCCAGCTGATTTCAGAAAACGCAGATGCGACCAGATAGCATGTCGCGCCTCTACGTCCACACCAAGCGTTGGCTCATCAATGATTAATAAATCAGGGGAGTGCAAGAGGGCGCGAGCAATAGCGACACGTCGTTGGAGACCACCCGAGAGTGTCCGCACACGGTCCTGAGCACGTTCAGAGAGGGCAAGCAGCTCAAGGACTTCCTTGATGCGATGTTCAGGAGAGGAAACCTGGTACAAGGATGCTGCAAATTGAAGGTTTTCAAATGTCGTGAGCTCATCATAAAGCGCTGTCTCCTGGAAGACCACTCCAATCTTTCGACGAAGCTTGTTGTTGTGCCCAGCAAGCTTCTCATGAAAAACTGTAATGGTTCCAGATGAGGGACGTCGCAACCCCATAATTAAACTGAGCAACGTCGTTTTTCCGGCACCGTTTGGACCGAGGATCCCTGTGATTGTCCCCTGTTTCATCGTCAGGCTGATCTGGTCGAGAATGATCCGTTTTTCGATCTTGCATGTGACCTGTTGAAAATAAACAGCTGCGGAAAAAGGGTGTAATGGTTGTTCGCTCATACTCTCCCACTGAAATACGCTCTGAACCAAGGGACCTACTCTCTGAGTTAGTATACATTACAATGCTGATTCTGCTTCTGGAAGCCCACGAGCCCACAAAGTCAAGCTTCCACTTTTGTTCTCTCTATGATATGCTATCTCTGCTGAAAAGGGAAAGTGGGGTAGCGAACATTTCTCTGGAGAGGTTGCATATGTTTGATTACAGAGGACAACGGTTTGGCAATTACCAACTTCTTCGTCTTTTAGGAGAAGGCGGCTTTGCCCATGTCTATCTTGGGGAACATGTCTATCTGAGCACGCAGGCCGCCATCAAGGTCCTCAATCCTCAAGTGGCCAATGATCTGGACTGGTTCCAGTCAGAGGCCCGTACTATTGCTCGCCTTATTCATCCAAACATTGTACGTGTCCTGGAATTTGGGGTAGAGGGCATCACTCCATTTCTTGTGCTTGACTATGCACCCAACGGGACGCTTCGTCAGCAGCATCCCAAAGGATCGGTTCTTCCGCTGCCCACTGTAGTCACCTATGTGAAACAGATGGCTGAGGCTTTACAGTATGCACACGATCAGAAATTGATTCACCGCGATGTGAAGCCAGAAAATATGTTGGTGGGAAGAAGTAATGAAGTTCTCCTCAGCGACTTTGGCATCGCCTTGATGGCACAGACATTGCGTGATCAGGAGGGGATGCAGGACGTGGCAGGCACTCTGCTCTACATGGCACCGGAACAAATACAAGGTTACCCACGTCGGGCCAGCGATCAATACTCATTAGGCATTCTTGTCTACGAGTGGCTAGCTGGCGAATGCCCTTTTGGTGGCTCGCTTACCGAGATCATCTCACAACACCTCGCTGTTTCCCCTCCACCACTGCGTGCAAAGATGCCAACGGTTGCCCCAGCCGCTGAGCAGGTGGTTATGACAGCGCTCGAGAAAGACTTTGAGAAGCGTTTTGACAGTGTCCGAGCATTTGCTCTCGCTCTGGAGCAGGCAAGTCAACTCAATACATCCACTTCTGAACAAGCTACGAAAACCGTTATGACGGGCTCGATATCCGTGTCTGTTAAACCTATTGCACCCCTGATCAGTGAAGGAGCCCCTGTGGCACCTACTATTCTGCCATCTTCTGCGCCTATAGTGGAGGCAAAACCTAGGGGAATGCTCGTTTGTAGCTATCAGGAGCATGTGAACGTGGTCCGTTCCTGCTCATGGTTCTCCGATGGCAGACGAATTGTTTCCGCAAGCAATGATCAGACAGTACATGTCTGGGATGCGATGACAGGAAACAAGCGTCAAATTTACCAGGATATATCTGACGCCGTGCGCGTGGTGGCGACATCATCTGACGGCTCACGTATTGCTACCGCTGGAGCTGATGCACTGGTGCGGGTCTGGGAAGTTGCCACCAACCGTCTGATCCTCACGTATCGTGGTCATTCGGGCAATGCCATCAATGCCATGGCTTGGTCGCCAAAGCAACTCCTCTTGGCTTCCGCTGCGACTGACGGCACAGTACACGTGTGGGATGGCACAACGGGACAGCCTCTCGCTATCTATCGTGGTCATACAGGCAACGTCAATTCATTGGCATGGTCACCCGATGAGTTTTCTTCGTCTTTCGGACGTGGCTGTTGTATCGTTTCCGGCGGTGATGATACATCAGTGCAGATCTGGGAAGCTTCCACTGGAAAAAGGGTTGCGTTCTACCGCGGCCAACCTGCCAAGGTCCTGAGTGTTGACTGGTCGCCCAACGTGTATCCATCGTCCTCTGCCTCAAATACGCTCAACGGCTCGCGTGTGGCTTGTGGAAGAGCAGATGGGATGGTACAGATGTGGGAGACGACCACGGATCGCGAAGTCCTGAGCTATCGTTATACGGCTCCCATCTCCGTTATAGCGTGGTCGCCAGATGGGAAGCGTTTTGCCTACGCCAGCGATAATAAGACGGTAGAGGTGTGGGATACCATGACCAATCTCAAACTCGTGACGTTCTCCCATACGGCTCCCCCACATGTGATGGCATGGTCCCCTGATGGAAAGTCCATTGCCTCTGGCGGTGGTGACACCATGATACAGGTATGGGTTGCTGCTCCGTGAGTCAGTGCAGGAAACGCCGCATCATTGTACGTGCATTCAGTTCACTATGGAGGCATTGAGAAGCTATGAGCTCATGTGGCTCTGACGGCAACGCAGCAACAATCTCATCACCGCTACGGCTCGCATATGGGCCAGCGTCATTGCAATTTGGCGACTTGTACGTGCCCAAAGGCTCAGGCCCACATCCTGTCGTTATCCTCATCCATGGTGGTTTCTGGCGTGCTGCATATACACTGGCACTCATGCAAGGGCTGGCTGGAGATCTCGTAGAGAAGAGCGTGGCTGCATGGAATATCGAGTACCGCCGTCTGGGTGATCCCGGGGGAGGCTGGCCGGGCACCTTGCAGGATGTGGCACATGCTGCCGATTATCTGGCGATGCTGGCTCCCACGTATGCTCTGGACCTGACACGCATCATAGCAGTCGGGCATTCGGCTGGAGGCCAGCTTGCATTGTGGCTTGCAGCACGTTCTCGCTTACCAAAAAAGAGTCCACTGACGGTGAGCGATACGCCATTACCTCTGGCTGGTGTCGTCAGCCTTGCCGGGGCAAGCGATCTGAACCTCGTCTGGCACCTCAATTTGGGACAAGGGGCTGCTGCTGAATTACTTGGAGACAGTCCTGACAAGGTCCCTGAACGCTATGCGATTGCTTCGCCTGCTACGCTCTTGCCACTGAACATTCCACAGGTGCTTCTTCATGGAAAGAGGGATAATCTGGTTCCACTCACCGTCAGTCAGCAGTACGCACAGAAAGCAGTCAGGGCTGGAGATCGTGTGAGGCTGATCGAGTTGCCAGGAGCCGATCATTTTGCTCTGATCGATCCCACCTCGGCAGCATGGGCAATAGCAATCAAAGAAATACAGCAATTACATAACGAGCTCGATCTCGCAGCGAAAAACGAGCCTCAATCATGAGAGGAGACTGGCACCGAATGAACCCGCCGCTATTGTGGCTTCAGCCCCTTTAGAGAGGCGGGTTTCTCGTGGGCTAAAGCCAGAGCCCCTTTGAGAGTATCACACCATCACAAAAAGTTTTAGCTTGTTACACCACTATTTTGATGTACTATCTATTTGAACAGAGAACGTTGTGACATTTCCCCATGGCAAAAGCCAGGGGCTTCTCGCCCTCACGAACGGGCATTCCTGCTTCGTTGGAGGTTGCCAGTTCGAGCTTTTGCCCGAACGGGTCTGACACCGCCTCCACAAGCAGACACCGAGAGCCCCTCGGCCAGAATGTTGTTTGCCGCATTGATATCCCGGTCATGCCAGACGCCGCACTCGGGGCAGACCCATTCACGTACATCAAGCGGGAGGTCTTCCACAACATGCTTACAATCATGACACGTTTTACTGGAGGGATACCAACGGTCAATTTTGATGAGGGTCCGCGCGTACCATTGGCTTTTATATTCCAGCTGGCGGACGAACTCACCCCATCCGACATCACTGACGGCTTTTGCCAGACAGTGATTTTTGACCATATTCTTGACAGCTAGACTCTCCACGCAGATCACTTGGTTTTCGTTGATGATGCGTGTCGAAAGCTTGTGCTGGTAGTCTCGTCTCCGATCCTGGATACGAGCATGCACACAGGCCACCTTGCGTCGTGCTTTCTCCCTGTTCTTGGAGCCCTTCTTTTTCTTG
>DASYAN010000131.1:0-5315 GCA_036501345.1 Ktedonobacteraceae bacterium
GTTTAGCAGAGAATAAAGATTTGACTTATTCATAATACCATTTTTCTCCTATAGAGCTACGTATCAAATAGATTTTCCATCATAGTCTACGACACAAAAGAGCCCATCGCAAACCGCTGTGACTTTAGTCCAGAAGCAAAATCTCCGACTCACTTGGTCGCAGAGGATATGTTGCTTATTTATGCCCATAAACCAGGGTACTCCTTTTCCAGAGTACCCTGAACTTTCGTTTTTCCCACATCAAATTTAGTTAGAAGTTTCCAGAACTTCCACCACCAGTATCATCATCTCCTCCAAAGCCGCCAACGCTTCCACCACCGGAATCATCTCCTCCAAAACCGCCAACGCTTCCACCACTAGTATCATCTCCTCCAAATCCACCTACACTTCCACCACCTGAGCCTTCATCAAAGTCTCCCACACTGCCACCACCAGCCCCCTGATCTTCCCCAGCCCCGCGCTCGCCTTGTTGTTTGCCAAGTTCATAGCCAAGGAAACCACCTGCGGCTGCACTCAAACCTCCTGCAGCAAAGGGATTCATACCTTGTTGTGGAGGGTAGCCGCCTTGTTGCGGAGGGTAGCCGCCTTGTTGCGGAGGGTAGCCTTGTTGCGGAGGGTAGTTAGGGCCTTGGTTAGGAGGGTAATCCCTCTGATATGGTCCATCGTATGGGCGATTATACGGAGGTCGACCAAAAGGAAAACCGCCAACATGAGGACGTTTGACAGCAAACAAGGCAACAGCACCTAGCACGAGCAAACCAAGGAGACACCATACACAATTCGATATACCACCTCTTGCTGCAGGTGTAGGATTTGTCCCACGATTATTATTGCTTGCAGATCCGGTCCCTACAGCACTCTGTAATGACTGCAAAGCACCAACCGTTGCAGAGGTAAAGTTACCACCACTGCTCTGATAACTCCCTTTAAAAGAGGCTACTACACTGCTAGCTTCAGCACTCGAGAGTGGAACCCTACTGCCAGCAACAACTGTTATATAGCGTGGATTTTCACTGATTGCCATCACTATCTGATTGGAGTTGGTCAGGTGATCACGAGCACGCTGCTCAAACTGGCTACTCGTACCCGAAAAGTTGGATGTTGTATAGATGTCTACAGGATATCCAATAGATGCTCCAGCACTTTTCACCTGACTCTGGTTAAGCACACCTGCTGCATCGGATACCTTTTCTACGCTCGCCCACGTAGTCACTGTTGTGATCAGTAACAAACAGAATACAGCGACATTTATTAATAATCCCCAGCCCAGTCGCCTTAGCAGAGGATGAGGGTCTGCATTTTCCATCATTCTTCTCTTTCCCAGTATACTTATCCAAACAGATCTTCCCTACAGTCCACGAATCAACCGACCTATCTGTTTACTTTGATGATCTGTTGGCCCTTGCTCTGAGCGCAAGGTAAAGACACTCAATCAGAAGATAAATATCGACATTATCTCCTGGCAAAAGACGATGGTATATGGATGCAGAGATGTAATTCTCAAAAAGCGGAGAGCGTGGATAGGGCACGGATACAGCGGCGTAGGCTTTCGGAGTACTTCTCACCTTCGTCTGGTCTCCAGTAGTTTTCGGTGAAATCAGTGAGGCGAAGAACATAAAGAGGGCCAACTTTAGCACCACTCTCTTGACGAGGCACAATATCTTCACGAATACTTCTGCTACGGCTAGTACGAGCCCATATTTATCCTTTCTCTTGCATGCTACAATAAGAAACAGAACAGTATACCGTGGGAATATTTTACATGGAGCTTAAGAATACTGCATGAATACAACATCTTCAGGGCGGCCTCGCCCTTGTGTTTTGATTATCATGGATGGTTGGGGGATCAACCCGCGCAAAGAGGGAAACGCCGTTGCGCAGGCACGAACACCTAATATCGATAAAATTGCACGCGAATGGCCTCATACCACAGTCAAAACGTCTGGCCTGGCAGTTGGCTTGCCTGAGGGCCAGATGGGAAACTCTGAGGTTGGACATCAGAATATCGGTGCCGGCAAACGGGTCTTGCAGGATTACACGCGTATCAGTGAGTCGATTCAGGATGGCTCTTTCTTCCAGAATCCAGCATTGCTCAAGGCCATTGCACATGTTAAGAAAAATCAGTCCCAGTTGCACATCTGTGGATTACTCGGTAACGGCGGGGTCCATGCCCATGAGTCGCACTTGGAGGCCTTGCTACGCTTAGCCCAGATGCATGATCTTGAGCATGTTTATATCCATTCATTTACCGATGGGCGTGATGCATCTCCTACAGGTGGCGTTGAATTTATGCAGCGTCTGGAGGCTCGTGCAAAAGAGATCGGTGGCGATCATGCGGCAAAAGTTGCAACCGTTAGTGGACGCTACTACGCCATGGATCGTGACAATCGCTGGGATCGTACCGGGGCAACCTATTTCGCCATGACACGTGGGGAAGGCTTGCAAGCTAGTTCTGCCCCAGCTGCCATTCAGCAATCCTATGACAAGAATGTCACCGACGAATTTATTCTTCCCACGGTCATCATTGAAAATGGGCATCCCGTTACTACAGTCAAAGAGGGAGATGCCATCATTCATTACAATTTTCGTCCGGACCGTGCACGCCAACTCACGAAAGCCTTTGTCATGCCACATCTTCCTCCACAGGCTGAGGGTAAATTTAACCGGGGTCCGCGTTTCAATGATCTGGCCTTTGTGATGATGACACAGTACGAAGAGGGACTCGACGCAGAGGTAGCCTATCGAGCCGATGAGGTAGAAATGCCACTGGCTCGTGTAATCTCCGATCGAGGCATGCCACAGTTCCACACAGCTGAGACAGAGAAGTATGCCCACGTCACCTTCTTTATCAATGGTCGTCGTGAAGTTCCCTTTCCCGGTGAAGATCGTATCCTGGTACCATCACCAAAAGTTCCGACATACGATCTGCAACCAGAGATGAGTGCGGCAGGTATCACGGATAACGCTATCGAGCGTATTCGCAGTGGACAATATGATCTTATCATTATGAACTATGCCAATGCTGATATGGTAGGGCATACTGGTGTGCTTGAGGCTGCCATCAAGGCTGTTGAGACCGTTGATACCAGCATCGGACGCATCGTGGAAGCTACACTTGCTATAGGTGGCAATGTTCTCATTACTGCTGATCATGGCAATGCAGAACAATTGATTGAGTATGATACGGGCAAGCCGCTTACCGCCCATACAACTCATCCTGTTCCGCTCTACCTAGTAGCGCCACCATTCGCACAGGCACGCCTACGCCAAGATGGTATCCTGGCTGACGTTTCTCCAACTATCTTGCAAATCATGGGTATCCCACAGCCGAAAGAGATGCAAGGCAAATCACTCGTTTTGCCATTATAGCTAAGTACAGTTATCCACATATTGAGCCAAAATATGTGGATAACTTTTCCTTTCTGTGGATAAACATGCTACCTCGCTAGCTAATTCTTTCTATTGATGTCAGTGGTACTGTGAAGAGGGAACCATCTTCAAGACGGAGACGAGCAGCCCGTACGTGAATGCCAGAACGAAACTTCTGCTCATAAGCAAAGAGATAATCAATAATACCAATTGCACCTGCTTTTTCACTATCGCGAATCCGAACCAGCGTTCCAGGAGCAAGTGCCATATCTTGCGGCTGCATTGCCTCTAGATCAGGTTGTTGTCTTTCTCCCAGCGGAAGCGAGATCAGCAGTTCAGGAAAAATTCTGCGACGCACAGAAGTCTGTCCATCAAGTAACGCTATTGAATCCTGATAGTGGCTAAATAGGTTCATGATAGGTGTTGGCATAATCGTGGCACCAAGGCCTTCGGTCAATAATAATGTGATGGGAGGCAAGTATGCTAGGGCTCGCTCAACATTGTCACTGGCAAATAGAGCAATCAGATCGGTACGCAAGAATTGCTCTAGATCGCGCAGTGCAATGCTACTCGCCACAATACCTGCAACGCCGGAGACTACAGCCTGATGCAATAGTGCAAAGCTCAGAGGTCCAGGTACAACTAGGATAGCTCCGGAAGGAATAGTTTGCCAAGTCCGTGTAGGACCGCTTTGCCATAAGGTGAGGACGCCAGCAATCTGTTTCCCAATGCCAAAAGAACCACGTACCAGAGCGACACGACTCTCAATAACCACGCCTCCGCGTCTGGTAAATTGCATCACTCGCCCATGTAGCCCGGCTATGACCATCTCGCTTCGCATGCCCAATCCTGCATTGGAGATGCCAGACAGTGGAACACGGGATATACTGGATAGTCCTCCAGCTGCTACAGGCTGTTGCAGACGAAGCACAGCTTGACCGGGCAAGATCTCCTGGTCAAGAGAGACGAGTGGCATTCCCAGGCCTCTATGCCCTCCAGGCCAACGCTCCCTACGCACTGTAGTTTGCGATATAACAACACTGTTAGATGCATAGACCATATTGATTATCCATTCAGAAACGCTGCTAGCGCATCTGGCTCCGCCTATCTGGATTGAAACACTACATCCTTGTTATCCATTTATAAACGCTGCTGGAGCAGCTAGCTTTGTTTAACTGAACGGGAGACACATATGGTGAAACCTTACCACTTTTCAGGCACCAAGAGCTTGTGCCCATTGCAGGAGGCGTGCCTGACGTTCTGCCTCATTGGATGGCAAGTTCAGAGGTCGGCCACGTGCATCGATAATGAGGCCAATTAAACCTCCATCGATCTCTTCGGCAGCACGTGCACGCTCTCCTGGTCCCAACCCGACGTCAACCCCTGGAGCAGGAAATAATGTGAGCAGAGCCTGTTCATTAATGCCTAATGGAATAACCTCAATTGAGCCTGCTATCACATCAACGCTCACCTGTTTGCCGTTACTATACTCAAGACCAACAGTCACTGCTGTTTGCCCTAACAAGAGATTACCAAAGGGAATTACACAGGTACCGAGACGGTAGGAGACAGCATCGTTTTCATTAACTTGCACTGCGGCAATGGGTGCGACTGTCGCCACAGCTCCAAGCTGTGAGACAAGCATAGTGCGGTCCAGTAGAAGCGAGGTGACACCACGCGGTTGAAGTGCATCAAGTAACATCAAGGCAATTTGCCCATACTTGGGAGCACGCGCCAGAACCCCACCGGTAGCAAGGATCAGGTCGATGTTTGGCCACTCTGCATTGTTGCCTCTTGCAGCCTTGAAAGTCTGAGTGATAGCCTCACGCGCAAATGCTTGGATGACCTGTAACTCCCAGGTATTGCTAGGTGGCGCATGGGGATGGGTCATGCGATTGAGTACAAACTGCCGTATCTGCTCTTCAGAAACACCAAACGGCAACCAA
>DASYAN010000132.1:0-9784 GCA_036501345.1 Ktedonobacteraceae bacterium
CCTGCCTGTTGCATATTGTGCGTCACAATTATAATAGTATACTCTTTAACCAGTGCAGTAATCAATTCTTCGATCTTCAATGTTGCGATGGGATCAAGCGCAGAGCAGGGCTCATCCATCAGCAATACTTCAGGTTTGACGGCTAACGCACGCGCAATACACAAACGCTGTTGCTGCCCACCTGAGAGACCCAGTGCAGAAGTGTGGAGACGATGCTTGACCTCATCCCAGAGAGCTGCACCGCGCAAGCTCTGCTCGACTACCTCAGCAATACATTTCTTTGGTCTCCCCTGGACCTTCAGGCCATAGGCCACATTTTCAAAGATGGATTTGGGGAAAGGATTGGGACGCTGAAATACCATGCCGATGCGCTGACGCAGCAATACCACGTCAGTACGTTTATCATAGATATCGAAACCGTCAAGTATAGCCTGTCCTCCGATACGCATGCCGGGAATAATATCGCTCATACGATTCAACGTTCGCAAGAAAGTCGATTTGCCACAGCCAGAAGGACCGATCAGTGCAGTCACCTGCTTTTCACGGATCGGTAGCGTCACATCAAAAAGCGCCTGCTTTGAACCATAATAGAATGTGGCATTCTGCACATCAATCTTGCTATTGGCGTTGGTATCAGCAGTGTGTGCTGGATCTGTATGATCTCTAACCTGTTTAGCGACTGCTACGACAGATTTCTGTTCTGTCTCGCCAGCCTTTATAGAGCTAGTTTCCGCTCCTAGTGGAATATAGAGGGGGTTCGAAGTGTCCAGAAGGTGTTCCATAATCTCTCCTTATGTGTTATGTAGACATGACTTTGCGTTGAATGGCATGCCCGATACTACGAGCCCCGATATTAACAAGCAGCAATGCTATAATCAGTAACGCTGCAGATCCTCCAGCGATAGCAGTCGGAGCATCAGCAGAAGAGTAAGAACCAGCGCCAATTGTTTGCACATACCAGATATGGATAGTCAGAGTATCGCTACCAATAAGAGGATCTAAATTATACGGATGCCGTGGGCTTAACGTTCCAGCCGTAAAGATGAGGGCAGCGGATTCTGCCAGCACCTTACCTGCGGATATTACAATGCCGGTCACAATACCCGGGATTGCCGATGGTAACACAACCGTGCGAATGACTTGCCATCTGGTAGAACCTAGTGCCAGACCGCCTTCGCGTAAATCACGCGGTACAGATGTCAAGGCTTCTTCAAAGAGGCGTAAAGCAAATGGCAAGTTAAGACAGAGTAATGTCAAAGCGCCCGATAGGCGGCTATAGCCAAAGCCTAGCAGAGAAGAAAAGACCAGGTAACCAAATAAACCCAGGACAATGGCAGGCACACTGGCCAGTGTTTCAGCAGCCAGATGGATACTCGTTACCAGCAAACCCTGGCGAGCATACTCTACAAGATAAATGGCTGCAGCTAACGATACAGGAATAAGAATGATCTCAGAGAGCACCAGCATGTAAAAGGTATTGTACAGTTCTGGCAGTATACTTATCTCTGTGTTCGGATTAGGACTATAAAAATCTGGGTTGAGGAGATATGGAAAACCCTGTACTAAGAGATACACAATAATAAAGAGAAACCCTATGACTACTAATGCTGTCATGAGCGATAGAACGACCATTGCAATACGATTATTGGTATGAAGATGCCGTACTAGGCGTTCTCGCCTAGCGGGATGCAGCTCGTTTTGACTATACGTAGCCTCCTGCAAGGACTGTTGATGAGCACTCATTTATATACCCCCTTGCTTGCAAGAAAGCGGCTGATACACATAAAGAGAAACGAGATAATCAGGAGCACAAAGCCCAGCATGATACATGCAGCATGTGCCGCTGGGGTTGGTGCTTCACTAAAGTACGAGACAATGCCCAGAGGAACATTGATATTCGGCTGAAAGAAAGCGCCAGGGGTCAATACGTTTGCTGGGAGAGCATTCTGTGCCTTGAGGACCATTGTGACTGCAAATGTCTCACCGATTGCACGTCCGGTGCCAAGCAGGATTGCGGTTGCCAGACCAGTTTTAGCAGCAGGTATCACGGCATTTCTTATCGTCTGCCAACGCGTTGAGCCAAGAGCTAGACTTGCCTCACGTACACTCGCAGGAACTGCTCGTAAGGCATCTATTGAGATACTGACAACAGTAGGCAGAACCATGATCACAAGGACGAGACTTGCCGTTGCCCATCCATAACCTGCCGTAGCTGCAAGAGGAGCAATGGGTGCTGCTAGTCTCCCAACCCAGGGAACCAGGACCACCAACCCGAGAAAACCAATCACAACTGATGGCATACCCGTGAAAATTTCGAGGAGTGGGCGCAGGATATTTTCCAGCCATTTTGGGCATAGCTCTGTCATAAAGGCTGCCATACCCAGAGCTAGTGGGGTAACGATAAGGATAGCAAACACCGTCGTAACGATCGATCCCAGGATATATCCCAGGGCACCATAACTAACTTTCCCCTCAGTGGGATCCAAGTTCCAATTTGTACTGGTGAAGAACGTACCAGCATTCGTATGATCTAGCGTAAACAGTTGGAGACCATTATATCCTACAAAGATAAAAACACCGCAAATGACAAGAACAATCAAAACAGCGCACAGGAGGAAAAGATTTTGTATTATCGCTTCTCCCCATCGTCTCCGGCTGGTCAATGTATCTAGCATGAATGTCCTTCTTACTGCCTTCCCATTCTCAAGGATTAGACACTGGAGAAGCAGTAATGATACTGCCATTCCAGCGTTGAGTAGATAAGAGAATCTATCTTCCTGTTACTCTAATGTAAAGACTCACTTGGGCTGTTTTGCGCTGAGCGCGGTTGAAGTCAGATCACTCAGGACAAGGAAGCCATCTTTTTTTCGCGCGCTTACAACTTCAGTATCGTTGCTCTGGATATAATCGATAAATGCATTGGTCAGGCCTGTGACATTACCCTTGGTGTACATATGCTCGACATTCCAGAATTTGTACGTGTTGTTTTTCACATTAGCATTAGAGTCCTCAACACCATCAATTTTGATGGTTGTCAATTTCTTTGTTTGAGCATACGAAGTAGCCACATAGGCGATCCCACCAGAGGTCTGCGACACAACAGTTGCAACATCACCAGAAGAGTCGCCATTGATGCTGGCTGCATCTGCCTTCTCTGTTGCCCCATTCAAAACATATGTGTCAAAAGTAACACGAGTGCCGGAACCGGCTTTGCGGTAGATTGTGACAATCGGTAGATTCGGACCACCAACTTCTTGCCAGTTTTTAATCTTGCCAGTATAAATATTGGTAATTTGCTGAGAAGTCAGATTGGTCACGTCTGTTACATCCTTATTCAGGACAACCGAAAAGGTGACAACTGCAACTTGGTGATCCACCAATCCTGGATATTTCGTCGGATCAGCAAAAATATCTGAGTTACCAATTGCAACACTACCATTAGATGCTGCTACGAGACCTGCAGAACTTCCGCTCTGCTTTGGCGTAATGGTGGTGTCATTACACTTATCGGTGTAGGCGTTAGCAACGTCATTCGCTAATGGAAAAAGGGCCGTTGAGCCATCAAATGTAAGGCTTCCATTGGCACATTGAGGTCCCTGAGCAGCTCCTTGTGATGTGCTATTGCTACTATTAGAGGAGCCGCAAGCAGAAATAAGCATGCCGAGCGTTACCAACAAAGGCAAAATGACAGCAATGCGACCTTTTTTGAACATACAATCTCCTAGCTATCTAGCAATGAGTCTGATTGAGCTTGACAAATACGGCAAGCGAAGGTAATCAATTTACTATTTTCGCCTCTAAGAACTTCACTCGTTTATAACCTATCATGGTCTAATTAACTGTATGTTAATATTGTGTTAAATTTTTACGGAGAAAATCAGTTAAGGCTACTAAATGTATTTAATGATGTGTTAACAAATTAACGCTGATTTAACAAAAGCTCTCCCGTTGTCAGAAACAACAGGAGAGCTTAAAGAAACCTTGAGAAGGATTACCATATTTTAATGCAAAACTACGGCTGAGCAGCCTCCTTGACCATTTGTTGTACTGTCACAAACTGATAGCCTTTGTTTTTTAGGCCCTGAATGATTGTCGGGAGAGCTGCTACGGTCTGGCTACGGTCGTTCCCACCATCATGCATGAGCACTATTGTGCCGTTTGTAACGTAATTAAGCACATTATTGACAATATCATTTTTCTCTGCTCCCCCTGTCAGAGTCTGGGTCCAGTCACAGGAATCTATCGTCCATCCAATTGTGGGCAGTCCTAGCTTTGAAGCTGCCGATTGCACACTCTGATTAGTGTCTCCGTAAGGGGGACGGAAATCTACTGGTTTGATTCCTATGGCGTTCTTAATAACAGTGGAAGTCAACCCGATTTCATCCTGAACATCGTGTATGTCACCGGGAGTACTCGGATTAGGAGCCAGTGGAAGTTTGGTCAGATAGGGATGTGTCCAGCTGTGATCGGCTACTTCATTTCCATCATTTTTCTCCTGATTTACCAATTTCACCTGATCTGCATTAGGATCTACCTGACTAGGATCTCGCTGCTGAGGATCAGAAGTCACTTGTTCACCAATCACGAAGAATGTGGCGTGGATCTTGTTCTTTTCCAGAATGTTTAATACCGCCCGGGTATTATGACTACTCTGGAGATCGTCAGGACCAAATGGACCATCATCAAACGTTAATGCAACTTGGTGCAGATTTTTTCTGCCCTGGAAGAAAACTCCATCTGCTGGAGTCCATGTATCCTGCACACCTGCTGTACATCCTCCCGTAAACGTTTTAGGACTTGAACCTGCAAGAGTAGACTTACTCACAGGTTTAGGAGTAGAACTAGGTTGATTACTCGAACCATTCGTAAGTTCCCACAGGGTCTGTGCATCTACAGGGTCCCAGTCTGGTTGAGATTTATGAGGAATGATGCAGGTATATGTTTTTCCTTGGTAGGTAACCTGCGTTCCTGCGGTGTATTGAATGCCATTGCCACTCCATTCTGCCGGAGCTGCATATGTGGTAGTCAAAGGTCCAGTAAATTCCAGTGCCCCTGTTAAGCATATGGCGAGTAAAAGAATACCAAAAATGATCAATGGCCACTTTACCAGCCCTTTTAGAGAGAAAACGAAGCCTTCCATGGTTACGATTGCATAGCACAGAGATATGTGCTAACTCCTTTCAAAGGTTTACATTTATGAGTATAACCAAGAGAACTGGTATTTACTAAGGACAAAGCGGACAATTTTGTGCATGATCAGTGTAACCTGCAAGATGTCCTAAATGTCCGCTAGTCTTGTCTCTTTATCCTGCTTTGTGAATTGGTTAGAAGATGTTCTCTACAATGTACAGAGAATGCTGGATTTTCTATAGAGGGAAGTAGGGACAGTTTGCTTGAGTTATAACTGCAATGCCGCCCCTTGCGCCAGCAGTATAGTTGTACATTCATCCTTGTTTGGTCTCAAAAAAAATCCTTAAGGTGTCCCTAAAGTGTCACATTTGTCTCTAGCAAAAACCTTGCTTATCAAGTACTCTTATAAGTAACCCCTAACGGAATAGACCAGCATTGGGAAACACCTTCACGAGGCATACACAAACGATCCTTGTTTAGTTTGGAGTTTCTCTACAAGCCCATTCTCGGGCGGAAATTTTTGGAGAAGACGATGAAGCAAAGGAGCTTTCTTTTTCTCAAATTCAGTACATTTATGCTGGTCACTATCCTTATCCCAGCAAGTATTGTCTTGACAGATAGTTCTTTGCTTGCCGCTAAGAGTCAATTTGCTCCAATTACAAATTTATCGGTCCCTGGATGTTCTACAAAGATTTCTTCCTGTACGATAAATGCCACGTGCGCTTCAAGCATTTTATCATGTACAATAGCTTCCAAATGTTCTATAAGTCCTATTTCCTGCAAAGTAAATGGTACCTGTTCTCTAAATGGTGTCCCTTGTAAAGTGAACTCTTTATGCATAGCAAATAATTCATGTTCCATAACAATAAGCTGCTCATCAAATAACATTTTATGTCAGCCAAACACCGCATGCTCGTTAAGTACTGCTTCCTGCTCGGCAACTATTACATGCCAATCAGCTAACATCTCCTGTATGATAACTGCTACATGCTCTGCAAAGATTCTTTCCTGTACTGTAACTACTTCATGCTCTGTACATAATATCCCATGTCTAGCAAGATTAGTTTGCTTCTTTAATGGAACTTGTACTCCCAATATCAAATGTTTCTTAGATGGATCATGCACTCCTAACCTTAAGTGTGTTCTAAATGGTAGCTGCTTATCAATCCTTAGTTGCATACTCACTAATACCTGCCCAGCTTCTTCCACACCGCCTGCCGTATCAACTATTACACCTCCTGCGATATCGGAGCCCACACCTCCGGCTGTATCGACACCCACGCCTTCGGTTCAGCCAAGCGGTCCCCTTGCCAATCCGGGTTTTGAAACAGGGACACTAGATCACTGGAGTTGCGGTGACAAAGATCAAGTGGCAACGAGTCCAGTGCACGGTGGTCACTTCGCGCTACAAATCGTTCCGACCGATTCCACTACTGGCGAGTGTGATCAAACGGTTGATGTGCAATCTAACACAACTTATACGCTTCAAGCATATGTACAAGGCAAAAATATCTTTATAGGTTTTAAAGGAGGGCCCGTTTTCTACACCGCTGATCAGAATGATAATAGCTATACGGTCTTGAACTATACGTTTACAACGGGCTCTAGTACCAGTCTCACCATTTTTGTCGAAGGTTGGTATGGACAGAATGTCGGTTATGCAGATGATTTCAGCCTTACAACACATTCGCCAGGGAGTAATCCTACCCCGTCTGAGAGTAATCCTACCCCGTCTGAGAGTAATCCTACACCATCTGGCAGTAAGGTTAATTCGTGAGTTGAGGCTTGGTCGCTGGTTGTAGGGAATGTTACCCATCCACATTTACTTGCGTGTCTGATACAAGAACTATAGGACTCTTTCACTAAGACTTCGTGCCGATACATAAAGATGAATTAAAGATTATTATGCCTACTTAAGGAGTCTGTCGATGGAGTGTGAGGGCAGTGAGCATCTCCTGTTGGCAACGAAACTTGCCATTCCACCAACCTATCGCAAAAAAATCGTTCCTCGTCCACGCCTCTACCGTCAGCTAGAAGCAGGAGTGCAGGGCCCTCTTGTGTTGATCACGGCTCCAGCTGGCTTTGGAAAAACTACTCTGATCGGAGAGTGGTTACGGCAGTGTGATCTCCCAGTTGCCTGGATCTCCCTGGAATGCAGTGACAATGATCTGGTCCGTTTCTGGCGCTATGTTATCAAAGCCTTGAACAGTCTCCATCCAGATATTAGCGAGCACATTGGATATCACCATGAACTGTCACAACTATGCCCATCAGAAACTCTAAATATAGAAGTACTTCTGACTACACTCATCAATATGCTGATGGCATTACCTCAGGATATTATCCTTGCATTGGATGATTATCAAACGATTACTGAGCCAGCTATTCATCAGAGCCTGCAGTTCTTACTGGAGCATCTACCACCTCAGCTTCACCTTTTTATTACTACACGTACGAATTTTCCACTACCAATTGCACGATTGCGTGTGCAAGGAAAATTAACCGAATTACGTGCTGCCGATTTGCGCTTTACGCCTGATGAGACAGAGCACTTTTTTACTCAGGCTATGGGACTTCCTGTCAGTACAGCAGATATTGCTACTATCAATGATCGTACTGAGGGATGGGCAGCAGGTTTGCAATTAGCTGTGCTCTCACTGCAAGGATGGGATGATCCAACGACCATTCATAAATTCATCAGTACATTTAGTGGTCAGCAACATAGTGTGTTGTATTACCTGACTGACGAGGTCCTTGCATATCAACCCATAGCGGTACAAGACTTCTTACTAGCGACCTCGGTGCTAGAGCGTATGAATGCAGATCTCTGCGATGCAGTAACTGGGCAGAATAATGGGCAGGCAATGCTCGAACAGCTTGAGGCTGCCAATCTCTTCCTCCTTGTTGTAGACGAGCAGGAGAAATGGTACCGCTATTATCATCTCTTTGCCGATTTACTGCGCTATCGTTTACAGCGTACTTATCCAGAACGTGAGTCTGAACTACATCTGCGTGCTTGCATCTGGTATGAGCAACACGGTATGATCGTAGAAGCGGTCACCCACGCCTTGGCCTCAGGTTCTATGCAACGCGCCGCCGATCTCATCGAAGAGCATACTTGGTCCTTGATCTGGCAGCAGAACGATAGCGTGGTCTATTCCTGGCTCACGCAACTCCCGGAAAGCGTTTTCACTACCCGTCCCGCATTGTGTTACCTGCGGGCATGGATACTTTATGCCAGAGCAGATTTAGAGGCTTCAGAGCAGGCGCTTGAACAGGCAGAAGATCTCTGGCGAGAACAAAAGAACAATGCCATGCTAAGCCGGATCCACGATTTTCGTGCTTATGTGGCGCTACTCTGCGCGAACGGAGCACAAACTCTGAGCCATGCGCAACAAACTCTTGCTCTGACAAACGGCAATGATATGCCACTTCGTGCAAGTGCACTGGTTGCACTGGGAGGTGCATACTTGCTGATGGGTGAGATAGTACAGGCACGCACGATACTGAGCGAAGGCTACCGCCTGAGTCAAAAGAGTGGCAATCTTGTTTCCATGCAGTTGGCGACTATGTATCTCGGGAAAGCATATATCGTGCAGGGTAATTTACGCACTGCGCACCAGGCCTACCAGCAAATGCTTGCCGAGATCGGTGAAATCCAGGCATGGTATAGCGCTGATGCCCATGTGCAACTGGCAAAGATTTATCGAGAGTGGAATGATATTGCCGCTGCGTACAAACACTGGGAACAGGCCTTGCACATCATCGAGAAGAGCAGACGAGAAGGCTTTGGGAGCACAGAAAGCTCTATCCTGGCTGCCCAACTGGCCTGGATACGTGGCGAACACAACGAAGTGCTTACATGGCTCGACCGAGCAGAACACTGTTCACGATGCTTTGGCATCAATCACATGGCACTGGCGGAAATTGCCAATGTCCGTGTGCACTTCTTACTCGCCCAAGGTGATATGAATGCTGCCATCTCCTGGGGCAAACACTACAAGCATGAGGCGGCAACCAGAGCAGAAGTTCCTCTCATTCCCCTTCACAACTCTGGCTTCGGTCAGTCAATCAGGGCAGAAGTTCCTCTTCTTCCGTTTGACAATGCCGCTATCGAGTCTGATTCTGTTCGACCAATCGGAGCAGAAGTTCCTCGTATTTCTCCTGATAGCACCACTGCCATATCTAGCCTCACTCGGTCGATCGGAGCGGAAGCTTCTCCTATTCCACTCGACAGCAACACTACTCTATCTAGCTCCGCTCAGTTGGCCGGAGCAGAAGTATCGCCGTACGAAAAAGAGTCCTATGCCTTGATGCAAGGGCGCTTATTGATTGCCCAGGAGAAGTCAGAAACAGCCATTGCCCTGCTGGAGGAGGTACTTCAGATCGCACTGGAGCAGGAACGACGCGGCAATGTGATTGCCATTCTCGTCATACTGACACTAGCTTATCACGCGGAAGGAAATACACAACAAACTCTCCAGACACTCGAGCGAGCCCTGATCTTGGCGGAAGCAGCTGGCTATATCCGCACTTTCGTTGACGAAGGCTCGGCAATGGCCATCCTGCTGACCGAATTTTGTAGTCGCTATCAGCGGCGACCAGTAAGTGAGCAAGAGAAGATCTCGCTTGAATATATCTACACAGTATTAGC